>NZ_PQMR01000003.1:0-214381 GCF_008930935.1 Corynebacterium sp. 11A
CCGATGCCCCTGATAATCCCCCAGCCCCCGCTGCGTCGGCAGCGCCCTCACGCCCGTCTCGGCCCGCCGGTAATCGCCGCGGCATCGGTTTTTGGGTATGGCTGGTGGTGATTGCCCTCACCACCGCAGCGGTGGCCGTGGGCGGTTGGTGGTTCGGCTCCGGACGCTACGGCGATATCCCCTCGGTCCTCGGCATGGACCAAGAACAGGCCGTAGCGACCGTGCAGGAGGCTGGTTTTTCGGTAAGTACCGACGAGATCTATGACGACGAGGCCGCGGCTGGGGAGGCGGTGAATACCCAGCCCCCTTTTGGCGAGCGAGTACCACGCGGTCATGATGTCGTGGTACTCCTCTCCCGTGGCAAGCCGACCGTCCCCGCCATCCCCCAAGACCACGATCCGCTGAAATACGAGGCGGCGGTCACCGACCGCACCTTGGAGTGGGAGCTGGGCGAGGCCGCCTATGATGACACCGTTCCCGCCGGCAAAGTCCTCGACGTTTCTCCCTCCCCCGGCACCGAGGTGAAGGTGGGATCGGCGGTATCGGTGATTCTGTCCAAAGGCCCCGCCCCCGTCGAGGTACCGGACATTCGCGGCCGCAGCGAAGACTCTGCCCGCGCTATGCTCAAGCGGGCCGGCTTGAAGGTCTCCGACGTGCGCAAGGAATACGACGAGGGCGTGGACCCAGACGAGGCGGTATCGACCATCCCCTCCTCCGGTACCTCGCTGAACCGCGGCGACTCGGTGATCCTGGTGATGTCGAATGCCATCAAGGTACCGAAGATCACTGGGCTGAGCCTCGACGAGGCGAAAGACGTCCTCTCCGACGCCGGTATCAGCGTCCGGGATGCCTCCTATGTATCGCAGACCGGCCGCGTGGTCGATGAAGTGGTGGCGGTGAGCCCCTCCCCCGGCTCCGGCCTGGATCCGTCCAACCCCACCGTCTCCGTGGAGGTGGCGTCGAAGGTGAAGATCCCGAGTGTTTTGGGCAAGCGGGTATCCGATGCGGTGAAACAACTTACCAAGGACGGCTTCGCGGTGGATACCTCGGGGCTAGACGACGATGATCGCGTGATCGCCCAAAGTCCCCTCCCTGGACTGAGCAGAGACTCCTCCCGCGGGGACGTGACCATCGAACTCACGGCCCTTTAGCGCCCAGCCCGCACAACACAACGGCCCGCACTCCCTGTATCAGGAAGGCGGGCCGTGGGCGTGTCGCGAGCAGGACGCTACTGGTTGCGCAGCATCTCCGCGACGAGGAAAGACAGCTCCAAGGACTGCTGGGTGTTCAGCCGCGGATCGCAGGCCGACTCATAGCGACCGGGCAGATCGATATCAGTGATGTCTTCGGCGCCACCCAGGCACTCGGTGACGTCTTCTCCGGTGAGCTCCACGTGGATGCCGCCGGCGTGGGTGCCGAGGGCGCGGTGCACCTCGAAGAAGCCCTGCACCTCATCCAGCACCTTGTCGAAGTGGCGGGTCTTGTACCCATTCGAGGAGGTGTGGGTGTTGCCGTGCATCGGATCGGTCTGCCACACCACCTTGTGGCCGGCTTCTTCCACGGCGCGGACGATTCCGGGCAGCACGGTGCGCACTTTGTCGTGCCCCATGCGGGCCACCATGGCCAAACGCCCCGGTTCCTTGTTCGGATCCAGCTTCTCGGCGTAGGCAACGGCCTCTTCTGGGCTGGTCTTCGGGCCCAGCTTGATGCCCACGGGGTTAGAGATCAACGCGGCGAAGTTGACGTGGAAATCGTCGATGCCGCGGGTGCGCTCACCGATCCACAGCTGGTGCGCGGAGAGATCGTAGAGTCCGGTGTCGCCGTTTTCGTCCTGGCCGAGACGCAGCATGGCGCGCTCATAATCCACCAGCAACGCCTCGTGGGAGCAGAAGATATTGGCTTGGCGCAGGGACTCGTCGGAGACACCGCAGGCCTGCATGAAGCTCAGTCCGCGCTCGATCTCCCGCGCCAGGGCCTCATAGCGGGCACCAGCCGGCGATTGAGCCACGAACTCGCGGTTCCACTCCGTCAGGCGGTACAGATCCGCCGTGCCGGAGGCAGTAAGGGCACGCACCAAGTTCATCGCGGCCGAGGAGTTTGCGTATGCGCGGATCATGCGGGCCGGGTCGTGGCGGCGCGCCTCAGGGGTTGCCTCCACGCCATTGACGATGTCGCCACGGTAATTGGGCAGCCCATTGGCATCGAGATCCTGGGAGCGCGGCTTGGCGTACTGGCCAGCAATACGGGCCATCTTCACCACCGGGGTGGAAGCGCCATAGGTCAATACGACCGCCATCTGCAGCAGGGTCTTCACATTCGCCTTGATGTGCGGCTCAGTATTGGCCTCGAAGGTTTCGGCGCAGTCGCCGCCTTGCAGCAGGAATGCATTACCAAGCGCCACTTCACGCAGCTGGTTCTTCAACAGGTGAATCTCCGGTGGCAGCACCACCGGCGGCACAGACTCGAGGATCTTGCGCACCGCAAGGGCTTCCTTCTCGTTCCACGATGGCTGCTGCTTGGCTGGGCGCGCCACGACATCGTCGAAACGCTCCCGAATGCCCGCAGGCAGCGGGGGAAGATCGGGCAGCTCGGATTCTGATATATCTACACTCCAACTCACACGTTTATTCTTAGCACACCGAACTATTCTTCCCTCCCCTTGCCTACCCCAGCAGAGCGGGGCGGATGCTACTTTCGGCGCGAGATGGACTGAGCCGCCCCATCGAGGCCCAGCGGCATGGCGTTGGTGCAGATAAGAAACTTGGCGCGGTTATGCCTAGCGTCGACAAGCGCATCGTGTACTGCGCTCGGCACGGCGGGTAGTTGCGGTCTACCAGCCATTTCCCAGTACTGCTTCAGCTCGCGGGTAAAGCGCGGCAGCTGCCGTGGCAGGCCCCGCATATCCCCCCAGAGCTGCGCGAGCACAATGTGGTCATAGGCGCCCACCCAGGCCCACAATTCGGGGCGCGTGCCGTCATGGGTGAGGAACTCAAAGACCTCGTGGCGGATGGTGGCCCGCGTTTTCCACTCGCGGCTGCCGCGCTCCGGCAGCTTGTCGAGCACGTGCGCGCGCACCCAGTCATTGGCTGAGCGCGGATCAAACTCGCTCGACACGGCGTAATATTCACGGCCGTCCTCGGCAACAATCCCGATGGAGACCAGCTCGATGGTGGTCCCGTCCTCAATAAACTCGGTGTCGTAGAAGAATCGCACGGTGGTTGTCTGCTTGCTTTCTACGCCCCGGAAACTCGTGTGCCCCGGCGCGAGCGTGGCCGTTTGCGCGCTGCACGGTTAAGAGAAGCCGACAGAGCACAGAAAGGCGAACGTACTCGAAGTGTTATTTCAGTCTAAGCACACCAGCGCGCCACGTGCTCAGCGGGGGTATAGCCACCCTCGCCACAGCCGGCCACACGCCCGCGACTAGGAGTGTTGGTGGTGGACGGCCGCGGCCGATTCGGCGTTGTTGTCCGGATGATTCTTCCTCGCATCCCTGCGGCCTGCAATCATCGGATCGATCGCCGGCGGCGCCAGAGTCCAGCCGATCACTGGTATACGAGAGAGCAGGTAGAAGACATAGCAGGCGGCCATAGCCACGATGAACACGCCGATCACCCAGAGCGATGGGCTGGCTAGGAGCCCGTTACCCGGTTCAATGAGCACGTCCTCACGGTAGCGAAAGAGCATGCCGAAGAGCACGGAGATCGCGATAGGGTGACCGATGTAGACCACGAGGGTGTGGCGGCCGACGAAAGCGAGTGCGGAAAACAGCAGCGGCACGCTAGCGAGCGCCACCGCCAACAAAATGGCCGTGGGCAGCAGCCAGAGCCGCCACATCAGCCCCTCGATGAGGTCGATGAACTCAGTGTTCCATCCCCACATGCCTTCCTCGCGCACGGGTATGTCCATGATCGCCTCAGAGCGAGCCGAGTCCAGCCACCATTCATGCGCCGCATAGGCTGCCAGCCCACTGAGTGCATAGGCCGCAATGAAGCGCGGCTTGGCGCAGCTGCGGGCAATCCAAGTGATGGCGAAACGGTAGCGCAGTCCGATCATGTAGATGGGCAGATATTGCGCGAAATGCAGCACAATCGACGCGCTCACGGGGGTGAGCTGCAGCAGCACCGGGCTAAAGGAGGCGGCCACTGCCACCCCATTGCTCAGCCGACGAGTGGCCCATGCCCAGAGGCAGAACACGGCCAAGCAATACAGGAACCAGTACATGCCCTCGCCGCGGAGCACGCTATCGAATACCCACCCCGTCCCGCGGTGCTCAAAGTCGGCGAAGCGCACCATCTCATACTCTTTGATGAACAAATAAATGGGCATCCACACCAGGTAGGGCAGAAAGAAAAACCAGATACGTTTGGTGAAGACCTCGCGGAGGGAAAAGCGCAGCACTTTCGCCGAGAAGTAGCCGGAGACCAAGAAGAATAGCGGCATGCGCAGTGGATCCAGCAGATGGTTGAGCTCCGCCAGCCAGGTGTCCATACCATAGGGCACCTCTAAGCACACGTGCAGCAGCGCCACCCCCACAATGGACAGCCCCTTCGCGGCATCGGGCCACTTCAGGCGCTCTTTCACCACCGTGCGCTCATGCATATGTGGCATCCCGTGGCCGGTGGCATCCGGCTCCATCTGCTGTTCCACATCAGCAGCGTTATATCGCGCGGCAGGCTGATTCTGCATCATGCGCCCTTCACTTTCTCCCTCGTGCCTCTTCATCGACGAGCGCGCTTATCGACGCTCAGCTCCCCGACACGATCACCGCGAGTGCGCATGCAGCAGCGGCGCCGATAGGGGGTTGTGCAGGACTGCCCTAACCCTATCGACGCCGCTCAAAAAAGTTAAACTATGCCACCTTAGCGTAACCTAAAAATAGCTGTCTTAGCCCTCCCAATTGGCGGGAAGTTCTGCCCCTTCCGGATAGCCCTTGCCCGCAGCGAGCGCTTCTTTGACATCGGCGGCGTAGAGGTTCACATAGGGATAGCCGGACATCTCCGAGAACAGGGCCGTGATGTGGTCGGTGAGCGCGCGAGCGGCCTCATAGCTATCGGGGTCTAGGCCGCGCTCCTGCACAAAGGCGATAGGGTCGATCGGTGGGGCAACCTTCATCCATACCTTGGCGGGGCGCACAATCCACGAGCCAATGGGATTGGCCTTGCGGGAATTAATCATCGCCACCGGCACGATGGGCTGCTGGCACTCCAAGGCGGTGCGGGCCATGCCGGTCTTGCCGCGATAGATGCGACCATCCGGCGACCGGGTGCCCTCGGGGTAGACGCCGAGCACGTCTCCGCGATCGAACACCTTACGGGCCGCAGCAATAGCGTTAGCGGCTGCATCCTCAGATGTGCGGTCGATCGGCACCTGGCGTAGCGAGGTAAAAAACCACAGCTGGATCTTGCCCACCAGACCAGTACCGGTGAAGTACTCGTTTTTGGCGAGGAAGGTGATCTCACGGTCGCACAGCAGCGGGAAGAAGAAGGAGTCCATCACGGACTGATGGCTAGAGGCGATGATCGCAGAGCCACTCGCTGGGATATTCTCCTTGCCTTCGATCTCTGGGCGGTTATACACCCGCAGGAAGGGTCCGATGAGGATGTTCTTAAACACCCAGTACCACTTGTTTTTCATGTGCGACTTCCCTAGCAAATGGGGCGCTGCAGATGATCTGCCCTGCACGGGGCACACCACGGCTCGGCGCCGGTGAATGCATGATCTGTCCTCCCAGGAGGACCGTAAGTATAGGTTAGTAGAAACTAGCCTTCACGTCCCGAAGTTTCGCCGCGGGGAGCCCCTCGGTGCGCACAGAATCACTCCACTGGGGCGAGGAAACGGGTGCGCGCCCGATCGGCGGCGCCAATCATGCCAGCATCCGAGCCCAGCTCCACCGTCTTAATATCGGCGAGCGGACGGTATCCGGCGCCCACAATGCGCCGCGCGAAGCGCTGCTTCGCGGCCTCCAGATACAGTGGGGAATCCTTGGCCACGCCACCGCCGACCACAATGAGTTCGGGGTCGAGGATATCGGCGACAATGGCCAGCCCCTCTCCTAGCCAATGGCTAAAGTGCTCCACCACCTTCAGCGCGGCAGGATCACCATTACAGGCCGCCTGCATAATCCGCCTGCCGGTGAGCTCATCAGCCTGCGAGCGGAAGCGGCGCACAAACCTCGAATCCTCGAACTCACCGGAGCCGATGATCTCCTTGGCAAAATCCGGCAGCGCCGTGCCCGAGCAATAACGCTCTAAACAGCCCCGTTTGCCGCAGGGGCAGCGGCGCCCATCGGGAACCACCGTGATGTGACCAAACTCGGGGGCAGTGCCGAAAGCGCCACGATAAATTTCCCCGTTATGCATGAGCGTCGCCCCGATCCCAGTGCCGATAGCAAATAGCACCCACGTCTGCACATCGCGGGCGGCACCGAAACGGTACTCGCCCCACGCGGCAGCATTGGCGTCGTGCTCGAGCACAACGGGCAGGTCAATGAGCCGCTCGATATCCGCGCGCACATTCTTATCGCGCCACGGCAGATGCGGGGCGAAACGCACCCGCTCACAATCGGGATCAATAAAGCCGGCGACAGCCAGGCCCACCGCCCCCACATCGTGGCGAGAACGCAGAGACGTGACCACATACGCAATCGCCTCGTCGAGCCCACGCTGGGTGGACGGGGTGGGAACCTGTGCCGAGTCGATAATGCGCCCCTCGGGCGTCACTACGGCGCCGCGAAGGTTGGTACCGCCGATATCGAAACCGATGGAGTGGGTGGCAGACATAATGGAAGCTCTATAGGTCCCGTCTCTAGACGTTAAAACTCACCCAGTATATATGCGCCAGACTGCGCCACTCTAATCGCTGGATGAGCAAAGAATACGCTGCAGCCGTGCCGCCATAATCGGCCACGCCCAGTGCTCCAGCACATGGGCACGGCCCCGCTCGCCCATTGTGCTGCGCAGGACGTCATCATCGAGCACATGAACTAGCGCATCCACCAGGCTGTCGATATCGCGGCCATCGACCACGATGCCGGTCTCCTTGGTCACGGTCTCTGGCGCACCGCCAGAGTCGCCTGCTACCACCGGCACCCCGCAGGCCTGGGCCTCGAGGTAGACGATACCGAGTCCCTCGACGTCCAAGCCTTTGCCGCGGGTACGCGCCGGCATACTAAAGACATCACTGGCAGCAAGCAGCTGCCGCATCTCGGTGAATTCAAGCTGGCCCATGAGGTGGATGCGCTCGCTGCCAAGGGAGTTGGCGTCGATAAGCGTGCGCAGCTTCTTCTCATAAGAGCCGGTGCCGACAAGTACGAGCCGCGCCTCGGGGTGGCGGGCAAGGATACGCGGCATAGCGCGGACCAACTGGTCTTGCCCCTTACGGGGCACAAGCCGCGAGATACAGATGATCAGCGGCTCATCGCCAAATCCATAGCGGGCGCGCACCTGTTGCCGCTGCGTCTCGCTCAGGGGGTGAAATAGCTCGGGATCCACGCCTGAGGGCAAGGGCTCATAGCAGGGATGGGGGCCCAGTGCTGGGCGGATCCGGCCCAAGGTGTAGTCGGAGATATAGGTAATCACATCAGCGGAACGGCCAATGCGCCGCAGAATCTGCCGGGCCCCGGGCAGCATCGACCACCCGACCTCATGGCCATGGGTGGTGGCCACCACCTGGCGGGCCCCAGCCGCCCGCGCCGCCGAGCCGAGCACCGCGAGTGGAGCCGCGGCCCCAAACCATACGGTGTGGATGTCGTAGAGCGCGATGAGACGACACATCTCCGCCTTGAGCCCTGGGGTGGGCAGCATGACCCGGCGAGGCCAGCGCACCACCGTGTACTCGGCCTGCGCATCCCATGCCGCGGCCACCGCAGCGTCTTGTGTGGAGGCCAACACCACGATCTCCGCGGGGTCGAGATAGGAGACGAAATCACGGAGATAGGACTGGATCCCGCCGACTGTGGGCGGGAAATCATTGGTAACAAGCAGCGTGCGGCCCATAGTCACCCCATTCTAGCGACGCACCCTAGGCCGCACCGTGGGGCCTAAAAAAATCACACCACGCGATCCTCCCGGAGAGGACGGTGGCGTGAAGAGAGGCCGGACGGTATTAGTAGCGGCGCGCGCCGTAGAAGGGCATCGAATCCACGGAGACGACCTGCACGGGAATACCGTAATCCGAGGCGTGAACCAGCTTGCCATCGCCGATGTACATGCCCACGTGGGTGGCTCCGGGGTAGTAGCCCACGATATCGCCCGGCTGCAGCTGATCACGAGAGACCGGCGTCCCACCAGCCATCTGGGCCTGGGAGGTACGCGGAATGGACTTGCCCTGCTGCGCATAGGACCACACCATCAGCCCGGAGCAGTCGAAGGCGTCGGGGCCGGTGGCTCCCCAGCCATAAGGAGCGCCGAGCTTGCTCATCGCGGCATTAACCGCGCTCATCCCGCCCGGGTTCGAGCTGGTAATACCGGCGAGATCGAATCCCTCGATGGGGCCGTTCTTATTTTGCCAGGCCTGACGCAAGCTCGGCTCGAGCGCGTCGATACGCGCCTCCAGCTCGCTGGTGCGCTTATTCAGCTCATCCTGCTCACGTTCGAGCTTGGCACGCTGGGCCTTCAGGTCGCCGAGACGGAAATCAGCCACCGCCTTGGCTGCGGCGGCACGCTCGTGTTCCTGAGCGGCCTCGCGCAGCGCCTCCTGCAATTCCACAATGATGCGCTCATTACGCTGACTCAGAGCGCTCATATAGGCAGTGCGATCAATGGCGTCCTGCGGGTTATGGGCCGAGGAGATACCAGAAAGAGGATCGAGGCTCGCACCTCGGTAGCGAGCCTTAGCCACCTGGTTCACATCGCTACGGATGCTCTCGGCGTTCTCGGCTGCTTCTTGCGCAGCTGCAGAAGCGCGCTGGAACTCCTCCGCGAGGCGACCCGCCTCCTCCTTGCTCTTGTCAATGTCGATGGAGAGCTGCTTGACTTCCTCGTTCTTCGCAGTGGCCTCGTGGGAGACCGCGTCCATCTCCTTAATGAGGCTGTCCATCTGGGCGGGGTCAGCGCTGGCAAGGGGCGCGGCAATGCTGCTGGCAGATAGGGCTAGGGCGCAGGTAATAAGCCCGAGCTTGGTGAGTTTCATGTGTTCTCCACGTGCGAGTTCGAAGTGCCGGCGCTGAAACATCAGCGTCACAGTAAAAGCTACAGCGGGCCAAGGGCCTCGCTGTGTGGTGTTCCTGCTCCCCTAGGGAGCAAACACCCAGATAGCAGGTAAGTTTAGCGTAAATTCTGCCAATACCAACCTTGATGTGGCCACTGAGGCTTAGAGTAAATCACAGTGGTGAAAGTTATTGGCCTATCCAGCTCGGCACGGCCACTGCCTTGCCCACCCCCAAACGTAGGCGGCGGGCGAAGAGGGTCTATGAGCACCGGCGACCCAGCGGATGCCGAGGCGCCACCATAACGACAAAACCGCAGACCGTTCGTTGGTCTGCGGTGTGCTGTCACGGCTGGTCTAGCCGGTGGCTCTTAGAAGCGAACCACGGAGTGGATCGGCATGTAGTCGAGCGGACGCTCGCCCACCGGAGTGCCGGACTGCATGGCGTCGATGATGGTGCCATTGCCCACGTAGATACCGACGTGGGAAGCGCCGCCGTAGTAGGCAACGATGTCGCCGGGCTGGATCTGGGACAGCGGCACGCGGATGCCGGCGGCTGCCTGCTGCTGAGAGGTGCGCGGGATGGACTTGCCCACCTGGGAGTAGACCCAGGAGGTGAAGCCGGAGCAGTCGAAGGCATCCGGGCCAGCAGCGCCCCACACGTAGGGAGCGCCGGTCTTGGAGCGAGCGATGCTCACGATGCGGTCACCAACGGAGTTGGAGGATGCCGGAGCGACAGAGCGGGCGACCTGAGCCTGACCGGGAATCTGCACGGGCAGCTGAGAGGTCAGCTGGCCGGTGTCAACGATGTTGTTGATCTCTGCCGGCACACCGGGAACGTTCGGCACGCCAGGAACGGACACGTTGCCAACGACCGGCACGTTGATGTCGAGGGCCTGAGCCGGAGTGGCCAGCGCGGCGGAGGCACCGGCGGCGACAGCGGTTGCGGCTGCTGCGTTGCGAACGATACGGCTTGCGCTACGACGATTGTGATTACCCATTTGAAACTTTTCCACGTCTTCCTTGTTTGAACCGGCCGGGTTAGCTGACGGGCTAGGCATCCGGAAGGCCTCCCATCCTCGCGCCGCGCTCTCTATAATGAGCACTCTTGCGAGAATTTCACCCCAGATAATTAGGTGGTTCCCCGGCTCCGGCGGCATCCCCATGATCGGAGTCGATCAGAGACTGTGCCGGATTAGGTCTGGCTTATTCTTTTCGGTAGATGTTCGTCGGTGGCGACCAGATCGTTTTCTACTCTCTGCTTCGTCCCGCGAAGTCTCGTTTAGGTTACGAAACGGCAACGATACTTGTCCAGCTTTCAGCAAAATCTAGGCGCTGTTATCAAGTCGTAATCTTCTAGTGACCATTCGGTGATCGAAAGGAGCGGCCGCGACACGCCCGCAGAATGTTCGAACACCGGCTCTTTTACCTGCGGCTTTTCGCATATTTTAGGCCTATCCTGCACCGATAGTGGGGGTTACCCACCGTCGCTCGGGACTCCAGAAATATTTTTTGTGACCTTCCCCACTATGGCCGTTATCGGGCCGTGATCGTGCCCTCAACGTTATCTCAGCGCGATCAAAGCTAGGTCTCCTGTGTCTGAGGACTAGCGCCGCAAACGCTTCGGTTGCACCCCCTGGGCGCACCACCGCACTCTCTAGAAGGCAGCGTTCCTCCAGTACTGCGTGCTGGCGGTGTGGCGGGCCGAAGAGCGCTGTGCGCGCCTCTTCCCTACCGCGCAGGGCCTGTGATCCACCGGCGGAGCGTGCTACCAACCACGGTAGCCACGGGCAGCTTCTCCCCACCACGCGGAGTGCGGGCGCGGGGTGCGGGCCCTCGCTTGTGTGACCCGAACATAAGAGAAGGACCCTCACCCCTAGGGTGAAGGTCCTTAACTCTATGACGCAGTAGTCTCAGTACAGCATATGCACTTCAGGTGTGGCGCTAGTCGCGGCCGGCATCCTTGTCGGCGCGGCGATTAGCCTCGTTGAGGTTCTCGAGCATGGTGCGCTCTTCCTCTTCGTTGGCGTGCTCGATCTCGGCAGCGCGGCGAGCGACATCCTCGCTGTCGGCCTTCCACAGGCCGCGACCCGGGTGTCCACCGAAACCAAGCTGGTTCGGCTGGTTTGGCACCTTGGCGCCTGCGTAATCGAGCGGAATCTGGTGTCCGTGTTCGTCCACCGGACCGATGGGCTGGTGAACTTCCACGTACTCGCCGTGCGGCAGGCGCACGATCACGCCGGTTTCCACGCCGTGCTCCAGCACCTCGCGGTCAGCGCGTTGGAGGCCAACGCAGATGCGGTAGGTGATGAAGTAAGAGATCGGCGGCAGCAAGATGAGGCCGATACGACCAACCCACGTCATGGCGTTGAGCGAGATATCGAAGTGATAAGCGAAGAGGTCGTTACCACCAGAGACGGTCAGCAATCCGTAGAAGACCAAGGCCATCACGCCGATACCAGTACGCGCCGGTACGTCGCGGGGACGCTGCAGCAGGTTGTGGTGCTCGTCGTCGCCGGTGATCTTCTTCTCGATCCATGGGTAGGCGAAGAGCAGGACCACGAGGATGCCGAGCATGATGGCAACCCAGAACACGGCCGGGATGGTGTGGTTACCGATGTAGAGCTCCCACGCCGGCATGACACGGGCAGCACCGTCAGTCCACAGCATGTAGATATCGGGCTGGGAACCAGCGGAGACCTGTGCCGGGTTGTAGGGGCCAATGTTCCAAATGGCGTTGATCGTGGTGATACCTGCCATGAGGGCCAGAGCACCGGCGGTGATGATGCCGAAGGCAGAGGCCTTCAGAGCGAACACCGGGAGAATGCGGACGCCCACAACGTTGTTCTCGGTGCGGCCTGCGCCCGGGAACTGGGTGTGCTTCTGGAACCAGACAATCGCCAGGTGTGCACCGATCAAAGCCAAGATAATGCCCGGCAGGATCAGCACGTGAGCGATGTAGAAGCGGTCCAGCATGATATCGGAGGGGAAGTCTCCACCGAAGATCAGCCAGTGCATCCAGGTACCGATGATCGGCATACCGACGATGATGGCGGACATAATTCGCAGACCCACACCGGAGAGCAGATCGTCCGGCAGTGAGTAGCCGAAGAAGCCCTCGGCGACGGACAGCAGCATCAGCACGCTGCCGATGATCCAGTTAGCTTCACGCGGGCGACGGAAGGCGCCGGTGAAGAAGATACGCATCATGTGCACGATGATGGAGATCGCGAAGGCCAAGGCGGCCCAGTGGTGCATCTGTCGAATAAACAGACCACCACGCACCTCGAAGGAGATGTTCAGCGCTGTCTCGTAGGCACGAGACATCTCCACACCGTTGAGCGGTGCGTAGGCACCGTCGTAGATGACCTTGGAGATAGACGGATCGAAGAACAGGGTCAGATAGACACCCGTGACGATCAGGATAATGAAGCTGTACAGCGCGATCTCACCGAGCATAAAGGACCAGTGAGTCGGGAACACCTTGTTAATTTGGGTGCGCAGGAAGCCGGCTCCGCTGTAGCGAGAGTCAATGGCTTCTGCGCGCTCAGCTAGTTTATTGCTCATGATTTACGCTCCCAGAATGCCGGTCCGACAGACTCGATAAAGTTGCCTGCGGCGACGAGGTAACCATCTTCATCGACGGTAATGGGCAGCTGCGGCAGTGCACGAGCGGCGGGGCCGAACACCGGCTTGCCGAAGTGCAAAGCGTCGAACTGCGATTGGTGACAGGGGCACAGGATTCGGTTGGTCTGGGCCTCGTAGAGCGAGGTCGGGCAACCGATGTGCGTGCAGATCTTGGAGTAGGCGTAGTAGTCGCCGTAATGGAAGTTTTCCTGTCCGACACGCTCGATCACCTTGGCAGCGTCGGCGCTGCGCAGGCGGATCAACATGACGGCGTTACGCGGACCGTGGATCGAGTGCATGTGCTCCTCGTAGACCATGGCCTGCTTGTCGTAGCGGTCACCGTCGTTGACGTACTCGTCAGGAAGCGGGAACACCGTTTCCATCGAGGCTGCCAACAGGTCTTCGGGACGCATACGCACCAGACGGGTCACGCCCTGGGTGGTGTAGTGCCCATCGTGCTTCTCCGCGGTCACGCCGGTGTCGCGACCCAAGTACAGCTTGGTGCCGTGCTCGGAGAGGGTCCAGCCGGAGGTCCAAAGGGTGCCGTCACCCTGGATGCCCAACTCGTGAGGCTTCCACGGGTTCTTCACCATGCCGCCGAGCGGGGCCAAGATTCCCAGGCCGGCGACGGCTGCGCCGGCGCCCATGACACCCTTGAGCATCTTGCGACGCCCCAGAGTGGAGGTCTCCCATGCGTCGTTGAGCAACGCGCCGAGGGTCTTTGCATCGACCTCAGCGGAGCCGCCGTCGTGACGCTGCTGGACGGAAATCTCTTCGGGGATGAACTTCTTCACATAGGTAACTACGCCCATACCCATCGAGATGATGCCCAGACCGGCAGTCAGGCCCAACATCGGGGTGTAGAAGGTGTAAAGCCACAGTCCCTCTTGGCCGAGTGCCTTGTACTGCCACGGCCAGAAGAGGTAGATCGCCATGAAGGCGAGCATGAGAACGATGCCCGCGATGAAGAAGAAAGCGACCGAGCGCTCGGCTCGCTTCTCTGCGGGGTCATTCTCAATAGGGAAGCGTTCCTTGCGGTACGCAACCGTGACGTCATCAAGCTCGGTTCCGAGACGGGCGAGCTCCTCGTTGCTCATCGCAGCGAGTTCTTGCGAGGTGTATTCTTTGCTGTTTTTGCTCATGAGCGCGATCCAATCCACAGAGCAGCAGCGATAAGCGCTGCCATACCGGCAAGCCACATGAACATACCCTCAGCCACTGGGCCGAGGCCGCCGAGGCTCCAACCACCGGGGCTCGGGGTTTCCTTCGTGGACTTGATGTACGCGATGATGTCCTTCTTCTCGTCCAGCGAGAGCTGACGATCAGAGAACTTCGGCATGTTCTGGGGGCCAGTGAGCATAGCCTGGTAGATCTCTTGCTCGTTGGCGGGATCCAGAACCGGGGCGTACTTACCGGAGGAGAGCGCACCGCCACGTCCGGTGAAGTTGTGGCACGACGCGCAGTTCAGTCGGAAGAGCTCGCCACCGCGGGCGACGTCTGCCGGATCGATAGTGCCGTCGTAGTGGCTACCGCGCAGCGAGTCCATGGCGATGGTGCCATCTTCGTTCTTCACGAGGCCGGGACCGCCACCGTTGGCGTCAACATATGCGGCGAGGGCCAGTGCCTGGTGCTCGTTGTAGCGCGGGGTCTTGCGCTGTGCCTGTGCCTCATTGCGCAGCATCGGCATACGGCCGGAGTGCACCTGGAAGTACACGGCGCCTTCGCCAACACCGATCAGGGAAGGACCGCGTCCCTCAACGCCCTGAAGGTTGGTGCCGTGGCACGTAATGCAGGCTACGTCGTAGATGTCCTTGCCCTCTTGAACGAGAGCGGCATCGTCTTTTTGGGCGGTTGCTACCTGTGCATCGGGGGTCAGTGCGTGAGCCAGCAGGCCGGCGCCAGTCAGACCCACCGTGAGTGCAAGAGCACCCGCGACGGAACGGCGTGCCTTACGCCGCGTCCGGGTCTTCTTTGCTTCCGCGGACTTCGCCGCAGAAACATCGTGTGGTGTGGTATCCATCATTTTCCTTTTTCGGGTTTCGGAAAGTGAAGGGCTGTTGATCCGCGACCACTCCTTCTGCCCTGCCGCATTAGCGCCTGCCTGTCACAGACTGCGGTTGAGAGCCAGAAATGGCGCGAGACCGATACGGCCTACTGAATGAAGTAAATGGTTGCGAACAGGGCAATCCAGACAACATCGACGAAGTGCCAGTAGTAGGACACTGCCATTGCTGCGGTTGCCTGTGCCGGCGTGAACTTGGACTTCGCGATACGAAGCAGGACAACCACAAAGGCCAGAACGCCCGCGAGGACGTGGGCTGCGTGGAAGCCAGTCGTAATGAAGAAGACCGAGCCGTAGACACTGCTCTGAATAGTCAAGCCGTGCTCGACCAAGTGGTAGTACTCGTATGCCTGGCCAACGAGGAAGATCGCGCCCAACAGCGCAGACAGTGCATACCACCGGCGGAGACCGAAGACGTCACCCCTTTCTGCTGCAAAAACGCCCCACTGTGCGGTGAAGGACGACGAAATAAGGATCGCCGTGATCATCATCGCGTAGGGGACATTGAGGTGGCCCGTTCCCTCGTCCCACGAAACTCCCTGGCCATTGGCGCGGGAGACGAAGTACATGGCGAACAGACCACAGAAGAACATCAATTCCTGAGACAGGAACACGATCGTTCCCACACTGACCATGTTGGGTCGGTTCAGTGCGGCAACGCGCTGTGTTGCTGCCGTTCCTGAGTTATTTACTGCGCTCGTCACGCCTCTAAGTATGACTGATTCCTAAGGAAGATTCATCATCTACCCCCGATATAGCGCCAACTTTTTCCGTTTTCCCAGTTCGCGCTCGAGGGTTTTCTAAGAATTTAAGAAGTTTTCGATGAGCCGGGAACTTTTTGGAACCGAATCCGACGCCCCTCCGTCGGCGGTGGCAGTCACTCCCCCAAGCGGGCCTGCAGCGTGATCGTCGAGGATCTCAGCAGCGTGTGCCCAATTCTCTCGCGCTCTGCTATCTCTGCGGGCGAAAGTGAGTATGCGTTTATGCTAGCGGATCAGTGCTTATTAACTCTCATAAATGCACCCTAAGAACGGCGAGATTCATCTCACACCGTTACACAACTGGGTCCCGACGCCCATAGTTACCCCCATGCGGAGGCGCTATCCGCCTGAAGATTCACCTCTTCCACCCTCAATGAGGACAGGGCGCCACGATGCCCCAGAACCGCGCCTAGGTCAGCCGAGGTTCTTAGGCTGCCCTTAGATACAACACACGCGGCACCCGCCTCAACCGAAAGTGAGGTGGGTGCCGCGTGAAAAGTTTTTGTGCGCTATACGGGCCGTACGTAGGAAGCAGACAACCTACACACCGCGGGCCCGTCTAACCGTTGTCTCGGAAAAAAGACTTAGTGCTTTTCCTTCGGGATGCCGTACTGCAGGTTGAGCATGGTGGTGGACCAGATAACCAGAACCGCACCGAAGCCAATCATCCAGTAGTGCATGTAGATAATGCCCGCGCCCAGCACGAAGATGGAACCAGACATCACGGCCGGCCAAATGGAGCTCGTGGAGAAGAAGCCGTACGTGCCGGCACCGTCTTCCACTTCTGCTTCCTCCCAATCCTGCGGGAGGATGTCTTGGCGCTTCTCAGTGAAGTGGAAGTAGCCCGCGAGCATCAGGGTCATGAGAGTGGAGATCACCAGCATGGTGATACCGATCCACTCGCCACCCGGCAGGTTTCCGGAGTCTTCAACGAAGATGGTCGCGAAAATGTAGATGACGGACGCCGCACCAATGTATGCGGTGAGGGCGTACAAGAGTTTAGAGCTGACCTTCATGTTTCTTGACCTCGTTTCCTAGTTGCCCGCGTTGGCGCCGGGCTTGTCGAGGAAGTTCCCGCCATCGCGAGAATCCTCACGGCCAGAGACGAACGGAGCGGTGGAGGTGGCGTAGGGGGCCTCGCCGATCGACTCCAGAGCAGCCGCGTTGGTGGCCTGCGGATTATTAATACGGTACTCGAGGTACTGCTTGAACTTCCCGGGGGAGACTGCACGAACTTCGAAGTTCATCATGGCGTGGTAGGTACCGCACATCTCAGCGCAGCGCCCCACAAATGCGCCTTCCTTATCGATGCTCTCAATCTGGAACTCACGCTGAGACTTATTAGCCTCCGGGTGGGAGTACACGTCGCGCTTGAAGAGGAACTCCGGCACCCAGAAAGAGTGGGAGACGTCAGCGGAAGCCAACTGGAAGGAGATTGCGGTGTTGGTCGGCAGGACCAGAACCGGAACCTCTTCGGTGGTGCCCACGGTCTCGATCTTGTTGTAGTGGAGGTACGAACGATCGTTCAGGGACGTGCCGTGAATCGGGTTCGGGTTCTTCACGCCCTCGGGATCCTTAACGGATGCCTCGGCTGCAGCCTGACGCTTCTCATCGGTGCCCTGGTACTCGTTACCGGTCGGGGTGAACTGGCCGTCCACCTCTTGGTAACCGAACTTCCAGTTCCACTGGTAGGCGGTAACATCCACAGTCACCTTCGGATCCTTATCCAACGCGGTGACGCGGTCCTGGGTCTGCACGGTGAAGAAGAACAGTGCCATCACAATGAGGATTGGCACACCGGTGAGCACGAGCTCAAGGGGGATGTTGTACTGGGTCTGGCGCGGGAACTCGTCCTTGCCAGCCTTCTTAGCGCGCTTCGCGGAGAACCCAAAGATCGAGTAAATCATGAGGCCCCACATGATGATGCCGATGATCCAGGCTGTAACCCAGACCCACACCCAGAAGTTTCCCATCTCGTACGACTCAGGGGTCACACCCTCGGGCCAACCCATGCGCAGGGCATGGAAAAAACCGTTATCAGGTGGGGTGACGTCACAACCAGTCAACGCAAGTGCGCTGACACCGGTGACGCCTGCAAGCATCGCCTTGCGCGAAATACCACGCTTTTTACGCTGTTCCACGTGTGTCTGCCTTCCTGTCCACACAAAAACTCTATGAGTGCCTAGAGCTGCGAGCTCGTCCTAAGACACTCTCTTAACTAAGCAGAGTACTGCATATCGGCTGTTTTTCCATGTTGTTTGTCATGATTCTTTAAGGATTCGGGTGATTCCTGAAAATTCTCTGAGGATTGTACTCGGCACTTCCTGCCACAACGAGAGCGATGCCCGTCAATATTGTGCCCTAAGTCACCAGTTTCGGGGTGTGCTGTTCTCCCCCGTTCGGGCGTAGCCGCCCCCGCTCGCGCTCGCATCACGGGCACCATCGCGGCCGCGCCATGGCGAGTATTGAGACTACATGTCTCTCGACCCAGCCCGCCTAACGCTTAGGGCTCCACGTGATCACGGCTGTACTATTGGGAACGGCGTAGCATGCCCTGTCGTGGATACGTCGCGCGCTTGGGCACCGTGGCTGAACCCGCGCCGCCTCAGGCGCCATAGCCCGCGCCCGTCGCGGGGATCCCGCAGCAGTGTCGGTCGCGCCAGAGCGCACCGTCGGCACTGTACGCTACGTCCCTAATATCTATAGCCCTCTGACACTCTTTAGGAATCGAGGAACCAGCCCGACTATGTGTGGTCTTCTTGGAATGCTCACCGCCGAGGCGAATGCCGCCGACTTTCAACACGCCGTGGAGCAGGCGCTGCCCTGCATGCATCACCGCGGCCCCGACGCCTCGGGCACCTGGCACGATGAGCATGCTGTCTTTGGCTTCAACCGCCTCTCTATCATCGACCTCGCACATTCCCACCAGCCCCTACACTGGGGCCCAGAGGGTGAGCCGGACCGTTACTCGATGACCTTCAACGGCGAGATCTACAACTACATCGAATTGCGGGAGACCCTACGTAAGGAGGGCTATACCTTCCACACCGATGGCGATACTGAAACTATTGCCGTGGGCTATCACCACTGGGGCGATAAGGTGGTCGAGCACCTGCGGGGTATGTTTGCCATCGCCATCTGGGATACCAAGGAGCAGGTCCTCTTCCTGGCTCGCGATCAGTTCGGCATTAAGCCGCTCTACTTCGCCACTACCCCAGCCGGCACGGTCTTTTCCTCCGAGAAGAAGACCATTCTCTCCATGGCGGAGGCCATCGGTCTAGAGTTGGGCCTTGACTATCGCGCCATCGAGCACTACGTGGACTTGCAGTATGTGCCGGAGCCGGAGTCGCTCCACGAGGATATTCGCCGCCTCGAGTCGGGTTGCTTCGCCACGGTGCGCCCGGGTGAGAACCTGGTGCAGCAGCGCTATTTCCGCCCGCAGTTCAACACCACCCCCGTGGCCAAGGGTGCCGAACAGGATCTTTTTGACCGTATCGCTCGGGCACTGGAGGATAGCGTCGAAAAGCATATGCGTGCAGATGTGACTGTCGGCTCGTTCCTCTCTGGCGGTATCGACTCCACCGCCATCGCCACCCTCGCTAAGCGGCACAATCCGAACCTGTTGACCTTCACCACCGGCTTCGAGCGCGAGGGCTATTCCGAGGTGGATGTGGCGGCGGAATCTGCGGAGGCGATCGGCGTCGAGCACATCGTGAAGATCGTCTCCCCAGAGGAGTACGCCACGGCGATTCCGCGGATCATGTGGTACCTGGATGATCCGGTGGCGGACCCCTCGCTGGTGCCGCTGTATTTCGTGGCGCAGGAGGCCCGCAAACACGTCAAGGTAGTGCTGTCCGGCGAGGGCGCCGATGAGCTCTTCGGCGGCTACACAATATATAAGGAGCCGCTGTCGCTGGCGCCCTTTGAGAAGGTGCCCTCTCCCCTGCGCGCGGGGCTGCGTCGTTTGGGCGCTGTGCTGCCCGAGGGCATGAAGGGCAAGTCGCTGCTCGAGCGCGGCACCATGACGATGGAGGAGCGCTACTACGGCAATGCGCGCTCCTTCAACTTCGAGCAGATGCAGCGGGTGATTCCATGGGCGAGCCGCGAGTGGGATCACCGTGAAGTCACGGCACCGATCTACGCCGAGTCCACCCACATGGATCCGATAGCCCGCATGCAGCACCTCGATCTCTTCACCTGGATGCGCGGCGATATCTTGGTCAAGGCCGACAAGATCAATATGGCCCACTCCCTCGAGCTACGCGTGCCCTTCCTTGATAAGGAAGTTTTCGCCGTGGCGGAGACCATCCCGCACGAGCTCAAGATCGCGCAGTCCACCACCAAGTACGCGCTGCGTAAGGCCATGGAGCAGATCGTGCCGGCGCACGTGCTCCACCGCAAGAAGCTGGGCTTCCCCGTCCCGATGCGTCACTGGCTGGCTGGCGATGAACTGCACGGCTGGGCGCAGGACACCATCAACGAGTCCCAGACCGAGGAGATCTTCAATAAGCCTAAGGTGCTGAAGATGCTCGCCGAGCACCGCGCCGGTTCCTCGGATCACTCCCGTCGCCTGTGGACGGTGCTGGCCTTCATGGTCTGGCACGGCATCTTCGTGGAAAAGCGCATCGATCCGCAGATCGAGCAGCGCGACTACCCGGTGGATCTCTAAACCACCACACACAGCACCACAGCCCAGCATCCCGCGCAATCGGGAGCTGGGCTGTGGTGTGTGTATGGACGCTTATCGACGCCGCTCTCCACTCACACGTGCGTGCTTAGTGGAAGGAGTCGCCGCAGGCACAGGAGCCGGTGGCGTTCGGGTTGTCGATGGTAAAGCCCTGGGCTTCGATGGTGTCGGAGAAATCAATGGTGGCGCCGGCGAGATATGGGGTGCTCATCTTGTCCACGACAAGCTTCACGCCGCCGACCTCATCCATCTTGTCGCCGTCCAAGGAACGGTCATCAAAGTAGAGCTGATAACGCAGACCAGAGCAGCCGCCAGGCTGCACGGCGATACGCAGGGAGAGATCTTCGCGCCCCTCCTGCTCGAGCAGGGCCTTCGCCTTCGCGGCGGCAGCCTCGGTGAGGATTACTCCGGTGGCGGATTCGGGTGCAGTCATGGTGAGTGGATTCTCCTTATAGTTATTGAGTCATACGACACACGGCGATCCTCGTGGGAGGCGGGCTGATGCTGTGCTCCCGAGCATGGACGCTGCTGTCATGTCAGTGGCACCAAGGCTACCGCGTGCCTCTACTGAGTGTAAACACATCCTCACAGGCACCTATTCCCCACCCTGTGTTCGCCGGCGGGACGCCTGTGAACAGCGCTCCGGCCCGCCGCGCTGCAGCTCGGGCGGGGGTGCGTCGCCGCCACCACATACCCGTATCACCTGCCGCGCCGGCCAGCGTGGGTACTTCGCGCGCGCCGATGGGTATCTCTGGGGATTCTTTTACTAGCCTATTAGGCGTGAAACTACCGTGGCAGAAGAATCAAGACGAGACCGCATCCGACGCCCCCGCTGACACCAGCGCTGCGGCGGAGCATTCCACCGACTCCGAGGAGCAGCGGCCGCGGGGCTATACCCCGAAGAAGGGCCGCCCCACCCCGAAGCGCAATGAGCGTGAGCGCGAGCGCGGGGTGCGCCGCGAGCACTTCTCCGCACCGGAGACGCGCGCCGAGGCCCGCGCTCGGCGGAAGAAGTTCAAGGAGTCGATGACGAAGGAGGAGTACAAGGAGTACAAGGCGCGGCAGAAGCGGCAGCGCCGCGACGAGCAGCGCCGGGTCCAAGAGGCCATGGACCGCGGCGACGAGCGCTATCTCCTCGAGCGCGATAAGGGCGAGGTGCGTGGCTTTGCCCGCGACTGGGTGGATGCCCGCCGGTTCATCACCAATATGATGATGCCGCTGGCCCTGATCCTGCTGTTTATCATGCTGGTCTCTAATGCCGTGCCGCAGATTTCGATGGCAGCATCGGTGATCGCGATGATCATTATGCTGGCGATCTTCATCGAAGGCATCATCATGGGCCGCCGCGTGAATAGGGCCGCCCGCCTGAAGTTCCCAGGCTCCACCGAGCCTGGTTTCGGTTTGGGCTTCTACGCTTTCTCCCGCGCCGGCCAGCCCCGCCGCTGGCGTTCCCCGCGCCCGCGCGTGGAGATCGGCGCCGAGGTCTAGAGCCATGCTGAAAGGTGCGCGATGCGTCATCTGATTCTCGGCGGGGCCCGCAGTGGCAAGTCGGGCTATGCCGAAGCGCTGCTCAGCGATGCCCCAGATGTGCTCTATGTGGCCACCGCTCGGCCGTGGCCGGGGGATGAGGATTTCGCCACCCGCATCGCCGAGCATCAGCGCCGCCGTGATCCGCGGTGGCGCACGGATGATTCCTCCGATCTTCTCGCTGTGCTGCGCACCCCGCCTGCCGCGACTCTGTTGGTGGACGATCTGGGAACGTGGATCACCCATGAGCTCGACCGCGCCCAAGCGTGGGAGGCACCGCGTGGCACCATCCGCCCGCGCTGCACGGCGCTTATCGACGCCATCTCCTCGCTTCCCGCATCCACCACACTGGTACTGGTCAGCCCAGAGGTGGGCATGGGTGTGATCCCCGAGCACCGCTCCGGCCGGCTCTTTCGCGATGAGCTGGGCTGGCTGAATGCGCAGCTCGCCGCGGTGATGGACCGCGTCACCTTGGTGGTCGCCGGCCAGGCGCTGCCCTTAAAAAAATGAAATTCTCGGTGCTGCGGCCGTATTCTGGGTACGTCTGATCCCCAATGCGGAAACCACCCGCGGTTTCCCGTGCCACTATAAGGAGCTGTCTCATGGAGTCCCTGCCCTCCGCCTCCGATCTATTTGCCAAGGTAGATCCCCCTAGCACTGCGGCGCGGCAGGCGGCGATCGCGCACCAAGCGGACCTGACGAAGCCTGTGGGCGCCCTCGGCCGCTACGAAGAGATCGGCATCTGGATCTCCTCCTGCCAGGACCAGTGCCCGCCGCGCACCATTACTCAGCCCACCATTGTGGTTTTCGCTGGCGATCACGGCATCGCCGCCAATGGTGTCTCCGCCTATCCTTCTGAGGTCTCGATTCAGATGGCGGAGAATATCCGCCACGGCGGCGCCGCGATCAATGTGCTGGGCCGGGCCGCCGGCGCCGAGGTGCGGCTGGTGGATGTCTCCCTCGACCACGATGTGTGGGGCGATGAGCGCGTCTCCCGGTCCTGCGGTTCGATCGACCGCGAAGATGCCATGACTAATGAGCAGGTGGTGCGCGCCCTCGAGATCGGCAAGCGCATCGCCGATGAAGAAATCGATCGCGGCGCGGATCTCCTCATCGCCGGTGACCTCGGCATCGGCAATACCACCCCGGCAGCTGCCCTCACCGGCGTCGCCACCCGCCTGGAGCCCGTTGTGGTGGTCGGCCGCGGCACCGGCATCGACGATGAAGGCTGGAAACGCAAGGTCGCCGCGGTGCGGGATGCCATGTTCCGCGCTCGCTTGCTCAACCGGGAACCCGTCAGTGTGCTGCGTACCATCGGCTCGCCGGATCTGGCCGCCATGGCTGGGTTCCTCGCCCAGGCTGCGGTGCGCCGCACCCCCGTGATCCTCGACGGCGTCGTCGTCACCGCCGCCGCGCTCTGGGCCAACCGCCTCGCTCCCGGCGCGCGTCAGTGGTGGATCGCGGGACACCGTTCCGTGGAGCCGGCGCACTCCGCCGCACTCGAAGCCTTAGATCTCACCCCAGTTCTGGATTTCGGTATGCGCCTCGGGGAGGGCTCCGGCGCCGCCGCTGCCCTGCCGATCGTGCGGGCTGCTGTAGACATCATGACGGACATGGCCACGTTCAGCTCTGCGGGAGTCTCCACCCACAATGAGGACGAGAGTGTCGGGTAAAGCGGGCCCCTCCGGCGGTGGCCGCCACGGCCATCCGCTGTGGGAGGGGCCAGCCACCATCTTTTCTTGGCTCACCGTGGTTCCCCTCCGCGGGGCCACGGTATTTGATAGCACCACGGGCCGGCGGGCCATGACCTCCGTGCCGCTGGTCGGCCTCGCCTTCGGCGTCGTCGCCACCCTGATCGCTGTGGTTTGCGCCCCCGCCTCCGCCGCGCTGGCCGCGGTACTCGTCGTGGTGGCGGTGCAACTCTTGAGCCGCCTCATGCACCTTGATGGGCTGGCCGATGTGGGCGATGCGCTGGGCTCCTATGCTCCGCCGGAGCGAGCACGCGAGATTCTTGGCGATCGCTATACTGGGGCGCTGGGTATGGGCGCGGTCGTGCTCGCCCTGCTCACCCAGGTGGCTGGGCTGGCCACTGTTCTCGGCGCAGTAGCCCCTTCGGCCGCGCTGGTACTGGCCCTGCTCAGTATCTTCTTTCTCTCCCGGTGGTCGGCGCTGGTGGTGTGTCGCCGCAGTGCATCGCCGCACCGCCAGGCGCTCTCTCCCACCGGTTTCGGGGCACTGATCATGGGCACCGTGCCCGCGTGGCGGGTGGCCGCATGGGCCGCCGGATTCTGCATCGTCTCCACTGCGGGGTGGCTCGCGCTGGGTGCTTGTGGCATGGCTGCCGCTACGATCGTGAGCACTGCGGTGATCTGGCTCTGCGCCGAGGGCTTGGTGCGCCATATGGCTCGCCGCTTCGGCGGACTCAATGGAGATTGCACCGGCGCGATCATCGAGATCACCACCGCCCTTGCCGCCGTGGCCTACGGGCTTAGCCTCTCCTGGCTCGCCCCTTAGGTGCAGGGGGAGGCAGCGGGGGTGACACGGCATGCTCCCGCCGCAGGCGTTGTGGACACGTCGACATCGTGGAGAAAATTCCCGCCCCGAGCGAGAAGTAATGAATAAATTTTCTGCGGCCGCATCAGCATTGTTTCCCCAGCGCACACAGCGTTTTTTACTTATTGCCCCTTAGTGAGCGAGCAATTAATCTCCTCTGTGCAAGTGTTCAGAAAGCCACGATTGTGGCACCACAAGAGGGAGACACACTTTGTCCTTCGTCCTATCCATTAATGAGATCGTTGATGGCCCCATCAAAGATCTGTACCTCGAGTTTGGCGGCAACAATTGCTGCCCGCCCCCGGCACCGGCGATCCTGCCGAACCTCACCACCGTAGATTTCTCCGGTGCGCACTTCGGCTCCACCGATCTGCTCGACCTCAACATCGATCTCTCGGCTCTCTAAGCCACCCTTAGATTTAAGCGATACATCTCACGCACACAACAACACCGGCGCCCCCTTCTTTTAAGGGACAGCGCCGGTGTTGTCTGCTATGACTCAGCCGCTTAGGCCTCGATGAGAGTGTGAATCCAGCCGTGGGTATCCTCCACGGTGCCGCGCTGGATACCCGTCAGGTGATTGCGCAGCTCCATGGTGACCGTGCCGGTGGCACCGCCGGCGATCTCAAAATCGCCGTGGGCGGACTTCACCGCGCCCACCGGGGTGATCACAGCCGCGGTTCCGCAGGCCAGGGCCTCGGTCATGGCCCCCGAGGTGGCGTCGTCACGCCACTGCTCCTTCGACACCAGCTTCTCCTCCACCTGGTAGCCGAGATCGCGGGCCACCTGCAGCAGAGAATCGCGGGTCACGCCGGGAAGCAAGGAGCCGGACAGGGCGGGGGTCACCACGGTGACATCCTCCCCTTCGCCGTAGACGAACATGAGATTCATGCCGCCCATCTCCTCGATGTAGTTCAGCTCGATAGAGTCCAGCCACACCACCTGGTCGCAGCCCTTTTCTTCCGCCTGGGCCTGGGCCAAGAGCGAGGCAGCGTAGTTGCCAGCACACTTGGCCGCACCGGTACCACCGCGGGCGGCGCGGACGAAGTCCTCACAAATCCACACCGACACGGGCTTGATGCCTCGCGAGAAGTAGGCGCCGGCTGGGGAGGCGATGAGCACATAAGTGTAGCTATTCGCCGGGTGCACGCCCAAGGAGGTCTCGGTGGAGATCATGAAGGGACGCAGGTACAGAGATTCCTCGCCGCCGGCGGCCGGGACCCAGTCGCGATCGATATCCACCAGCTGGCGGATGGACTCGAGGAATACCTCTTGGGGCAGCTGCGGCATGGCCAAGCGGTGCGCCGAGTTTTGGAAACGCGCAGCGTTGGCGTAGGGGCGGAAGGTCACAATGGAGCCATCCTCGTGCCGATAGGCCTTCAGCCCTTCGAAAATGGCCTGTCCATAATGAAAGACATTCGTGGCCGGATCAAAGGACAGCGGGCCATAGGGACGCACCTGGGCGTCGTGCCATCCCTTATCGTGGGACCACTCAATGGTCACCATGTGATCGGTGAAGTGCTTGCCAAACCCCGGGGCCTCAAGAATCTTCGCGATCTCAGCGGCGGGGGTGGGGTTCTCGTTCTTCCTAATGGTGAACTCTAAATCTTGCATGGTATTAAGCTACTCCCTCTCTGGTTTCCGAGCCCTGATTACCCTAAGTTTCGGGCAACCAACTCGCGACGGCGCTTCTCTGCTCACGCTAGGCTGGTGGAAGTCTTATTCACAAGACGCTGCCGGCGCCACCGACCACAGCTGGGCGTCGATAAGCATTGACCGCTGTACAGAAAGGATTGCGAACCATATGGTGAACTCCCTGCCCGCGCGCGGCTACCTGCCTGAATTAAAGCGAAGCAAGAAGCTGGAGAAGAACACCTCCGTGCTACTCGTGCCCGTTTATGAGGGCGAGAGTGAATTGGAGCTGCCCGTACTGGGGCCGCTGGACGATGCCTCGGCGCGCTCCTTGTGCGCTGCGCTGAGCGCTGTCGGCGCGACCGGCAAGGCCGGCACCGTGCACACTGTGCCCGCCCCGAAAAAGCTCAAGGTAGAGGCAGTCGCCGCGGTGGGTCTGGGCGCTGCCGAGGACTCCGATGCGGAGACGATTCGCCGTGCCGCCGGTAACGCCATGCGCAGCCTGCCTGAGCACGCCGTTGTGGCCACCACCCTCTCTGAGCTCAATACCGCAGCCGCCGTCGAGGGCTGTGCGCTGGGTGCTTATGACTATCGCGGACTGCGCACTGAAGGCGAGAGCACCCGGCCTACCTCGGTGACCTTCCTCGGCGCCGATAAGAAGGACTTCGAGGCCGCCGTGATTGTGGCCGAGTCCGTGGCGCTGTGCCGCGACCTCGTCAACACTCCCTCCTCGCACCTCTACCCCGAGTCCTATGCATCCTTCGTGGCCGAAGAATCCGCGAAGGTGGGGCTGCAGGCCACCGTGCTGGATGAGAAGAAGCTCGCCAAGCGCGGTTTTGGCGGCATCCTCGCCGTAGGCATGGGCTCGTCCCGCACCCCGCGGCTTGTTCGTCTGGAGTGGAAGCCGAAGAAGGCGAAGACCCATGTGGGCTTGGTGGGCAAGGGCGTGACCTTCGATACCGGCGGCATCTCCATCAAGCCGGGAGCCAATATGGAGAACATGATCTCCGATATGGGCGGTTCCGCGGCCATGATCGCCACCATCATTGCCGCCGCCCGCCTCGAGCTGCCGGTGCAGATCACCGCCACTATCCCGCTGGCGGAGAACATGCCGGGTGGCAAGGCCTACCGTCCGGGTGATGTGATCACCCACTATGGCGGCACCACCTCCGAGATCCAGAACACCGACGCCGAGGGCCGCCTCATCCTTGCGGATGCCTTGGTTCGCGCCAGCGAGGACAACCCGGACTATCTCATCGATAGCGCTACCCTCACCGGCGCCCAGGTAGTTGCTTTGGGGGACCGTACCTCCGGCGTGATGGGCGATGAAGCTCTCCGTGAGCGCATTGCCGCCACGGGCCGCGATGCAGGTGAGCCGGCATGGGCCATGCCGATTCCGGAGGAGATCGCCGAGCAGTTCTCCTCACCTTCCGCGGATCTGCGCAACATTGGCACCAACCGCTCCGCCGGCATGATGCAGGCCGGCTATTTCCTCAGCCGTTTCGTCGGCGAGGGCATACCGTGGGCCCACATCGATATCGCGGGCCCCGCCTTCAACACCACCGCCGTCCACGGCTATACCCCGAAGCGCGCCACCGGTGTTCCGGTGCGCACCCTGGTGGATCTGCTCCGTGACATCTCGGCCAATGGTTAAAGACCTGCACCCATGATTAATCCCATCCACTTCGGTGGATGGGATTTTTCTTTTTCTCTGCCTTCTACCTAGGGCTACTTATCGACGTCGCCCTCGGGCTCATTGTGTCTCTTTTCCCATTCCTCGCGCCGCTGCCGCTGTTCCTCGCGCTTGCGGAGGATACGGTCACGTTCGATTCGCTCGCGCATCCTTTGCGGATACCCCGTCTCCTCCACATCGAAGAGGCCGATACCCAGCGCGGAGGCGGTGTCGTTGATGCCCTTGGGCCCGCCAATCCGGCGGCGGATGAAGTCCCCATGCTCATCCACCAACACCACGCTCATCTCATTCACCAGCGTTTCGGGCTCAACAAAGCCCTCCACGAAGCCACGGCCCTGCATCCATGCGCGCAGCTCGGCGAGATCGGCGTCCCGGATGGATCCGGTGGCGCTGCGGGGAGCCTTGAGCCCCTTTTTGGATCTGCCACGGTTGAAAAGATTGAACATGACACATCATTCTACAAGCCCCCTGCGATAAGGCGGGGCTGCTCTCCACTGGGGCCGCGGCGCGCCTGCACAGCATGCAGAGATGCACTCCCACGCGCGGGGCCACGCGGATGGGGGCACGCTATGCACAGAATGCGGAGCCTAACCGCCTACAATGGACCCTTAAAAGCGGTACTCTCTTTGTTGTTACCGTTTGACGATTTTTCACACGCTACTTTCATGCGAGGAGACTTAAAAACAATGGCGTTCTCCGTAGAGATGCCCGAGTTGGGCGAGTCAGTTACAGAAGGCACCATCACCACGTGGCTGAAGTCCGTGGGCGATACGGTCGAGGTCGACGAACCGCTCCTCGAGGTGTCCACCGACAAGGTTGATACCGAGGTTCCTTCCCCCGTCGCCGGCACCCTACTCGAGATCCTCGCCGAAGAAGACGACACCGTCGACGTCGGTGACGTCATCGCCCGCATCGGCGACGCCGACGCAGCCAGCTCCTCCGACGACTCCGACGACGACTCGGATGAAGACGAGGCCGAAGAGGCTGAAGCCAAGGAAGAGAAGAAGGAGTCTGAGGACAAGCCGAAGGCGGACAAGAAGTCCTCCTCCAGCGAGGCCACCGACGTGGCCATGCCCGAGCTGGGCGAGTCAGTTACAGAAGGCACCATCACCTCCTGGCTGAAGTCCGTCGGCGACAGCGTCGAGGTCGACGAACCACTCCTCGAAGTCTCCACCGACAAGGTCGATACCGAGGTCCCCTCCCCCGTCGCCGGCACCCTACTCGAGATCCTCGCCGAAGAAGACGACACCGTCGACGTCGGTGACGTCATCGCCCGCATCGGCGACGCCGACGCAGCCAGCTCCTCCGACGACTCCGACGACGACTCGGATGAAGACGAGGCCGAAGAGGCTGAAGCCAAGGAAGAGAAGAAGGAGTCTGAGGACAAGCCGAAGGCGGACAAGAAGTCCTCCTCCAGCGAGGCCACCGACGTGGCCATGCCCGAGCTGGGCGAGTCAGTTACAGAAGGCACCATCACCTCCTGGCTGAAGTCCGTCGGCGACAGCGTCGAGGTCGACGAACCACTCCTCGAAGTCTCCACCGACAAGGTCGATACCGAGGTCCCCTCCCCCGTCGCCGGCACCCTACTCGAGATCCTCGCCGAAGAAGACGACACCGTCGACGTCGGTGACGTCATCGCCCGCATCGGCGACGCCGACGCAGCCAGCTCCTCCGACGACTCGGATGAAGACGAGGCCGAAGAGGCTGAAGCCAAGGAAGAAAAGGAAGAGAAGAAGGAGGAGCCTAAGCAGGAGTCTGCTCCGAAGAAGGAGGAGAAGTCCGAGGCTCAGCCTGAGAAGAAGGAAGAGAAGAAGCAGGAGAAGGTCAATACCGGCGATAACCTGCCGTATGTGACCCCGCTCGTGCGGAAGCTGGCTGATAAGCACGGCATTGATCTCTCCACTGTCGAGGGCACCGGCGTGGGCGGCCGCATCCGCAAGCAGGATGTGCTGGCTGCCGCCAAGGGCGAGTCCGAGGACGCGGCCCCGACCAAGGAGGAGACTCCCCGCGTGTCCACCAAGTCTGTGGACCCAGCCAAGGCCGAACTGCGTGGCACCACCCAGAAGGTCAACCGTATTCGCGAGATCACCGCGAAGAAGACCCTCGAGGCCCTGCAGATCTCCGCACAGCTCACCCAGCTGCACGAGGTGGACATGACCACCATTGCTGCCCTACGCAAGGAGGCCAAGCCGGCCTTCACCAAGGCTCATGGTGTGAACCTCACCTACCTGCCCTTCTTCGCGAAGGCCATCGTGGAGGCCCTGGTGTCTCACCCGAATGTCAACGCCTCCTACAACGCTGACACCAAGGAGATCACCTACCACCCGAGCGTCGGACTGGCTATCGCCGTCGACACGCCGAAGGGCCTGCTCACCCCGGTGATCCACGAAGCAGAGAAGCTGTCCCTGCCGGAGCTGGCGAAGGCGATCGTGGACCTGGCTGATCGTGCCCGCAATAACAAGCTCAAGCCGGCCGATCTGACCGGTGGCACCTTCACCATCACCAATATTGGTTCCGAGGGTGCGCTCTCCGATACCCCGATCGTGGTTCCGCCGCAGGCAGCCATGGTGGGCACCGGCGCTATCACCAAGCGTCCGGTCGTGGTCAGCGAGAACGGCAATGACGCCATCGCTATCCGCCAGATGGCCTACCTGCCCTTCTCCTATGATCACCAGATCATCGACGGCGCTGACGCTGGTCGCTTCATGACCACCGTCCGTGACCGCCTCGAGAACATCGACTTCACCGAGGATCTCGAGCTGAGCTAAACACACGGCTCTCCCCAACCACCCCGCGCAGTGCTTCAACGCCAGCGCGGGGTGGTTGTCTTTATGTACCACCCCGCAGTTACCCCCACCGCTACCCCCGCAATCCATCACTGCAGGATGTCTGCAATCCGAGAATGGGGGCCACCACTCTCAATCCCAAACAGTGACCCAGCTCCTATAATGAGAGGGACATTTCTTTTCCTTACTGTCCTTAATCCCCAAGGCACATCAACCCCACGGAAAGGCCCACTTTGTCTTTCAGCGATCGCCATATCGGCCCCGACGCTCATGAAACTTCGATCATGCTGGACACGCTTGGCGTCTCCTCGTTGGACGAACTCATTGAGAAGGCCGTCCCGGCCTCGATTATCAATACCGAGCGGATGAACCTGCCGGGCGAGCAGTCGGAATTTGAGGCGCAGCGCGTGCTCGCCCACGACGCCGAGCAGAACATCCCCCTCAAGTCCTTCTATGGCCAAGGCTTCTCCTCCACCATCACCCCGTCGGTGATCCGGCGGGGCGTTCTTGAGGATGCCGGCTTCTATACCGCCTATACCCCCTATCAGCCGGAGATCTCCCAGGGCCGCCTCGAGGCCCTGCTGAACTTTCAGACCATGATCTCCGAGCTGTGCAACCTGCCCATCGCGAATGCCTCGCTGCTGGATGAGGCCACCGCCGTGGCCGAGGCCATTAGCTTGATGAGCCGCAAGGTGAAGAAGGGTCGCAGCGTGGTGTTGGACAGCCGCCTGCATCCCCAGGTGCTGAGCATCGCCCGCGAGCGTGCCCGCGTTATGGAGCTCGACGCGCACGTCCAAGACCTGTCCGTGGGGTTGGTCGCCGAGGATCTTGTGGGCACCGTGATTGCCTACACCGGCACCGAGGGCGATATTCGCGATATTTCTTCGCTTATCGACGCCACCCACCACCGTGGCGGCCTCGCCACCGTGGTAGCGGATCCCATGATGCTGGTCCTGCACACCGCCCCTGGTGATCTCGGCGCGGACGTGTGCGTGGGCACCACCCAGCGTTTCGGTGTGCCGTTGTTCTTCGGCGGGCCACATGCCGCATTCATGGCGGTCACCGACTCCTTGAAGCGCCAGATCCCAGGCCGCATCGTCGGCGTGAGTAAGGATCTCGATGGCTTCCCGGCGTATCGCCTGGCCCTGCAGACCCGTGAGCAGCACATTCGCCGCGATCGCGCCACCAGCAATATCTGTACCGCCCAAGCATTGCTGGCCGTCATGGCCTCGATGTATGCCGTCTATCACGGCGCGGAGGGGCTCAAGGGCATCGCCCGCGAAATCCACCGCAAGGCCTGCAGCTTTGCCGATGCCATAGAGTCTGTGGACGCGGGGCTATCGCTGGTGCACTCCACCTTCTTCGATACCGTTTGCATCTCCACGGGCAACCGTGCCGAAGAGTTCTCCACCACCGCCCTCGAGGAGGGCTATCTCATCCGCGCGGTAGACGAGGACCGCGTGTGCGTGAACTTCGGCGAGGCCACTACAGAGGACGATATGGCGGCCTTGTGCCGCATCTTCGGTATCGCCGAAGATGCCCTGGAGCAGGAGGCCGAGTCGCGCATCGAGCAGGAGCGCGCCGATGAACCGCTGCGGCATGAGATCTTCTCCCAGATCCACTCCGAAACCCAGATGATGCGCTATATTCGCCGTCTCGGCGACCGCGATCTGGCCCTCGACCGCACCATGATCCCGCTGGGCTCTTGCACCATGAAGCTCAATCCCACCTCTGCGGTCGAGCCGATCACCTGGCCTCATTTGGCGGATGTGCACCCCTTCGCTCCGGAATCGCATACCAAGGGCTGGCGTCGCATCATCGAGGATCTCGAAAAATGGTTGGCAGAGATCACCGGCTACGCCAAAGTGTCGGTGCAGCCCAATGCCGGCTCCCAGGGCGAGCTGGCCGGTTTGCTGGCTATCCGCCGCTACCACGTCTCCCGTGGCGATGAGCAGCGCGATGTGTGCATTGTGCCTGCCTCCGCCCACGGCACCAATGCCGCCTCTGCTGCGTTGGCGAACCTGCGCGTGGTCGTGGTGGCCACCGCTGATGATGGCACGGTCGATATCGAGGATCTCAAGGCCAAGCTGGAGGTCCATGCCGGCCACGTCGCCGCCATCATGATCACCTACCCCTCCACCCATGGCGTGTATGAGGAGAATGTGGGCGAGGTGTGCGAGCTGGTGCACGAGGCCGGTGGCCAGGTCTACATCGATGGCGCCAACATGAATGCCCTCGCCGGTATTGCCCGCCCCGGCGCGTTCGGCGGCGACGTCTCCCACCTGAATCTGCACAAGACCTTCACCATTCCGCACGGTGGTGGCGGCCCGGGCGTGGGCCCGATCGGTGTGGCCGAGCACTTGGTGCCCTTCCTGCCCACCGATGCCCGCACCGCTAATCCTCATGAGGATGCCCCCGTGGGCGAGGGCGTGCCGATCTCTGCCACCTACTATGGCTCGGCGGGCGTGACCCCCATTTCGTGGATGTATCTGCGGTTGATGAGCAGCGAAGGCCTCTTCGCCGCCTCCGCCCATGCCGTGCTTGCCGCCAACTACATCGTGAAGAAGCTCGAGGGCGCCTATCCGGTGCTCTATACTGGCAAGAATGGTTTGGTCGCGCACGAATGCATCGTGGATCTGCAGGAGCTGACCAAGAAGTCCGGTGTCACCGCCCTCGACGTGTGCAAGCGCCTGGTGGACTTCGGTTTCCACGCCCCCACCCTCGCTTTCCCTGTGGCCGGCACCCTCATGGTGGAGCCCACCGAGTCCGAGGACCTTGCGGAGCTCGATCGCTTCGTGGAGGCGATGCTCGTGATCCGCGAAGAGATCCAGGAGATCATCGACGGCACGGTCGCTGTGGAGGACTCCGTGATCCGCAAGGCTCCCTTCACCGCGGCCAGCGTCATCAGCGATGAGTGGAACGAGAAGTTCAGCCGCGAAAAGGCCGCCTTCCCCGTGCCGGGGCTGCGCCGCGATAAGTACTTTCCCGCCGTCCGACGTATTGATGACGCCTATGGCGATCGCAACTTGGTCTGCTCCTGCCCGCCGCCGGAGGCCTTCGACATCGACTCCGACCACGCTTAACCCGAAAGGCTCACCATGACTGATCTTTTGCACTCCCCGTTGCACGATCTCAACGAGAAGCTCGGCGCCAGCTTCACCGACTTCGGGGGCTGGAATATGCCGCTGAAGTACGGCCGCGAGCTCGAAGAACACCGCGCCGTGCGCGAGCGTGTCGGCGTCTTCGACCTGTCACATATGGGCGAGCTCTCGGTGCGCGGTAGCGATGCCGCCGCATTCTTGGATTATGTGCTCGTCTCGCAGCTGTCCACCTTGCCGGTGGGCAAGGCGAAGTATTCGATGATCGTCAACGCCGAGGGCGGCATCATCGATGATCTCATCAGCTATCGCCTCGCCGAGGACGAGTTCTTGGTGGTGCCCAACGCCGGCAACCAGCCCGCCGTGTGGGCCGCCTTCGAGGATCGCGCCCGCGAGCGCTTCGCCGATGCTGATCTGGTGCTCGAGAACCAGAGCTTGGACACCGCCCTCATCGCCGTCCAGGGCCCGCGCAGCGCCGAGCTGCTCAGTGAACTGGTTCCGGCCGAATCGACCGACACTCTCAACGGGCTCAGCTACTACTCCGCCGCCCCGCTCGAGGTGGCCGGGGTGGACACCCTCGTGGCTCGCACCGGCTACACCGGCGAGGATGGTTTCGAGGTGTATGTGGACAAGGAGCACGCCCCCGCTGTGTTCTCCGCAGTGGTCGACAAGCTCGAGGCCTATCAGGGTGCCGTCTGTGGTCTAGCCGCCCGGGATTCCCTGCGTCTCGAGGCCGCTATGCCGCTCTATGGCCACGAGTTGAGCGAGGATCTCACACCCGTCGATGCCGGCTTGCGCGTGCTCGTGGGCAAGAACAAGACGGGTGAGTTCTACGGCGATCAGCTCCGCGAGCTGCCCACCCCGCAGCGCAAGCTCGTGGGGCTGCGAGGCGAGGGGCGTCGCGCCGCTCGCGCCGGATCCGTGCTGTATGTCGGTGAGAAGCGCGTCGGCGAGATCACCTCCGGCCAGCTCTCCCCCACCCTCGGCCACCCCATCGCTTTGGCCTATGTAAACGCCGATCACGCTGCAGAGGGCACCACCCTCGAGGCGGATGTGCGTGGCAAGCGCCAGCCGATGACCATTGTTGCCCGCCCCTTCTACAAGCGCGGCTAAACTATTTCCCATTACGTTCTCCAGCTCGACAGAAAGGACTCACCCATGTCCCAGCTGCCCTCCACTTTCTCCTACTCCGAGGATCACGAGTGGATCGATTGCGCCGCGGATGACGCCGCCGGCAACACCGTCAAAGTTGGTCTGACGTCCATCGCCGCGGATCGTCTCGGCGAGATCGTCTTCGTGGATCTGCCCGCTGTGGGCGATTCCGTGGAGGCTGGCGAGATCTGCGGTGAAGTCGAATCCACCAAGTCCGTCTCGGATATCTACGCCCCGGTCACCGGTACCGTCACCTCCGTCAACGAGGAGCTCGAGGACAACCCAGGCCTGATCAATGACGAGCCCTTCGCGGGCGGTTATCTCTTCGAGGTCGAGGTGCAGGAGGTCGGCGAGCTCATGGACGCCGCCGAGTACGAGGCACAGAACGCCTAACTCGTCTATCAGCCGCTTCACGCTTATTGTGTGGAGCGGCCTTTTCCTGCTTATCGACGCCCACCTCTGCCCCGCAACCAGCTGCCGCCCACGGCAGCAAGGCGAGTGAGGTGCACGCCACAGGGCGCGTGTACCCTTGAGTCATTATGACTGCACCGCGCGAGCCTTTTACCCCCGCAAGCCAAGCGATCAGGCATCTCGATACCCCTATTGAGCTGCACCGGCTAGGCAACCGCGACTATGTGGAGATGTGGCACGAGCAGGCGGATCTGGCGGCGGCGCGCGCCCGCGATGAGATCGCTGACCGCGTGCTCATGCTCGAGCACCCCTCCACCTACACGGCGGGGAAGCGCACGCAGGAGTCAGATCGCCCAACCAATGGTGTGCCCTGCATTGATGTGGATCGCGGCGGGCGAATCACGTGGCATGGTCCGGGCCAGCTGGTGGGCTATCCCATCATCAAATTGCGGGATCCGGTGGATGTGGTGGACTATGTTCGCCGCGTCGAGGAGGCCCTCATTCAACTGGTGCGTTCGCTGGGGTTGAGCAAGGCTGGGCGGATTGATGGCCGCTCGGGGGTGTGGGTGCCCGCTGATGAGCGCGGCCCAGATCGCAAGATCGCGGCATTGGGTATTCGCATTACGCGGGGAATAACTATGCATGGTTTTGCGCTGAACTGTGATAACACCTTGGAGTATTACGATCACATCGTTCCTTGTGGCATTAGTGACGCTGGGGTCACTACCCTGTCACGGGAGCTGGACACCGATGTGCGGGTGGAGGATGTGATTGAGCCGTGTTACCACTGGCTGGTTGAGGCTTTTGCAGGCCGGCTGGAGGTGGCCGATCACAGCTTTGGCTCCGCCGAGGACCCCTGCTCCCCAGCTGCCATCCGGAAACTATCGCTATAAAACACACGCCTCGCCCACGGTGGGGCCATTAATTTGAGGACAAAGTGAGCGAAAAGAAGCTACTACGCATCGAGGCGCGGAACGCCGAGACTCCGATTGAGAATAAGCCACGCTGGATCCGCACCCAGGTCAAAACTGGCCCAGAGTATAAGGACATGAAAAATCGCGTGTCCGGCGCCTCTCTGCACACGGTGTGCCAAGAGGCCGGTTGTCCCAATATTCACGAGTGCTGGGAGGACCGCGAGGCCACCTTCTTGGTCGGCGGCGATCAGTGCACCCGGCGCTGTGATTTCTGCCAGATTGCCACGGGTAGGCCCACAGAGGTCGATCGCGATGAGCCTCGTCGTGTTGCTGAGTCCGTGCAGGAGATGCAGCTGAATTACTCCACGATTACTGGCGTGGCCCGCGACGATCTCCCCGATGGGGCATCGTGGATTTATGCCGAGACCTGCCGCCAGATCCACAAACTCAACCCCAACACGGGTGTGGAGCTGCTGGTCGATGATTTCCGGGGCAACACAGATGCCCTGCAGCAGGTCTTCGAGTCCGAGCCGGAGGTATTCGCGCACAATGTGGAAACGGTGCCGCGCATCTTTAAAAAGATCCGTCCCGCCTTCCGCTATGAGCGTTCTTTGGATGTGATCCGCCAAGCTCGTGACTATGGGCTCGTGACCAAGTCCAACTTCATCCTTGGCATGGGCGAGACGGTGGAGGAAGTACGCGAGGCGATGCAGGATTTACATGATGCCGGCTGTGAGATCCTCACCATCACGCAGTATCTCCGCCCGGGCCCGCTGTTCCACCCCATCGATCGCTGGGTGAAGCCCGAGGAGTTCGTGGCGCATTCCAAGGCCGCGAAGGAGATCGGGTTTAAGGCCGTGATGTCTGGGCCGCTGGTGCGCTCCTCCTACCGCGCTGGGCGCCTCTATGCGCGGGCGATGGCCGAGCGTGGAGAGGCCCTGCCGGAGAATCTCGCGCACCTGGGCGAAGAGACCGGCACTACTGCCCAAGAGGCCTCCAGCCTCATTCAGCGCTATGGCGCGTCCAAGGACACTCCGGTAACCTCTGCCCGCCGCTAGAACGGCCCCGACAGACACACGTGAGGAAAGGGTGACACAGGAGGAGGCAATGCGGGCGTGAGCACGCTGATCGCCTATCCTAAAACACATGGCTGATACGAATAAGAAACAACGGAAACTAGCGGCAAAGCAGGCCGCGAAGGAAGAAAAGGCGCTGAAGAAACAGCAGCGCAAGCAAAGCCGGGCGCAGGTCTGGCAGGCCTTCAAGATGCAGGCGAAGAACGACAAGAAGCTCGTTCCGCTCATGCTTCTGGCCATCATCGGTCTCGGCCTCGTCTTCTTCCTCATCGGTTCGCTCTTTGGTGGCCAGTGGTTCCTGCTACCGCTGGGCCTGGTGCTGGGCTTCGCTTTGGCGATGTACATCTTCACCAAACGCGTGGAAAACACCGTGTACGATCGCGCCGAGGGCCAAGCCGGCGCCGCCGGCTGGGCGCTCGAGAATCTGCGTAGTGGTCCCGGCGTGGAGTGGCACACCCGCACCGCGGTGGCCACCAACCACCACATGGATGCCGTACACCGCGTCATCGGCCCCGCCGGTGTGGTGCTCGTTGGCGAGGGCGACATCAAGCGGGTCCGCCCGCTCATGGCGAATTACAAGCGCCGCCTCGTGCGTATCGCTGGGCAGACCCCGATCTATGAGATTTTCGCCGGCGAGGGCGAGGACCAGGTGCGAGTGCGCAACCTGCAAAAGGAAATGATGAAGCTGCCCCGCAACTATAAGAAGAAGGAGCTGGGCGCCCTTTCTGCTCGTTTCGAAGCCATGGACCGCGACCCGCTCCAGGCCGCTGGCATGCCGAAGGGACCTGTGCCCAAGGGCGCATCCATGGCGGGTATGAACCGCCGGGCCCGCCGCGCCGCCCAGCGTCGTTCCAAGTAGACCGCGCCTCAAAATCAGCCACGAGCACTGCCTCTTACCTCCGCTGCCCACTGGGCGCGGAGGTTTTTCTCTGCCCTCCCCCACGCCTGTTTGGCACGGGTGGGCGTCCTATGTTTTAGACTGCGAACGTGCAATGATGGATGGGTGAGTATCTTTGCTGAGAACCACCTGCTCGCGCTCACTGTCATCATGGCGGTGGGGCTGATTATCGGCAGGATTAACATCGGGGGATTTCGCCTCGGGGTAGCCGCTGTACTCTTTGTTGGATTAGGCTTTGCCACCGTTGAACCGGGCGTGAAGCTTCCCGAGGTGGTGTACCTGCTGGGGTTGGCGTTATTCGTCTACACCATCGGGCTCGAGGCAGGGCCGACATTCTTCGCCTCTTTACGCACCCGTGGGCTCAAGCACAATGCTTTCATCCTCGCGGTGCTGTCTTTAGTCACGGCCATATCCTGGGGATTGATCACGCTCACCGGCTTGGGGGAGTCTACCGGTGCCGGCATGTTTACCGGCGCGGTCACCAATACTCCGGCACTGGCCGCGGTGGTGGATTCACTGGCCGAGATCTCGAAACCGGAGCACCTCGATCTGCCCGTGGTGGCCTATTCCCTCGCCTATCCGCTGGGTGTGCTCGGCGTGATCATGGTGATCGCCATCTTGGCGAAAGTGCTCAAGATCGATCATGAGCAGGAAGCCATCGATGCCGGCGTGGCGCCCCACGAGCTGGTGTCACAGCGCGTCTTGGTGATCGCCAATGATGTTCCGGCCGTGGACAATATTCCACTGCTGTGGCAACTGCGCGTGATTATTTCCCGTGTCCAACACGGACACCGGGAAGGGCTGGCGGAGTATGGCGATCGGGTGCGCCCCGGCGATATCCTCACCATCGTCGGCGAACCGTCCGAGGTCGAGCGGGCCGTCGAGCGCCTCGGAAAACCTCTCGAAGGCGGGCCCTCTCACGACGAAGAGCTGGACTTTCGCCGCATCTTCGTCTCCTCGAAGGACGTCGTGGGAGTACCGCTGTCGAAGCTTGAGCCGAAGCTCCAGGGCATGCTGGTCACCCGTGTTCGCCGCGGCGACGCCGACATGGTGGCCACTCCCGATATGATGCTGCAGCTCGGCGACCGAGTCCGCGTGGTGGCCGACCCACAAACACTGCGCCGGGCGAACCGTATTTTCGGTGACTCCTATGCGCGGGTGTCCAATGCCGACATGCTGCCGCTGCTGGCCGGCTTGGCCTTGGGGCTACTCGTAGGCCTCATCCCCTTCCCGCTGCCTGGCGGTTCTGAGCTCAAACTCGGCAGCGCGGGAGGCCCGCTCCTCGTCGCGCTGGTCTTGGGCGCGATTGGCCGCACCGGGCCGGTGGTCTGGCAGATTTCCTATAGCGCGAATAACGTCCTTCGCACCACCGGCATCACCCTCTTTCTCGCGGGAATTGGTACCACGGCTGGGGCGGGCTTTAAAACTGCGCTCAGCGATCCTGCCTCATTGACCATCATTGGCGTGGGCTTCATCATCACCGTATTGGTCTCGACGATCACCATTCTCGCCGGCTATTTCTGGATGAAGATTCCGTTCGGCCAGGTTGCCGGCATTCTCGCCGGCGTGCAAACCCATCCTGCCGTGCTCAGCTATGTCTCTGACCAGACCAAGAATGAACTGCCTGCGATTGGCTACACCACGGTCTACCCCGTTTCCATGGTGGCGAAGATCATCCTGGCCCAAGTCTTGGTGTTCATGCTGCTCTAGCACGCGCCTCGACGCACCTCGTAGTACAGGCCCCTGGTAATTAACCAGGGGCCTGCATGCGTTCTTTTAGCCGAAGATTACGGCGGTTTTGGTGACTCGGTCGTGGATTCCGCGGCCGTCCTCATCCACCATCGCGGCGGGGAAGATCAGCAGGGTGAGAGCAGTACGGGCGGCGGCCCTCCACAGCCCCACCGTGGTCTCCTCATCAATGCGGGCCACACCAACTCCCAGCAAGGCCTGCCCAGGAGTACGGGCGAGCAACGCCACGCTGATCGTGCCCAGGATGAAGTAGCACAGATATGTCAGGGTGGCGGTACCGGTGAAGAAATCAGAGAACTGATCGATGATGATGGCGGTACCCCAACACAGGGTCCAGTCCACGAGAACACCGACGGACCGCCGCATCACCGATGCCAAAGCGCCGGGCCCCGACTCTGGGAATCCGAGCTTTTCACCAGCCCACTTGGCGGGTCGATCGGCGTTCTCGGCCGAACTAGGAATTGCGGGACCGTCAAGCCAGCTACGCCTCTTTTCTGCCATGATCCCAATGTAATCGGGGACACGATAGAAATGAAACTATTCGCGCTGCCCTTTTCCTCATCACGCTCACGGCCGCGTGGCGCCACCAGTGCCCGTGGCCGCTGGGCGAAACACCCCCCTTTTCGTTCGAGCTATAGATATTCGGGTACTATGGGGTTTCAGCGGCAGGCGCTATATCGCAATATAGCCCGCGCCGTTCTCCTCATACCTGACGGTGTTCATTAACTGGAGGGCTGCGTCGATAAGCGCGCATAACTCACACGCCATAGCGGCCCCACGGCAGCGATGTAGCACCTAGACTGGGGAGGAGATCTCACCCCAATAAAATAGCCCCAAGGAGCTAACACCCGTGGAGTTTGAAACCCCGAGCGACGTAGTCAAATTTATTCAGGACGAAAACATTGAGTTTGTAGACGTGCGCTTTACCGATGTTCCCGGCACGGAGCATCACCTCACTATCCCAGCGTCCATGCTCGACGAGGACGCAATGGAGGAGGGACTGGCGTTCGATGGCTCGTCGATTCGCGGATTCACCACGATCGACCAGTCGGACATGAATCTTCTGCCGGATCTGTCGAACGCCTATATCGATCCCTTCCGCGCTGCGAAGACCCTCAACCTTCGATTCTTCGTGCACGACCCCTTCACCCGCGAGCCCTTCACCCGCGACCCGCGCAATGTGGCCCGTAAGGCGGAGGAGTATCTAGCTTCGACCGGCATCGCCGACACCTGCTTCGTCGGCGCCGAGGCCGAGTTCTATCTCTTCGACAAGGTGCGCTACGCCTCCGATGTGCATCGCAGCTTCTACGAGGTGGACTCCGGCGAGGGCTGGTGGAACCGCGACGCTGCAACGCAGATCGACGGCAGCCCCAACCTGGGTTATAAGAACCGACACCAGGGCGGCTACTTCCCCACTGCCCCCTATGACCAGACCATGGATCTGCGTGACGCCATGGCCAAGAACCTGCTGCGCATCGGCTTCGATGTGGAGCGCTTCCACCACGAGGTGGGCAATGGTCAGCAGGAGATCAACTACCGCTTCGACACCCTGCTCCAGAGCGCCGATCTGCTGCAGAGCTTCAAGTACGTGGTGAAGAACACCGCCATCAAGTGGGGCAAGACCGCCACCTTCATGCCGAAGCCGCTGGCACACTCCGCCGGTAGCGGCATGCACGCTCACCTGTCGCTGTGGAAGGACGGCGAGCCGCTCTTCCACGACGAGTCCGGCTACGCTGGCCTCTCCGATACCGCCCGCTACTTCATCGGCGGCATCCTGGAACACGCCGGCGCTGTGCTGGCGTTCTCGAACCCGACGCTGAACTCCTACCACCGCCTGGTGAAGGGCTTCGAGGCCCCGATCAACCTCGTGTACTCGCAGCGCAACCGCTCCGCCGCTGTGCGCATCCCGATCACCGGCTCGAACCCGAAGGCCAAGCGCATCGAGTTCCGCGCCCCAGATCCTTCGGCGAACCCCTACTTCGCGTTCTCCGCGATGATGCTCGCCGGCTTGGACGGTGTGAAGAACCGCATCGAGCCGCATGCGCCCGTGGATAAGGACCTCTACGAGCTGCCGCCGGAAGAGGCCGCGTCCATCCCGACCGCGCCTACCTCCCTGGAGGAGTCCTTGGCCGCACTTGAGAAGGACGCCGACTTCCTCACCGAAGGCGACGTGTTCACCGAGGATCTCATCGACACCTACGTCAAGTACAAGTGGGACACCGAGATCACCCCGTCTCGCATGGGCCCGACCCCGCTGGAGTACGAGCTCTACTACGACTGCTAAACGCTGCGCGTAGCTCCACCGTCCGCATCATTCGTTGCGGGCGGTGTTTTTTATGCTTATCGACGCCTCCTCCCGCCACCATCACGGCCCGGACAGACGACGACCGCCTTCCCGCATAGAGCGAAAGAAGGCGGTCGACTACGGCGCTTCCGGCTTAGTCGTCGTGGTCATGCTCGGCGTGATCGTGATCGAAGAGCAGTTCCTCGATGCTGGACTGATCGGCGGTGGCGGGATCGAGGAAGGTCGGCAGCTGCCGACCTTGTCCTCGCCGAAACGGGCGTGGAAGAAGGTGGTGTCATCCTCCTTTTCCTTCTCGCCAAGCAGCAGGAAGGGGTACGGGGCGGTGTCATCCGTGGCCCTGAATACGTACCACGTGAAGTCATCATCATCGCCGACTGTAGGATCCACGGTCTCGAGGATCGTGTTCTTCAGATCAGCGCCCAGTTCTCGGAATGCTCGAGAGCGGCCTTGGCGAAGTCGGCGGCCATTTCGGGATCGTTGATATAGCTGCCGAGACTGCGGTAGGAGCCATCCCAATCCTGCAGGGCGGCCGCAGCCTCATCTGCCTTATCGGAGACCGCATCGGTGGCCTCGGTGGCCACCTCGAAGGCGGCGCTGGTGGCATCGGATACGCTATCGGAGACCTCGTCGCTGGAGCAGCCGGCTTGGTCCACTGCGCTGGCGGCACCCAGAGCGATGAGTGTCTTCGGTAGTTTCTTCATAAATAGACACCCTTCGATACTGCGACAAGGGTAAACAGCACCCAAGGCTACCGGAGATATATCGCCGCTGATCTATATATGGATAACGATCCGTTTGCGATTGCCCGCGAGCGACCGTGCACGTCGGGCGCCGGACGATACACAAATACGGGCCCTCGTCGTACCTGCGGCGGGAATGAGGTGCTCGTCCCTGCAGGCCGACCAAGGCCCGTGATGGTGTCTGTACTCAGCGGCGGCGGTTTAGGCGGCGCGGCTGAGCACTGCGGAGGTATCGCTGAGCGCCGACTGCTTACGATCCGGCTTCACGATGGCGCGGTAGCCAACGAAGATCAAGAGGCCCACCACAGCGGTGACGACGATCGCACCACCGGGGCGCAGATCGAAGGTGTAGCTGAGAGTCATGCCGAGCATGGTGTAAATGATGCCCAGCACGATCGAGAGCAAATAGGCCTGCTTGTAGCTGCGGGCCACAATGAGCGCGGTGGCCACTGGCAGCACCATGAGAGAGACCACGAGCAGCGCACCGATCACCTTGGCGGCCAATGCCACAGTGACTGCGGCGAGCGCGGTGAACACGGTGTTCACCAACTGCACCTTGGTGCCGGAGATACGAGCCAGCAAAGGATCGACCACCATATCTTGCAGGCTGCCGTAGAACACCACGCTGGCGGCGACGACGAGCACAAACACGATGGAGGTGGCCCACACATCGAATTGGGTGACGGCGGTAATCGAGCCGAAGAGATAGGACTCGAAGCTACGACCACTCGGCGCCAGGTCGGCGAGGATCACGGCCACACCAAGGCCGGCACTGAGGGTCACAGCCGTAGCCATGTCGCCGTACTGCGGGAACTTCTTACGCATAAGCTCGATGCCGAAGGCACCGATAACGGCTACCACAATGGCGCCAACGACGGGGCTGAAGCCCGCGATCAGGCCGAGGGCCACGCCGGCAAGCGAGGTGTGGGAGAGCGCATCGCCCATCATCGCGGTGCGGCGTGCCACCATCACGATGCCGATCAAGGGAATGGATATCGAGAGCAGCAGGCCCACCAGCAGGGTGCGGCGGACGAACTCGAATTCGAAGAAAAGCTCAAGCATCGATCAACTGTCCTTCCTCGATGCGTTGGATGCGATCAATGGTGACATGTCGGCGGATTTCGTCGAGATCGTGCGTAACCATGAGCACGGTGAGGCCATGCTCCTTACGCAGCTGCTCAATGAGAGTGAGAAACTCGACACGAGAGCCGGCGTCGACACCAGAGATCGGCTCATCCAGGATGAGTAGATCGGGTTGGGTAATGAGCGCACGGGAGATGAGCACCCGCTGCTGCAAACCACCGGACAGCTCTGAGAAAGGTACGTCGATGATCTTCTCCAGCCCCATGGAGCGGAGCGTTTCCTCTGCCTTGTCCCGTTGCGTCTTCCGAGCGAAGGTGAACATTCCCATCTCCCGAGTCAGGCCTTGGGCCACCAACTCGCGGGAGGTGATGGGAAAGGAGATCTTCTCGGTGGTGGTGGCCTGCGGCACATACCCGACGCGGTAGAGCTGATCCCCCTTCGCCGAGGGCGATCCGAACAACATCGAGGTGCCCTCGGTGGGCTTATAGGCGCCGATGAAGATCTTCAGGGCGGTGGACTTGCCGCAGCCGTTCTCACCGGTGAGACACACAGCCTCGCCGTTATTGAGGGTGAAGTTCACCCCTTTGAGTACGGGAAAACGGCCGAAAGAAAAGTGCAGGTCCTTAGTTTCGATAACTGCGGTGCTCACTGCTTTTCCCCCAATGATTCGTAGAGGTTTTCTAGATTCATGCGCATATATCCCGTGTAGCCTTTGTCGCCTCCGCCGTACTCCATGGAGTTCAGCGGCAGCGCCCGACCATCGACTTCTTCGGCCACCACATTCGCGGTCTTGGGATCGGTGCCGTCTTCGTAATACACAACGTCGATGTCTTGCGCACGGGCGAAGCGAATGGAATCGGTAAGCACGCGCAGGCTCGGAGCCGAGTTCGTCGTCAGCCCCTGCAGCGGATGCTGAGTGAGCTGATAGTCACGTGCGAGGTACGCGAAAGCATTGTGGGCGGTCACGAAATCGCGGCGCGGGGCGTCGAGCAGCTTCTCCTTGAACTGTGCCTCCATGGTGGTGAGTTCACGCACCAGGTTGGACTTGTTCTTCTCGATCTCTTTTTCATGAGCGGGGATCAGCTTGCCCAGTTCCACGTTGATGGCATTCGCGTAGCGCTTAGCGTTGACCACCGATAGCCACGAGTGCGGGTCGAAGCTCACGGTATCCGTTTCGGAGGAACCTCCGTCGACCACATTGCTCAGCTGTAGCTCATGGCCGTCACCGTCCACGAAGCTGTATTCCAGCAGAGACTCGGAGACGCGATCAGAGACGAACACCCACTCCCCCGACTCGGGGAATTTGAAGGTCACTTCGCCAGATTGGTGACCCATCTGAATGTCATACACCTGGCCGGGGACGACCTCGGTGGCGGCACGCTGCTCGAGCTGTGCCCCCTTATCGTCCATCACCTCGCGGCCTTTGTCGATGTAGTCCTGCTCGCTCAGGCCTTCCTCGAAGGGGAAGAAGGCACCGCGCAGCGAGCGTTCGTGGGTATGACCAAAGACCATGGTGTAGTTCTTCGACCTATCAATGGTGCCGCGCCCCATGTATTGGAACTCGCCGAGAGCGGCTGCGCCCTTGTAGTTAATGAGGTCCACGTAGTCAGAAAGCTGCAATACCGGCAGGTTGGGCAGAATGCCGCGAATTTGCGGTAACCACGGCTCCATATTGGCGCCGTTGACTACGAGCATGTCGGCCTCAGAGAGGGCCTTGATGTTTTTCGGTGTGGGCTCCCAGAGATGCGGGTCTTGGCCTTCGGGCAAGAAGCTACGTACCTCGGCGTGATCGCCGGCGATCTCGGAAACGAGGCTGTAGATGGGATAAAACGACGCGTAGATCAGCGGAGTATCGCCTGAAAGGCCTGAAGACGACTCGTCGCCCCCGCCGTTCGTTGCACTAGGCGAAGCTGCGCAACCAGCGAGAGCGACAAGCAAACTGAGGAGCAGAAGGATTCTTTTCATCACTTCAATGCGTGCCTAAACGGCACAACCTCCATCAATTTTAGTGAGCGTGCTCCAGAAGCTCTTCTTGGATCTGTGCCTGGGTAGCGCTATCTGGGTTCACGAAAGTCGGGAAGTTCTCGGAATCGAGAAGGGCATCCTTGTCATCGCCGAAACGAGCGTGGAAGTGCTCGAGGGTCTCCTCACCGTGCTTCGGCATGAGCAGGACATACTTGTTCTCGGCGTCACCCTTGGCCTCGAAAACGTACCAAGTGAAGTCTTTGCCGTTGAAGCTCTTATCCACGGACTCGAGGAACTCGTACTCGACGGGTTCCTCGGAGGGGTTCTCCAGCTCGTCCGCGGTCTTGACGAAGGTCATGGAGTCGCCATCGACAACCAGGCCCTCGTAGGGCAGACCGTAGGACTCCTGCAGCTCCTTCTTGAGCTCGTCGACGCTCTCGCCGTGCTCTTCAGCAGCCTTGGCGAAGCCTTCCTCCATCTCAGGGTCCTCAATGTAGCTGCCGAGGCTGCGGTAGGTGCCATCCCAGTCGGCGAGGGTGGCCTTGGTGGCCTCGGTGGCATCCGAGGCGGCCTCGGAGGCGGTCTCGCTAGCCTCGGAGACGGCGGAGGTAGCAGATTCGGTTGCGGACGACACAGTGTCCTTGGCCTCCTCGCTGGAGCAGCCAGCAAGCGCCAGAGAGCCGGCGGCGGCGATTGCGAGGATGGAGCGGGAAAGCTTCATGAGAGCCCTTTCCTTTTGTACACAGTTACGGTTTACATTGCGCCGCCGTCCAAAAATCCATCTTCTGGACGCGGCTCCGGACAAGATTCAATTGATTGAACCAAGCTGAGCTTAGGCTAAAACTATCTGGAGAAGAGTGTCAATAGATTACCCCCTAGTGGGGCAATACCCCAGCTATGCTCGAACTTTATACGTGAGCTAGCTCCCCTTGCCGGTGGATTCACCCGAGCTTAAGCTGTGAACGTCCACCCACCGCAGTGGCATGAAGGTTGGCTAGGCACACACTATCTATTTCAACCTTCCGAGCACTCTCGAGAGAAAGGCGTCCTCCGTGGAATCCTCCACAATAACGGTCCACAGCACTCGTGCTTATCGCGGCGAACGACCGCGGGGGCGCGGCTGGGTACACGCCGTGGCCACTGTGTTCGGGATCATTGCCGCAAGTGTCTTAGCTACCTACAGCTGGACCCTGCTCACCCCGGCACAGGCGAGCGGTGTGACCATCTACGGGATGGGCATGGTCGCCCTGTTTAGCGTGTCTGCGGCCTATCATCTTGGCCACTGGCGTCGACCGAGCACCGTGGTGTGGTGGCGTCGTGCCGATCATTCCACCATCGCTGTCTTTATCGCCGCTACCTACACCCCCATGCTGCTTTTGAGCGTCAACTCCCCCCTCGCTGAGTGGATGCTGCTCGCGGCATGGACCGGCGCCACCGCCGCGGTAGCGCTGAACATGCTGTGGATCAACCATCCCCGCTGGCTGGATGTAGCGGTCTATCTCGTCTTAGGCTGGCTAGTGGTGCCTATTCTCCCGCAACTTCTTGCCTCCATTGGGCCTACTGTGGTGTGGCTTCTTGCCGCCGGTGGCGTGATCTATTCCGCGGGGGCTGTCATCTATGGCCTCAAACGCCCAGGACGTAATGCCCGCTATATCGGCTACCACGAGTATTTTCATGCCGCCACGGTGGTGGCCGCCGCGCTGCACTATGCGGCGGTGTGGCTGGTGGTCATGAACCACGCTGCCGCACTGTGCGCTTAACGCTGTGGGCGCAGGACGAAAAATGCCATCGTCGCGGTGGCGCCCATGAGCACCACGGCGATCGAGGAGGTCACCACCACGCCGGAATCGAAGGCGGCCCGCGCCGAGGCAGCGAGCGCCTCCCCCGCCTCACCGCCGATGGACTCTGCGGTGGCAATAGCGCCGCCGAGAGTATCGCGGGCGGTAGCGGCCGCGGAGCCGGAGATGGCGTCGGGCACATCCACATTGCTGCGATAGACGGCATTTACCACCGAGCCGAGCACCGCGGTGCCAAGCACGGCCCCCACCTCATAGGCGGTTTCCGAGATCGCGGATGCCGCCCCGGACTTCTCCGGCGGCACAGCGGAGAGAATGAGGTCATTGGAAATAGTCTCCGCCACGCCTACGCCGATGCCGATCACCATGAAGGCGAGCACGAGGCCCAAGTCGGAGTGGGAGCGACCCGAGAACAGCACCATGAGATAGCCGGCCGCATTCATCAGCAGTCCGAAGGTCACCAGCAAGTGCGCGTCGATACGCATAGCGGCCCTCACTACCAGCAGTCCGGCGATGATCGTGGCGATCATTCCCGGCACGAGCAAGAGCCCGGCCACCATGGGGCTATGTCCACTGACCAGCTGGAAGTGCTGGGAGATGAAATACAGCAGCCCCACCAGCGACAGAATGGCAAAGAGGTTAGCCAGCACGGCGCCGGAAAATTGACCCAACCGGAACAGACGCATGTCGAGCATCGGATTCGCACTGCCCAGCTGCCGGCGCACAAAGAGCACACCGCAGAGCACGCCGGTGGTGGCGAAGAGAATCGGTTGCCAGCTGAAGCCGGAGGCGCCGATGTTTTTGATCGCCAGCACGATCGGCCCCATGGTGAAAAACGCGAGCACAATGGAGACAACATCCAGCGCCCCAGGATTCGGGTTACGAGATTCGGGGATCCACAGTGGCCCCAGCACGATCAACGGCACGAGCACTGGGATAGCCATCAAGAAGACGGAGCCCCAGTAGAAGTGCTCGAGCAACACGCCACCCACAACGGGGCCAATGGCGGCGCCGCCGGAGAATCCCGCGGCCCAAATCGCAATGGCGAGGCGACGCTCCGTGGGATCACTAAAGATATTACGAATCAAGGAGAGCGTGGCCGGCATGATCATCGCACCGAACAGGCCCATGCCCGCACGAGATGCCACCAACAGGGCGGCGCTCGGAGCGAGGGCGGCCACCACGGAGATCACCGCGAAGCCAGAGCAACCGATCAGCAGCATGAGGCGCCGGCCTACGCGATCGCCGATACTGCCCATGGGGATCAGCAATCCAGCCAATACCAGCGGGTAGATATCCACCAACCACAGCAGCTGGGTGCCCGTGGGCGTCAGCTGCTCGGAGATATTTGGCAGGGCGAAGCTGAGGACCGTGTTATCGATGGAGACGAGCAGCACCGGCAGCATGAGTACCGCCAGCGCCTTCCATCTATCTCTCTGTTCTGGAGTCATAGCGCTACACAATCTAACAGACCCAGACTAAACCGTCCAGCCGGTACAGTTTTGCTGGTAAAGAGCACCTTACTGCGCTAGTATGACGGCATGTCCGCACGCGAAGCTGTCCTCGACGCCTATGAAACGCTGCTCATTGAACGTGATGATCAGGCCGCCACAATCAAGGCCATCGCGCAGGCCGCCGGCTGTTCCAAGGGCGGGCTGCTCTACCACTTCCCCAGCAAACAGGCGCTCGCAGACGGTCTCATCGACAGGCTGAAGCGCCGCACCAGCGACGATATTGAGACGATGCGCACCGCCGAGGAGGGCGCGGTGAACTACTACCTGCGCACCTCCGCCGTCACCAATGATCACTTCGGCCGCACGCTCATGGCCGTCACAAAGATCGGCGCGAGCCACAGCGACACCGTGGAGAACGCGCTGTCGCTGGTACAGGAACGCTTTCTCGCCGAGCTGCGGCGCTACTGCCCCAACGAGAATGTGGCCATCGCCGTGCTGCTGCTGGGCGATGGCCTGTACTACAACGAAATCAATTCCGGATTCTGCTGCACGGCGAAGCGCGACGTGACCCCTGAGGTTCTCGCGGCTGCCGCCACGCTTATCGACGCCACCTCGCCGGATTAATCCCCGTTTAGGCGGGGGCGTTGATGTAGATATTCTCCAGCAACTGGTCCCGTAGTTCTGGCTGCACCGGCTCGCCTGATTCATCGATCACGGTGGCCACGAGGCTAATCGAACGCTCCCCGAGCGGCACCACGATCATCTTCGCCTCCTGCACGACCTGCACATCCAGCATGGTGGTGTTGTAGGTCATGTTCTTCGCAGGATAGCCGCAGACTTCGGGGGCGTCGGTGACCTGGAGGTCACCATCCTGGGAGAGCATGTTCAGGGTGTCGGTGTATTGCTGGAAGGCCTCCTCTGAGCCGACCTCGACGGTGCCGCCCACAATGCTGGCGGTGACCGAGCCGGAGCTCATGGACAGCAGAATGGAATCGGCTTCGGCCTCTGGGTGGCGCTCCCAGCCCTCGGGCAGGGGCATCGCCACGGTATAGCCGGTATCGCCGACGGTAACCTCGGCGCTCGGCCCCTCGATCGGGGCGCATGTGCCGGCGGTATCTGCGGGCACATCCGCCGCGGCGGGAGCCTCCTCGCTGGTGGAGCTAGAGGCTGCGGCAGCAGGGGACTCCGCGGCAGAATTATCGGCATCCGAGCCGCAGGCGGCGAGCGGCATGATGAGTGCGGTGGTGGCTAGGGCGGCGAGGGAGATTCTGAGGCAACGCATAGTTGAGTATCGTAGCGTGCCGAGCGGACACGGACAGGGCCAAGCCCCGCCCACGGTGGCTATGAGTGCGAATGCACACCGTGAACGGAGCTTGTATCTATTCCCTCACACACTGTCCCGTACGGAGGTTAATCCTCCTCGGGGACCTCCCAGTTATAGGAGCGTTCCACAGCACGGTTCCAATCGCTGTAGAGACGATCAACCTCTTCTTGCGGCATGGAGGGGCTCCATGTCTTCGCCTCAGAGGACTGGTCCTTCAATGCAGCCAGGTCTTCCCAGAAGCCGACCCCCAGGCCGGCAGCGTAGGCCGCGCCGGTCGCGGTGGTTTCCACGTTCTTCGGGCGCACCACCTTGGTGCCCAGAATATCGGACTGGAACTGCATGAGCAGCTCGTTCATGGTCATGCCGCCGTCGACGCGCAGGTTGGTGATCTCCACTCCGGAGTCGGCCACCATGGCGTCGGCCACCTCGCGGGTCTGGTAGGCAGTGGCCTCCAGCACGGCGCGGGCGATGTGCTTGCGGTTGGTGAAGCGGGTCAGGCCGACGATCACGCCGCGGGCATCGGAGCGCCAGCGCGGGGCGAATAGCCCCGAGAAGGCGGGCACGATGTACACGCCGCCATTGTCCTTGGCCTCGCGAGCGAGATTCTCCACTGAGGGCGAGTTGGGGATCAGCTGCAGGTTGTCTCGCAGCCACTGCACTAGGGAGCCACCCATGGATACCGAGCCCTCCAGGGCGTAGACGGGCTTTTCGCCCTCGAGCTGGTAGCAGACGGTGGTGAGCAGGCCGTTTTCGCTCAGCTGCGGCTTGGTGCCGGTGTTGAGCAACAAGAACAGGCCGGTGCCATAGGTGTTCTTGGCGTCGCCGGCGCGGAAGCAGCCCTGGCCGAACATGGCAGCCTGCTGGTCGCCCAAGATGGCCTTGATCGGCACCCCGGAGAGCGAGCCGCGGGCACGGATGGAGCGGAAGTCACCCACGGAGGGGCGGATCTCGGGAAGCATGGACATCGGAATACCCATGGCCGAGCACAGCTCCTCGTCCCACTCCAGGGTTTCCAGGTCCATGAGCAAGGTACGGGAGGCGTTTGTGACATCGGTGGCGTGCAGCGCCTCTGCCCCATCGTCACCCTCGGCGCCACCGGTCATGTTCCACAGCAGCCAAGTGTCGATGGTGCCGAAGAGCAGCTCGCCCTTCTCGGCACGCTCGCGGGCGCCCTCGACGTTGTCGAGAATCCACTTCACCTTCGGGCCGGCCGGATAGGAGTTGATGAGCAGACCCGTGCGCTTCTGCCACTTATCGGCAGTGCCCTCACCGATCAGCTTGCGGCAGATCTCAGTGGTGCGGGTGTCCTGCCACACGATGGCGTTGTAGATGGGCTCACCGGTGTTCTTGTCCCAGACAATGGTGGTCTCGCGCTGGTTGGTGATACCGACAGCCAGCACATCCTGGGCGGAAATGTCCTGGTTAGCCAGAGCGCGGCCGACGGCGCGGCGGGTGTTGTCCCAAATCTCCTTGGGGTCGTGCTCCACCCAGCCCTTCTGTGGGAAGTACTGCTTGTGCTCGTACTGGCCCACAGAGACTTGGTTGGCGTCGTGATCGAAAATGATGCAGCGAGTCGAGGTAGTACCTTGATCAATCGCGGCAACGTATTTGGTGGACATAGTGTTCTCCAATGGTGGGGGTGATGGGGGAAGGTGGATTACATGACGGTGGCCATGAGGCCAACGACGACGGCTGCAATCATCGGGGCGACAACAGGAACCCAGGCGTAGCCCCAGTTCGCATCGGCCTTGCCTTTGATGGGCAGGAGGAAGGCATAGGCGATACGAGGACCAAGGTCACGGGCCGGGTTGATGGCATAACCGGTGGGGGTACCAAGGGACATACCGATGGAGACCACCACGAAGGCCACGGCGAAGTAGGTCATCGGGCCGAGCTCGCCACCGGTGGGACCCCAAGCGATGAAGGCCAGGAGCACAAAGGTTGCCATGAACTCGGTGAATGCGTTCCAGCCATTCTTCGGATGGGCGGGGCCGGTGAAGAAGATGCCACCGGTCACACTGTTCGCATCGGTGTTCTCACCGTTGTCGTCCAGCGAGTTGGCGTCGAAAAGCTGCTTGAAGGTGAGGTAGCAGAGCACTGCTCCGAAGAGACCGCCGAGCATCTGACCGACGATGTAATATGGAACGAGCTCCCACGGGGTGGCACCATTGAGCGCAAGCATCACAGTCACGGCCGGGTTCAGGTGGCCTCCGGAGACATTGGCCACGGAGGCACCGATAAACACGGCCATACCCCAACCGAGGGCAATGAGAAGCCAGCCAGTGTTCCGGGCGCCGGAGGTGCGCAGCGTATTAACGGCGCACACTCCATTACCGAGGAGCAGGAGCAGGGCGGTGCCGAGGAATTCCCAGCCCAGCGCTTGGGTTGCTGTGATCATTAGATATCTACGCTTTCGTCGATGTTGGTTCGGGGATCACCGGCCTTGATCATGTAGTCGGTGGCAGCGGCATCGGTGAGAGCCTTTTCGGCGTTGAGCTCGGCCTCGACGCGGCCGCGGAAGCTCTCCAGCTCTGCTTCCACAGTTGCGTCATCCCAGCCAAGGTGCGGGGCGATGAAGGTGGCAACAGCCTCGGCCGCGACGGCGCCGCGGTCGTCGTACTCCATAGCCACGCGCAGGCGGCGGTTGAGCACGTCCTCCAGGTGCAGCGCACCCTCGTGGGTGACGGCGTAGAGCACCTCTGCCCAGATATAGCCCTCTGCACCCTCGATGGGCGTGAGCAGGTCCTTATCCTCGGCGGCCGGGGCCAGCACCTCTTCATAGAGGGAGCCATAGCGGCCGAGCAGGTGCTCGATGGTCGCGGCGGGCAGCCCGTGGCGAGCCGCCAGAGCGTCCACCTGGTTGGCGAGCGCATGGTAGCCATCGGCGCCCAGGATCGGGGTCTGATCGGTGATGGACTCCGGAACCTGCTTCGGGATGTCGCCGATAGCGAGATCCACGGCATCCTTACCGATCACGCGGTAGGTGGTGTACTTACCGCCGGCCACGGAAATCAGGCCTGGCAGGTCGCGGGCAACAGCGTGGTTGCGGGAGAGCTTGGTGGTGGTATCGGAGGAGCCGGCCACCAGCGGGCGCAGACCGGAGTAGACGCCCACGATATCGCCGTGGGTGATCGGGGTGCGCACCCGCTCGTTGAGCTCGCCCAAGATGTAGTCGATGTCTTCCTTGGTGGGGGCCGGGTCCGGGCGCCCCTCGGTGTACTCGGTGTCGGTGGTGCCGACGATCCAGTACTCGCCCCACGGGATCACGAAGAGCACCGACTTCTCGGTGACGAAGCAGAGTGCGGCGTCGGATTCGATCTTGTCCTTCGGCACCACAATGTGCACGCCCTTGGATGCGTGCACGGAGAACTTACCCTCCACGCCGGCCATCTTGTGGATGTCGTCATTCCACACGCCGGTGGCGTTGATGAATACGGAGCCGTGGACGCTGGTCTCACGGCCAGTGTCAGTGTCGCGCAGGGTAGCACCGACGACGCGGCCGTGCTTCTTCTCAAAACCGACCACCTGGGTGGAGGTGCGGATGGTGGCGCCGTACTCGGCGGCGGTGCGCAGCACCGTCATGGTGTGGCGGGCGTCATCGACAAGCGTGTCGTAGTAGCGGATACCACCGACAACAGCATCTTCCTTCAGCGCTGGGACTACCTTGAGGGCGCCCTTGCGGGTGTAGTGCTTCTGCATGGGGACGGTCTTGGCGCCACCCATGAGGTCATAGAGAGTGAAGCCGCCGAACATCATGACCCGCTCCCACACGCGGTTGGTCAACGGGAAGAGGAACTTCAGCGGCTTGACCTGGTGCGGAGCCAGAGTGGACATATTCAGCTCGCGCTCGCGGAGGGATTCTGCCACGAGGCGGAAGTCCAGCATCGCGAGGTAACGCAAACCGCCGTGGAACATCTTGGAGGAACGAGAGGAGGTGCCGGAGGCAAAGTCGCGGGTCTCGATCACCGCGACCTTGAGACCACGGGTGGCGGCGTCAAGGGCAGCACCTGCGCCCACCGAGCCCCCGCCGATGATGACGACGTCAAATTTCTCTGAACCGAACTTCTCCCAAGATTCTTCGTAGTACTCGGGGTTGAGTGCCTGCTTCGATGTGGAAGCCATGTGAAATTCACGACCTTTCCGGCCCGTCGACGCCTCGTGTTGCACTCACCAACAGGTGAGCTTCGGCGCATCGGTGGAGGCCAACAATGGGTTGAGGTGAGGACGCAGTGCGGGAGTTAGGAAAGTGCTAACACTCTCATCACCAAGAGCACTGAGTCCTGATGTCAAAGTCCAGAGTAACAGCGCCCACCCCACCCCAAAAGGGTGCTTTTTATTAGCAGGGCAAAGCAAGTCCCACACAAAGGGACATAAATGCAGGTCGCAGACATATATGCAGTGAGCTATACACATTTTGATGTGACCTGTAGCACACTATCCCGCTAACCTACGGCGCCGTCACTACCCCCTTTCGGGGCCTGTTTTTTGAGGATAAGGACTCCCAAAACTACGAAATAGTAACCGGCCCCTAGCTGGCGTTTTGAAGAATCCATCCCATGTCTATTCGCATAAGCTACGAAATGGTAATGAGTTATACCCCCGCGAATTTGAAAATGATCACCACACCACAGGAAACAAAGCTACCAATCGGTAAGCGGGCATATGTGTCCTTTCATTTTGCGCCCAGACACCCCCAGTTATCTCCCCCAAAACCGAACCCTTTATGTCTATTACGGCCATCACCGACCCCTCCCCCACAGGGCCGGTGGCCACGGCCTCCCCCGCCGCTAGAAGGCCGGCTTGTCCCGCTTGTGATAGCCCATGCGCGGCTGGAAGCCCTGCGGGCGGCGTCGTTGCGCAACGGCGTCGGCGATGAGCAGTCGGAAGCGCGGCGCCACAGAGGAGGGCAGCTGGGCGATGCTGAACCAGCCCACCGCGCTGGATTCGTCATCGCCCACGGCCGGCTCGCCCTCGCCCACCAGCTCGAGACGGAAGGCGATATCGATATAGGAGGCGACGTCTCCATTGGGATAGGTCACCGGCCCCACTGCCCCGCACCCGAGAAGCGCGGCCACTCGGGTATCGAGGCAGGCCTCTTCTTTGACCTCGCGTACGGCCGTGGTGGTGGGTTCTTCTCCTGCATCGGCGATACCGGTGACCGGCGTCCACATATCATTATCCGCGCGGCGGACGAGCAATACTTCGGGAGCATTGAGGAAATTGCCGGTGGTGGACTCGCGTAACACGATCGCGGTCACCCCTGGTAAGAGCAGCGGCTCGTGGCCGATTTTTTCACGAAGACTGAGAATATAGTCAGGTGTAGGCATATCACCTGACTCTACCCGCACACGCTGCACGGATAGCCGGTGCGCCCGCGCCCTCACCCGCTTCAGGGGAGACATCCGCCGCAGGAGCGGGGTTGAAGTTTTGCTCACTGCAGCAACCCCCTAAGCTGGGTGAGGTGCACTACATTTCTACTCGCGATACCTCGGCTACCCCGTATTCCTTCACCGACATTCTCCTCGGCGGCCTCGCCCCCGACGGCGGGCTCTTTTTGCCCGAAAGCTACCCGCAGCTCAGCGACGAGCAGCTCACTCAGTGGCGATCTGTGCTGAATGAGCAGGGCTATGCCGCCCTCGCTTTCGAGGTGCTACAGCTATTCGTCGATGACATTCCCGCGGAGGATCTGCGCGGTATCTGCGAGCGCGCCTACACCACCCCGAAATTCTCGGACCCGGAGATCGTTCCGGTGCGCGCCCTAGGCGATGGCCTGCTGCTCGGACGCTTGTCCATGGGCCCCACGGCCGCTTTTAAGGACATGGCCATGCAGCTGCTGGGCGAGCTCTTTGAATACGAGCTGGCCCGGCGCGAGCAGTCGCTCAATATCGTGGGCGCCACCTCCGGCGATACCGGATCCTCGGCGGAATACGCCATGCGCGGGCGCGATAATATCCGCGTGTTCATGCTCACCCCCGCAGGGCGTATGACGCCCTTCCAGCAGGCCCAAATGTTTGGCCTGCACGATGACAATATCTTCAATATCGCCCTCGATGGCGTCTTCGATGACTGCCAGGACGTGGTCAAAGACATTTCTGCGGATGCCGACTTTAAATCCACCCGGTCGATCGGTGCGGTGAACTCCATCAACTGGGCGCGGCTCATGGCGCAGGTGGTCTACTACGTTTCCTGCTGGATTCGCGCCACCTCCTCCAATGAGCAGCAGGTGTCCTTCTCCGTGCCCACCGGCAATTTCGGTGATATTTGCGCCGGCCATATCGCACGCTCGATGGGCGTTCCCATCGACAAGCTGATCGTAGCCACGAACGAAAACAATGTGTTGGAGGAGTTCTTCCGCACCGGCGATTACCGGGTGCGCAGCTCCGCCGAAACCCAAGCCACCTCCTCGCCGTCGATGGACATCTCCAAGGCCTCCAACTTCGAGCGATTCATCTTCGATCTCCTCGACCGCGACGCAGCGGCCACCGCGGAACTCTTTGGCACCCAGGTGAAGCAGGGCGGTTTCTCGCTCAGCGAGCATCCCGCCTTTGCCCGCGCCGCAGCGGAGTATGGCTTCCTCGCCGGCACGTCCACCCACGCCGATCGCCTGCGCACCATCGCCCGCGTGCACCGCGACTATGGGGTGCTCATCGATCCCCACACCGCGGATGGTGTGGCCGCCGCCGAGCAGAACCGCGAGTCCACCGACTCCCCCATCATCTGCTTGGAGACGGCGCTGCCGGTGAAATTCGCCGAGACCATCACCGAGGCCATTGGCTCTGCCCCAGAAGCACCGGAGCGCTTTGCTGGGATTGAAGATGTGGAATTCCGCGTCTTCGATATGCCCAATGATGCCCAGCGCGTCAAGGACTTCATCGACGAACGCCTCGCCTAGCGCCAAGCAGCAAATATTAGTCTTGCCTAAAGCACCCTTGTTAGTATGCAAGGGTGCTTAAGTTTATGCTGCGGGCGGTCGGTGTGATCGCCACCGGATGCGGGATCATCGGCATAGTATTGCCGCTGTTTCCCACGACGCCGTTTTTGCTCCTCGCAGCGTATTGCTTTGCCAAAAGCTCCCCGCGGATGCACGACTGGCTGCTCTCCCACCCGCAACTCGGCCCCTATATCACCAACTATCAATCAGGGGCGATGAGCAAAAAGCACAAGATTTTCACCCTCACCACGATATGGCTGGCCGTGGCCTTGGCCATCTGGCGCGTGGATCATGTGCTCGTCTACACCCTGTTCCCCTTGGGCGCGCTGGGCATGACCTGGCATATTTCGCGGCTGACCACCGCCCGCTAAAACCACCACCGGCCCACCCCTCGAGTCTGCACTGAGGTGGTGGGCCGGTGTGGCGCGAGGTGGCGTCGATAAGCGAGAAGCAGCTAGTGCTGCACCGCCTTAGCGGCGCCGATTCCGGTGAGGGCACGCACTTCCATCTCCGCCGCTTTGCCCTCGAAGTTATCGGGCTTACCGAGGTAGGTGCCGATAATGCCGAGGAGGAACCCGGCAGGGATCGCGACGATCGCGGGATTGGTAATCGGGAAGATCGCGAAGTCCGCATTCGGCAGCATGGCCGTCTCCGAGCCGGAGAATGCTGGGGAGAGCACGATGAGAATGACAGAGGTGAGCAGGCCGCCGTACATGGAGAACAGAGCGCCGGTGGTGTTGAAGCGCTTCCAGTAGAGCGAGTAAATGATCGTGGGCAGGTTGGCCGCGGCGGCGATACCGAAGGCCAAGGCAACCAAGAAGGCGATATTTTGGCCCATGGCACCAATGCCCATGACGATGGCGAGTACGCCGATGACCACCACGGTGATGCGCGAGACTCGCACCTGCTCCTCCTCGGTGGCCTGCCCCTTACGGATCACGTTGTTGTAGAGGTCATGTGCCACCGAGGCCGAGGCGGTGATGGCCAGACCGGCGACCACGGCGAGGATGGTGGCGAAAGCGATGGCAGAGATCACAGCCATGAAGATCGTGCCGCCGACCCGCGCCGAGAGCAGCAGCACAGCAGAGTTCACTCCACCGGGTGCGGCCTGGATCTGCTCGGGGCCCACCAGCGCCGCGGCGCCATAGCCCATGAATACGGTGAGCAGGAAGAAGAGCGCGACGATGGCGATGGTCCACGCCACCGAGCGGCGTGCCTCATGGGCGGTGGGCACGGTGTAGAAACGCATGAGCACGTGCGGCAGGCCAGCGGTGCCGAAGACGAGCGCCATGCCGAGGGAGACGAAGTCCAGTTTGGTCAGCGTGGAGGCGCCGTATTTCAGGCCCGGCCCGAGGATATCCTCGCCCTTGGGGTGATTGGCCACGGCGGATCCGAGCAGCTCATTGAAGCCACCCTTCACGGCGAAGAAAGTCAGCAGGGTGATGAGGATGGAGCCGCCCACGAGCAGCACTGCCTTGATCATCTGCACGTAGGTGGTGCCCTTCATGCCGCCGACGAGCACGTAGACGATCATGAGCACACCGACGATGGCGACCACGCCTGACTGCGCGACCTTGCCCTCGATGCCCAGCAGCAGGGCGACGAGTCCGCCGGCGCCGGCCATTTGGGCGATGAGATAGAACAGCGAAATAGACAGCGTCGAGATCGCAGCCGCGGTACGCACCGGCCCTTGCTTCAGCCGGAAGGAGAGCACATCGGCCATGGTGAAGCGGCCAGTATTGCGCAACGGTTCTGCCACGAGCACGAGTGCCACCAGCAGGGCCACGAGGAAGCCCACGGAGTAGAGGAAGCCGTCATAGCCATAGAGGGCGATGGCGCCGGTGACGCCGAGGAAGGCGGCGGCGGAGAGGTAGTCGCCGGCAATGGCGAGGCCGTTTTGCTTGCCGGAGAAGGAGGCGCCGCCGGTGTAGAAATCGGAACCCTTCTGCGAGGTCTGGCGGGTCACGCGGATCACGATGCCCATAGTGGCCACGATGAACGCCACGAAGATGGAGATATTGAGCACCGGGTTGCCGGTGCTGATCGCTTCAGTCGCGAGCACTGTTGTGGAGTGAGTCATAAGTAGTCCTTGGTATCTGCTCGGAGGGGGCGGCGCTAGTGCTGCTGGGGCTCAGTGAGGCGCTCGTTCATCTGCTCGCGGATCAGCGCGGAGGCGGGATCCAGCGTGTTATCGGCGAAGCGCAGATAGGCCCAGGTAACAATCCCGGCGGTGAGGAACTGGGCGATGCCGAGGACCATGCCGAGGTTGATATAGCCGAACACCTTGATGGTCACCACGTCCACCAAGAAGGTGGCGGTGACAATGTAGAGCAGATACCAGGTGATGAAGGCGACGAAGACGGGGAAGACAAATCCACGGAAGGTGCTACGCAGGTGTGTGAAGTCTTCTGTGTGGGCGGTCTCGATGAAATCCTGCTCGGTGGGAGTCCGGGGCACGACCGGATCCCTACCGTGCGAGGAGGGGGATGGGGACACAGGCATGGGTGTCTCACTTCCTATTGTCAAAGGTTGGGCTCATATCGACCGACACTGTGTTCCACCACATGCCTCCATGCATGTGACGTGGAGCTCATAATGTGCAGCCGTTGTGAAGTGAGACACTACAGGCAGATGCGAGGACTGTGAAGCAACTTTCCTTTCTCATCCGAGCGCAGCACCCCCGCAAAAAAATGAGCCTCGCCTAAACTTCTTTGCACGTCTGCAAAGGTGCGGCACACCACCATCGCAACCCATGCCGCAAGTGACGGAGAAAATGGACTAAAAAATACTTTGATGCATCAATAATCTACCTGCATGGGGGTAACCATGTCGCATTTCGCGCCCGATACACCCCCTTCCCCAACGTAAGTTATGCAAAGTTCTTCACTTTTTTTCGCCGCTCTACCCCCTATTGGGCGATAGTTCCGGAGCGAGCCGCGGCGCGGCCGCCACTACCCCCGCTGTGGCGGCGCCAGCCTGGCGCTAGTACCGAATCAACCCGATATCGGTGACTACTTCAAAGCACTCATCCCCGCTGAGGGAGGATTGGTCCACCTGCGAATCGGGGTCGATGATCACCACGCGGTGGCCCTCCTCGCGCAGCCGCCGCAGCCCCTCGAGCAGCATGCGCAAGGCCACCGGTGCCAAAGAGATAACGCGAGAGATGTCCACGGCGAAGATCGGGCCGCGAATCTCGCGGGTGCGCATGGCGTGCAATAAGGCCTCGCCGGCCGAGAAATTGAGCGTTCCCTGCAGCTTGAGAAGGGAAATATCTCCCTCTTGGACCAGCTCGCGCACCGCGTTCACGCCACGCCGGTCGGTGGACATCAAGTGCAGGCCCCAATCACGGGAGAGCCGCTGGAATACCTTGCGCCCCAGCACCGAGTTGCCATTGACGTCGAGCGGCGGGGAGAAGGTGGCAATGCCCAGCTGCCCGGGCAGACAGCCCATCATGCCGCCCGAAACCCCCGATTTAGCGGGAATGCCCACGGAGGTCATCCATCGCCCGGCGGCGTCATACATGCCCGCCGAGGCCATCACGGCCAAGGCTTGGTGGCACACGTCCTCGCTCACGACCTGCTCGCCGGTGAGCGGCTGCACCCCACCATTGGACAGGGTGGCGGCCATGACCGCGAGATCCCGCACGGTGACGTTGATGGAGCACTGATACACATAGGAGACCACGGCGTCATGGGCGTCGTCGCCGATGATGCCGTAGGAGCGCAGCATGTGCGCGATGGCGAAGTTACGATCCGAGTTGTCCAATTCCGAATAGGCCACCGCCATGTCCACGCTGAGCTCGCGGCCGGCCAGCCGAGAGAATTGGGCAAGGATCTTCTCCACGCGTTCTTCAATGGTGGAGTCCACGCCATTAATCAGCTGGTTAATAGCGATCGCCCCCGCATTAATCATGGGATTAACCGGGCGGTTGGTGGGCGTATCCAAAGACAGTTCATTAAACGCCTCGCCGGAAGGCTCCACGCCCACGGTTTCTAAGACGGTCTGCAACCCACATTCTTCGAGGGCGAGGGCATAGGCGAAGGGCTTGGAGACTGACTGCATGGAGAATTCGTGCTCGGCATCGCCGACACAGTAGATGCGGCCATGCGAGGTGCACAGGCCGATGGCCTTGCGCTCCGGATCGGCCTGCGCCAGCACGGGGATATAGTCGGCGACCGTGCCTTCCGCGTCATAGTCGATGGACTCGAGGGCGAGCGATAGGTAATCGTGAATCGGGGTAGACATACTTCAGCTCCAAAGCCTTCCTTATCGCTGCGGGCCACAGGCGGACAAACTCGACACTACCAACGCTCGGCCTCTGCCTAGGACCCGCCTGCCAGCAGCGCTCTTCCCAGCACTATCGTGGTGGATGATGAACACCTCTGATGCCGCGTCCGCCGCTGGCGCCACCGACCCCACCGACCCCACCGCTGCCGTCAGCCAGCGCCAAGCGATCGTGGTGTGGCTGGCCGCCGTCGTGGTCTACATCGTGGCCATCATGGGCCGCGGTTCCTTTGGCGTAGCCAGCGTCGAAGCCTTCGAGCGTTTTTCCGCCTCCGCCAGTGGGCTCGCCGTGTTCACCGCGGTGCAAATGGGGGTCTATGCCCTCGCCCAGATTCCCACCGGCGTGCTGATTGATCGTTTCGGTGCCCGCCGCCTGCTCGTCGCCGGCGCCCTCGTCATGGCCGGCGGCCAGCTGGTGCTCGCGCTGAGCACGAGCTTTACGGTGGCCATCATCGCCCGGGTGCTGGTGGCGATGGGCGATGCCACCGCATTTTTGTCGGTGATGCGCATCATTCCGCAGTGGTTTCCCTTGCACCGGGCGCCCATTTTCACGCAGCTGACTGCCGCGTTGGGACAGGTGGGCCAGTTTCTTTCCGCGGTGGTGTTTCTCGGTATCCTCCACGCCGCGGGCTGGGAAGTGGCCTTCATTTCCGCGGCGGCGGCGGGCGTGCTGGTGGCGCTGGCGGCCTGGGTGGCTATTCAGGAGCCGCCCCGCCGGCTGGTGAGTTCCACCCAGCCGCTGCGGGCCCGCCTGCGTATCGTGGCCACCCATCCGGCCTGCTGGCAGGGCTTCTTCATTCACGGCATCGGCCTATTTCCACAGGTGGTCTTCACTCTCACCTGGGGCATCCCGCTGATGACCCTCGGCATGGGAATCAGCGCCCACGTCGCCGGCTGGGTGCTGGTGGTCAATACCGTAGTTCAGGTTCTTGCCGGCCCGCTCCACGGGTTCATCTCGGCGCGCTTCGGGGCGAATCGCTGGATGCTGGCGCTGGTGAGCTCGGGCATCACGATAGCGCTGTGGGCGCTATTTTTCTGCAGCTCCTCCCCGCGCGGGGTGGCGTGGATCGTGGTGCTCAATGTGGTGATGGGTGCGCTTGCTCCGGTGGCCAATTATGGCTTCGACCAGGTGCGCGAGGCCGTGCCCCACGAGGTACTCGCCACGGGCACGGGCTTGGCCAACATGGGCGGCTTCACCGCCGGCATGATCGTCGCCCAAGGCTATGGCATGCTTCTCGACGTCGCCGCCGCGGACAGCACCCACTACACGTGGGGCGATTTCCGCTTCGCTGGGCTCGCCGCCCTCATCGTGTGGGCGCTGGGCGCCAGTGCTTTGGTGTGGGCGCGCCGCCGCGAGCGCCGCTAGCGCGGGCTGGGGCCACCACGGCCCCGCAGCAGCGCATCCACCACGCTGTGCACCGCTTGGTCGCCTAAGGTTTGACGCACGGCGTCATAGACCTTGCCGGCGTCGAAGCTCGTACCGCGCGGAAATTCGATCCTGTCCTCGCCCTCATCTCCGGTGGGCGGGGTCGCCGCTGCGGGCTCGGCATCCTCCACCTCCTCCGCGTCCACCACATCCTCGGCGGCCGAGGCAGCGGAGGGAGCACCGGGCACGCCGTTGTGCTCCACATAGATCTCGCGCGTGTCCTCATCGATCACGAGATATTCCTCGGGATCGACCCCGAGGGTACGGAGGGTATCGGCGAACTCGATGAGATCAGCGACGGTAGGGCTATCCATATCGAGCCCGATACGCATCGAAATATTCATTGCACTGCTCCTTCTAGGCACTACGTGCACCCCAGTGTAGCGATTTAGAAACGCTCACTCCCCCGGGGAATGCGCCGCATCTGCTGGGGCCGCTGCTGGCCGCCGCCGGAGAAAGAACCCATGGGTCCGAATCGGTGCTCCATCCCCTCCGAATCGGCAATCTCATCACTGATGGTGGACTCGCCCCAGAACACCTCGTCCACCACCTGCCGGGCGCGGCGGGTCTTTTTCAGATAGTCCTCCAAAAATTCCTGGTAATTCATGGGGTTCCAGCCGGCGGCCGCCGCGGTTTCCGCGAGCTGCGGCCCGGGCTGCGGCAGCTGATCGGTGCGCTTGCCCCGCACCAGCACCAGCGCATTGCGGGCGCGGGTGGCGGCCAGCCATGCGGAGCGCAGAATCTGTACCTTCTCCGCGTCCACGATGCCCTCATGTTCCATCACATCCAGCGCCTCCAAGGTGGAGGTGGTGTGCAGGGCTGGGTGCTTGTGCGCCTCGAGCATACTCACGAGTTGCACCGTCCACTCGATATCGGTGAGCGCGCCCCGCCCCAGCTTGGTGTGGGTTTTACGATCCGCGCCGCGCGGCAAGCGCTCATTGTCCACGCGCGCCTTCATGCGGCGCACCTCGCGCACAGTCTTCTCATCCACGCCTTCAGGGGGATAGCGGAACTCGTCGATGGCGGCAAGGAACTGCACGCCCAGCTCCTTATCGCCGGCAATGTCGGTGGCCCGCAGCAGCGCCTGCTTCTCCCATACCGCACCCCACGAGGAGTAGTAGCGCTGATAGCTTTCCACGGTGCGGGCCACGGCCCCCGATTTCCCTTCAGGGCGCAGGCCCAAATCCACCTCGAGGGAGGGATCGCTGGAGGGCTTGCTCAGCCGGCGGCGCATGCGATCGACGATGCGCTTAGCCCACATCAGCGCCTCATTCTCCCCCACCGACTCCACGGGCTCGGCCACAAACATCACATCGGCATCGGAGCCATATCCCAGCTCCTTACCGCCCAATCGGCCCATACCGATCACCGCGATGCGGGCAAGGGGTTTGTCCACCTCGCCCTTGTGCACGGAGCCGCGGATCTCGGCGGCGAGGGCGGCGTCGAGCACCGCATCCCAGATCTCCGAGAGGCTCGCACACACCGTCTGCACGTCGATAAGCCCGAGGAGATCCGCGGAGGCGATACGCGCCAGCTCTACTCGACGCAGAGAGCGGGCCACGGTGATCGCCCGGTCGGGATCATCGTGCCGGGCCGCGGCCGCACGCAGTGACTTGGCAATGGTCTCCGGGGATTGCTCCAAAAGCCGCGGCCCCTTGGCGGAGTCGCTAAAGAGCTTGAGCACCTCGGGGGCGGAGACCACCAGATTCGCCGCATAGGGCGAGGTCCCCAGCACTTTCATCAGGCGCTGCCCCACGATCCCCTCATCGCGCAGGGTACGCAAGAACCACGTGCGGTCATAGGCCGCATCCGAGAGCTTGCGATAGTTGAGCAGGCCTTGGTCCGGGTTGGCGGTATCGCCCAGCCACTCCATCAGGGTGGGCAGCAGCATCGCCTGGATCTTGGCCTTGCGGGAGGAGCCCGAGGCGAGCGCCGTGAGATGCTCATAGGCCCGATCTGGGAATTGATAACCCAAAGCAGCCAGCTGCAGCTTCGCGGATTCCTTACTCAAGGTGAGCGTGCCCGAATCGAGCGCCGCCACCGAGCCCAGCAAGGGGCGGTAGAACAGCCGCGTGTGCAGCCCACGGACCTGAATGGAGACGCGTTTGAGCTTCTTCAACAGGGTTTCCGCGCTGGTGCCGCGTCCCTCGCCGCGCAGCCCGGCAGACCGCGCCAGCCACCGCAGGGCGGTGGTGTCCTCCGGCTTGGGCAGGGCATGTGTGCGCCGCAGGCGCTGCAACTGCAAGCGGTGTTCGATGGTGCGGAGAAACTCATAGTCCTCGATGAGCACCTTGCCGTCTTCACGGCCCACATAGCCGGCGTCGATAAGCGCCTCGAGTGCAGACACGGTGGCCTTGGTGCGCAGGGTCTCGTCCACGCGGCCGTGCACCATCTGCAGCAGCTGCACGGCAAATTCCACATCGCGCAGCCCGCCGCGGCCGAGTTTGAGCTCGCGCTCTTGCATATCGGAGGGCACATTATTCAGCACCCGAGAGCGCATGTGTTGCACGCCCTCCACAAAATTATCCCGCTGGCTGGCCTCCCACACCATGGGATCGAGCGCCTCAATATAGCGGCGTCCCAGCTCCATATCGCCGGTGAGAGGGCGGGCCTTGAGCAGCGCCTGAAATTCCCAGGTTTCCGCCCAGCGCTTGTAGTAGCTCACATGTGATTCGAGGGTGCGCACCAGCGCCCCTCGCTTGCCCTCGGGGCGCAGGGCGGCATCGACCTCGAAGAAGGCTTTGCCGCCGATGCGGATGAGTTCGCTGGCCAGGCGGGTGGCCTTCGGGGTAGCCGGCTCGGCTACGAAGATCACATCAACATCGGAGATATAGTTCAGTTCCCGCGCCCCGCACTTGCCCATGGCGATCACCCCGAGCGCGCAGTCCAGGGGATCCTCGCCGTAGACCCCGGCGGCGGCCACGGCGAGCCCAGCGGTGAGCGCGGCATCGGCCGCATCAGACAGCCGCGCCGAGACCGTCTTAAACGCCACCATCTCCAATCCGGAGCGGCGGCTGGTCTCGGGATAGGTGCCGGCGAGATCCGCGGCGGCAATGCGCATGATGATGCTGCGATAGGCCACCTTCAGCGCCCGCTCGGCCTCAGTGCCCGCCATGCAGGCCACATACATGCCCACCTCGGAGCAGTTCTCGGCCGCGGGCTGGGCGGAGACATCCTCGGCAAAGCGGGCGGGACGGGCATCCACCGCGCCGAGCATGAGGCGCAGCATCTCCTCCTTGGTGGGCATCGGCTCTTTGAGGCTGCGCCACGTCTCCGGATGGGCCACCAGATGATCGCCGAGCGCGGTGGAACCGCCGAGGAGCGCGATGAGTCGGACCCGCAGCTCGCGGTGCTCGCGCATGCTGCGATCAAACTCGGCGCGTTCCGCATCGTCGAGGTTGCCGACCAAGCGAATGAGGGTATTGAGCGCCAGATCCGGGTCGGCGGCACCGGAGAGCTGCCGCAGCAGCTCGAGGGACTCCTCGTTATACCACCCCAGCTCCTTGAGGTCATCGGCGGCCGTGGGGCGCTGGAGGGACAAGCTGGCTGGGGTGGGCAGACTAGTGCGCATGATCTTTATCCTCGACTGCGGGCGGTGGAATGCTCGATCTTAGTAGTGCAGATTGGTGCGCAATTCCCACGCGCTGATCTGGCTTTGATAGTCCCGCCACTCGCTCCACTTGCTGCGCAGGAAAAACTCGAAGACGTGCTCGCCCAATACCTCGGCGAGGAACTCGGACTGCTCCATCATGTGCAATGCCTGGTCCAGGCTGGCCGGCAGGTCCTGATAGCCGAGGGCGCGGCGCTCCCGGCGGGTCAGCTGCGAGATGTCGTCCTCGGCCGGATCCGGCAGCTCATAGCTTTCTTTAATGCCGCGCAGACCGGCGGCAAGCAGCACCGAATAGGCCAGGTAGGGATTGCAGCCGGTGTCCGGGGAGCGCACCTCGATACGCCGAGAGGAGACCTTCGTGGGCCGATAGGTGGGCACCCGCACCATGGCGGAACGATTCGATACCCCCCACGTGGCCGCGGTGGGGGCCTCGTTGCCAAACATGATGCGCTTATAGGAGTTCACCCACTGGTTGGTGACCGCGGAGATCTCCGGGGCGTGGTAGAGGATGCCGGCGATGAACTGCTTCGCGGTGCGCGAAAGGTTGTACATGTCATCGGAGTCGTGGAAGGCATTGGTATCGCCCTCGAATAGCGACATGTGGGTGTGCATGGCCGAGCCGGCGAAATCCCGGAAGGGCTTCGGCATAAAGGTGGCCTTCACGCCGTGGTGGGCGGCCACATCCTTAATCAGGTAGCGGAAGGTCATGATGTTATCCGCCATATTCAGCGCCTCGGCATAACGGAGATCAATCTCCTGCTGGCCCGGCGCGGTCTCGTGGTGCGAGAACTCCACGGCGATGCCCATGGATTCGAGAGCGGCCATGGCGTCGCGGCGGAAGCGCGGGGCATCGTCGTAGGTGGCGTGGTCGAAGTAGCCGCCGTTATCGGTGGGCACGGGCTCTTTGCCATCAGTATCGAGGCTGCGGACCATGTAGAACTCAATCTCGGGGTGCAGCAGCGCCCGGAAGCCTTCATCGGCCAGCCTTTCGGTCTGGCGTCGCAGCACCTGGCGGGGATCCACCCAGGAGGGCTGACCATCGGGCATGACGATGTCGCAGAACATGCGGGCGGTGTTTTCCAGCCCTTCGCCATAGGAATCCGGCAGCATCTGGAAGGTGGAGGGATCGGGCTTGGCCAGGGTGTCCGATTCAGAGATACGGGAAAAGCCCTCCACGGCCGAGCCATCGAAACCGATGCCGTCTTCGAGCGCGATCTCGAGCTCTGCGGGGGCGATAGCCACGGACTTCAGGTAGCCGAGGATGTCGGTAAACCAGAGGCGCACGTAGCGGATGTCTCGTTCTTCAATGGCGCGGAGCACGAATTCCTGTTGGCTGTTCATATAATCCAACCTACTTGAGTTGGGCGCTCGAGTTGGTCCAGTATCCCGCCCTAATCTACGGCCGCGGCCCAGCACACCCCCGAGTGGTGTTTACGCAGCTAACACGGAGCAAAACTGGTAGATATTGGGCATGGGCACTGCCACGAATCTTGAGGTTGAAATAAAGTTCTCCGCCACCGAGGAGCTCGCGGTTCCGGATCTGACGCATGTCTCTGGCTGCGAGGCGGCGCGCGAGACCGTGGTGCATCGTTTATCGGCGGTGTATTTTGACACCCCCGATCTGCGGTTGACGCGGGCGAAAGTGACGCTGCGGCGCCGTACCGGCGGCAAGGATGACGGCTGGCATATTAAGCTACCCAGCGAGCAGGGTCGGCTGGAGATTCACGCCGATAGTGACCCCTCAGATCCGGAACGCATCCCCGCGGAGATTCTGGCGACGGTGCGGGCCCTAAGCCGCGGCCACAGCCTGGAGCCTATCGCCCGAGTGGATAATGAACGCCACGAGACGGTGTATGAGGATGCGGCGGGAGAAGCGTTGGCTGAGTTCTGCGATGATCACGTATCTGCCCGCTCTTTCCTGCCCACGGGCACGGCGCGGCGCTGGCGCGAGTGGGAGATCGAGCTCGCCGGGCCGGCGGCAGAGACCAAGCGCGGGGCGAAGTTCTTGCGCAAGGCCAGCAAGGTGGTGCGCGCCGCCGGCGCCAGCGACTCCGATAGCCCCTCCAAGTTGGTAGCAGCGTTGGGCGAGTCGATTACTGCCGCCCCTACTCCCCCACAGCTGGCCGAGCTGCCCTCCTCGTCCCCCGCGGCGGGCGTGGTGGCGGCGCTGGCGCAGAATCGCGATCGCATCGTGGAGATGGATCCGCGGGTGCGCCGCGATGAGTGGGATTCGATCCACCAGATGCGGGTGGCCACCCGTGAGCTGCGCAGCCACATGCGCACCTTCGAGGGCATTCTCGTGGGCGAGGCCTATAGCCATATTGAGCAGGAACTCAAGGCCTTGGCCGGCATCCTCGGCCAGGCCCGCGATGCAGAGGTGGTGGCCGAGCGCATGGTTCATCTGATTGAGGCCGAGGACAGCGGCATGATCGATGAGACCACCCGCGCCCGCGTGCTCCAGGGGCTCAACCGCGATTATCGCCGTGCCCACGCCCGGGTGGTGAAGGTGCTTGATAGCGAGCGCTATCTCACCTTATTGCGGGATCTCGACGAGCTGCTCGCCCATCCCCCGCTGGCCGCCGACGTGCATGAGGCCGCCAATGCTGCGGCAGCGCCCGAGCCGGAGCAGGTGCTGGCCGGCCATCTCGACGGCGCCTACCGCCGTTTGGTGAAGCGCCATAAGAATGCGGTGGCGCTGTGGGCCAACCAAGAGCTGGATCTGCACACCCGCGAAAACGCGGTGCACGATATGCGCAAGGCGGCGAAGAAGTTGCGCTATTCGGCGGATGCCGCCGGCGCGGCCACCTCCTTGAAAACGAAGAAGGTGGTGAAGGCCTGTAAGCGCATGCAGTCTGTGCTCGGCGACTTCCAGGACACCGTCACCTCGCGGGATATGATCGTGCGGCTAGCGCTGCGCGCCCGCGCGAAGGGCGAGGATACCTTCGCCTATGGGTTGCTCTATCAAAAAGAACGCCAGCTGGGGCTGCAGGCCCTCAGCGGCTATGAAGAGTCTTTCGACGCCATTCGCGCCGCCTATACAAAGATGAGCGCGCGGCGTCGATAAGCGCTACGACTGCGGTCTTATCCCCAGTCGTCGTCGTTCCAGTCGTCCTCGCGCTCGCGCTCATCGGCGGCCTCGTTGCGCTGGTGCACGATCTCGAAGGCGTTGCGGGCCTCTTCTTCGGTGGCATAGGGACCCATGCGGTCGTCCCACGATCCCACCTTGTCGGTGGATACTTCTCCGGTGGAGACGTTGTAGTACCACTTTTTCTCAGTCATGCACGCTCCTTAAAAACTTTGTGTATTGGGCATTATGCCTATTGTAGGGGTCTTAGCGCCCCCATGTCGGCGCATGTGGGAACGCGCTGTCCTAGAGTGGGTGAGAAGTTATGTTCCCGCGGAGTCCTAAGGAGGGGCCAAGGTGTTGTGGCCGAGCGCACATCCTGATCACGCAGCGGAGGTGGCACGGCTACACCCCACCGCCGCTCCGGTGGCCTCGGCCCCTGCGACTGTGCCGGTCATTGGCGAATATGGCGATGACACCGGCGGTACCGTGATCATTGCGCACACGACCTATCGCAGCGCGGTAGCCGCCAGCCCTGTCGCAGAGGATGTAGTGCGGGTGCAGGTGCACGCCCGCGATGTGGACGGCACCACCACCACGTTCAGCGAGACCATTGGCTGGTCGCGGGTGGTCGAGCTCATGGATCAGCCGCCCGCTGCCCACGCGGAGCTACGCACCGCTTATCCGTGGGCATGGCGCTTATCGACGCTCATTGCCAGCCTCGGCTGGCGTCCCTCCGCCGCCTCCGGCCACGCCGGCTTGGAGATCACTGTCTTCACCGATATTCCTGCCGTCGTGGGCTTTGGTCGCTTCGAGGCCACCGAGGCGGCGCTGGCGCTGCTCATTCACAGCGAGTCCACGGCCAAGGATGATGCGCCGGGGCGCACCCGCGTGGTGGACACCTTGGTGCATCATGCCGCCACGCTGGCCCCGCAACCGGTGCTTCCCGCCCGCTACCATGCGGCGCTGCGTAGCACCGGCGCATCCACGAGGCCGCATCTGGTGGTGCTCGATCACGCCGATGGCTCGGTAACGGCCGCCGCGAATCTCAGCCAGGACGGCGGGCAGCCGCACGTGGTGATCGGGGTGTATGCCCCGGGCCAGCGCCCCGCGCCTGCGGAGGCGAGCGCCACCCGCCGTGCCTGCATGGCTGCGGCGTGTTCCACCTTCGGAGTGACGACACTGCGGAGTCTCCCCGATGCCTCGGAGCGCATCCATGACTGGGTGCAGGCGCTGCATATTCACCATTCCCACAGCGATTCCCCCGTGCCGGACTATGTGCCGAGCGCCCGCGAGGCACAGGAGTGGGCCGAGTTTTTCGCGGCGGAAGATGAGCGCGCCCAGCACACCGCCATGTTTTTGCGCTCCCGGCGCGAATCCCAGGCCTATGATGCGCTGAATGCCTCGGCAACAGCACTAGCGACGCACTGTGCCACGGGCAGCGCCCTCGATGAGCACCTCACCGCGCTGGTGCAGCTCTGCCGCGCCCGCGGGGCCGTGGCGGCTCGCCCCCTAGAGTGGGGCGTCTCGCCCGCGGTACTCGCCGTTGTCCCCCAGTCCCGCGCCCAGCACACCATTGCGGAGCTCAGCGAGGACGGGTGTGTCGTCGTTGCGCTGGGCACCGGAACCACCGCTTGTATGCACTAGCCCCCATCTACACGAGAGCCTATGACCTTCGACTCCATCCCTCGCGTCCTGTCCATCGCCGGTACGGATCCCACCGGCGGCGCCGGTATCCAAGCCGATATCAAGGCCATCTCCGCGGCCGGTGGTTTCGCGATGACAGTCGTGACCTCCTTGGTATCGCAAAACACACGCGGGGTGCGCGAGATTTTTACCCCGCCCCGCTCTTTCCTGCGCGAGCAGCTGGAGGCGGTGCGCAGCGATGTGGATATTGACGCCATCAAGATCGGCATGCTTGGCGATCGCGACACCATCGGCGAGGTGGCGGATTTTCTGGGGCGTATCGACGCCGACATCCCGGTGGTGATCGACCCCGTGATGCAGGCCTCCTCGGGGGATCTGCTGCACGATGAGCGCTCGGCCGATGCCCTCATTGAGCTGCTTCCTCGCGCCGATCTGATCACTCCCAATGCTGGGGAGCTGGCGGTGCTCCGCCAGGCCATGAACGGCAGCGGTCCTTTCCACGCTGGGGAGTGCACGAATCGCGAGGAATCGCTCGCCTATGCCGCCGAGGTCGCGCGCACGCTGCACACCGCCGTGGTGTGCAAGGGCGGCCATATCTCCGATGCGGACGCCGGCAACACACTGATCACCCCCGATGGCGCCCAGTGGCATACCCCTGTCGAGCGAATCGATACCCGCAATACCCACGGCACCGGCTGCTCCTTGTCCTCGGCTATTGCGACTCGGCTCGGCGCCGGCGAGCATGCATCCGAGGCTGTGCACTGGGCCACCGTGTGGCTGCGTGAGGCCATCGCGCACGCCGATGAGCTGGAGGTAGGCCACGGCCATGGGCCGGTGCACCACTTCCACCAGCTCTACCGGCAGGCCGGGCTGCTGGGCGAGTAAAAAAGAGGGGCGAATGAGCCGGCCTATGAGCCGGATTCTGTTCCCGCGGCTGCTGCCGTGGGCGGTAATCATCCATCTGGACCCGCCATTGCTGACGGGCCTCACGCGGCCAACCCACACGGCTCAAGAAGTCGAGCAACCTCAGCCTTTCACTTGGCTGTCCGTGTGCAGGCACACCAGTGGTGCGCCCTTCGGCCTTGCTCCCGGTGGGGTTTACCTAGCCGCCCGCATCACTGCGGGCGCTGGTGCGCTCTTAACACACCCTTTCACCCTTACCTGCCAGTGCATATCTTCCAGTACAGCTGGGAGGCGGTTTCCTTTCTGTGGCACTATTCCCGCAGGTCGCCCTGGGTTGCCGTTAGCAACCACCGTGCTCTGTGGAGTCCGGACTTTCCTCGACGAGGCGACGTACACGCTCCCGCGCAGTTACGCCCGCCGCGATTACCCAGCCGACTCATTCGCAAGAAGCTAGCTTAGCCGGTGAGATTCACAATGCGCACACTCACTGGGCCATCGGCGTAAAACTCCACCACGGAGATGGAGGCGAGGTCGAGGTGTAGCCGGTGAAAGAAGCGCTCATCGGCGCCGAGGGCATGCCTCAGCACCGCCTTGATGGGGGTGACATGGGCGACGAGGGCAAGGGTGCGTTCGCGGTGGCGCTCGATGAGCTGCTGCACGCCTTCCCACACGCGATGATCGGCGTCGAGTACGGATTCCCCACCGGGGGCGGCCATGGTGGGGTCGTTCAGCCAGGTGCTGTGCAGCTGTGGATCGCGGGCGTGGGCGTCAGCGAAGCTCAGCCCATCCCAGTCGCCAAAGTCCATCTCGTGCAGGCATTCGGCGGTGTCCACAGCGGGGCCTTCGATCGTCTCGGCGAGGATCTCGGCGCTGCGCTGGGCGCGGCTCAGAGGCGAGGCCACGATGGCGTCGATGTGCTGCGCCCCATAGAAGCCCTCCCCGTCGAGGCCCGCGGCAATGCGCTGTGCAGCCGCCCGCACCTGCTGTTCGCCGAGCTCCGTGAGCGGGGCATCAGAGTGGCCGGCATAGAGTTTCTGCGCGGACATCTCGGTTTGGCCGTGGCGCAGCAGGATCAGCCGCGTCGGCGTGCTCGTCGCCCCAGTCCAGCGCGCCGCGGTGCTGGGGGCGCTCGGGGCGGGGTCGAGCGGCAGCTCCTGAACGGTGCCGGGCTCGTCGGTGGCGAGCAGCGGATGTACCGCCCGTGGCTGCGGGCGATCCTCCCCACCGAGCACCATGTGCCCCGGCTTCACCCCGGTGCCGTGCAGGTCCATGGCCTCATTAGAGAGCTCATCGGCCCGCTTATTCTTGGCCCGCGGAATCCAGTGATAGCTCACTTCCCCGATCTCCTGGGCCAAGGAGCGCGCCGCCAGTGCCAGCTTCTGCATATCGGCGTGTTTGATCTTCCACGCCCCAGACATCTGCTGCACCACCAGCTTGGAGTCCATGTACACCTCCACCTCGGAGGCGCCAAGGTCGCGGGCGACCCGCAGACCGTTAATCATGCCGTGGTATTCGGCCACGTTATTGCTCGCCGAGCCCAGGTATTCCACCACGGTGGCCAGCTCGCGGCTGCGGGTGGCGTTATACACCACGGTGCCGGCCCCAGCGATACCGGGATTGCCGCGGGAGCCGCCATCGGATTCAATAACCAGCTTCACAGATGCTCCCTCCTAGCCGCGCTCACGCACCAAGTAGGTGCCACACTCTGGGCAGGTGGGCACGCTATCGCTGGGGGCGGACATGATGGCGGATGCCTGCGCCACCGGCAGGATAATGGAACACCCGCCACAGGTGCGCCCATTAAAGAATGCGGCGCCGAAGGCGGAGGCGCTCGCCGCGAGCAGCCGCAGCGCGTCCTCGGGGAGCTCGGCGCGGAGCTCAGTGATGCGCTCCGCATTAGAGGCCTCGGCGGCCTCGGTGGCGTGCTGGGCGGCGGCCACCACCCGCTCCGCGGCCTCGATCTTGCGATCCAACTCATCGGATTCCGCGCCGCTGGCCATGGTATTCATCTCGGCGGCAGTCACCCTCTGCTCTGCCTCCTGCAGGAGGTTCTGCTGCTCGCTCAGTTTCTGGCGGGTGGAGCGGAGATCGTGCTCGAGATCGCGGCGGGTGGCGGTATCCGTCGACGCCCCCAAGGCCTGCACATTGGCCTTTTCGCGGCGCCGTAGCTTGCGGATATCCGCCTCGATCCGGCTGACCGCCCACCGCTGATCCTCGGTGGACATCTGCGAGGCGGCGCGGGCATTGCGCTCCTCGGCGCGCTGGGCGAGCAACGCCTCCAACACCTCGCGCTCGGCCTGCTCTTCTTTTTTCAGCGGGCCGGCTCCAACGCGTTCGCGGCGAGCTAATTCGGCGAGCATGGGCTGCAAGTGCGCAGCTAGGCGCATGATTCTCCTCTAGTGGTGGTGCGGGTGTGCGGACATCGTCCACGGGTCGGTACGGATGTCGATGATTGTAGTGTCTAGCCCCGTTTCCGTAGCGATCAGCTCACTGACCTGCGCGGTCCAGGGGAACTCGCTGGCCCAGTGCGCGGTATCGATCACGGCGGGGCCACCGGCGCGCAGATACTCGTCCACGGGGTGATGGCGCAGATCGGAGGTGACGTAGACATCCACGTCCAATCCGCGCACCGTATCGAGGAAGCTATCCCCCGCCCCCGAGGAGACCGCCACGCGCTGCACGAGCTGCTCGGGGTCGCCGGCGGCCCGAATCCCCCAGGCGGTTTCGGGCAGGGCGTTCGCCACCTGCTGCACAAAATCGGCGAGCCGCATCGGCTCGGGCAGCTGTCCGATGCGCCCCAACCCATAGGCCTGCTCGGGGTCGGTGATGCCGGCGAGCTCGACGATATCGAAGGCCACCTCCTCATAGGGATGGGCCTGCTGCAGTGCGGCATGGATGGCCTGGCGGGCTCGGCGCGGGGCCACGCATTCCACCCGCCACTCGGCGGTGTGCTGCAGGGTGCCCACCTCGCCGTCATAGGGATCGGCGCCGTCCTGGGGCTCAAATTGGCCGGTACCGGGGAAGCTATAGGCGCACTTGGCATAGTGCCCGATCTTGCCCGCACCAGCACTAAATAGCGCCTGCTTGACCTGCTCCAGATGGCTCTCGGGCACCTGTACGCCCCACTTATCCAGCCCCGCGGGATCGATCGGTTTGATGGGCCGGCCAGGGCGAATGCCGACCAGCTCGGCGAGCTTATCGTTCACCCCAGGCCGCGCCGAATCGGCATTGGTGTGCGCCGCAAAAAGCGCCACCCCGCCGCGGATAAGGGTGTGCAGCACCTGCCCCTTGGGGGTGTCGGCGGCCACCGAGTTCACACCCCGCAGCAGCAGCGGGTGGTGCACGATGAGCATGTCCACCCCCTGCTCCACGGCGCGCTGGGCCACCTCGAGGGTGACATCCAAAGCGAAGCCCACAGAACGCACTGGTGCTGTCGGGTCACCGCAGATCAGGCCCACCTTGTCCCAGGATTCCGCCAGATAGGGCGGGTAGGCGCGGTCTAGGATGGTGCGGATATCGGCCACGGTATAGCTCATGGACTCTCCTCATTCGCTGTGGTGTGTCGTCCACCCCAGCGTACGTGCCTAGTCCGTGGTGGTGGCGCAGGCCTGCAGGAAAGCGTCGATAAGCGTGCGCACAGCGGCCTCATCGCGCACCGCGAGCCGCCAATAGCGCTCATCTAGTCCGGGGAAGCTCTGGCAGGGGCGCACACTAATCCCGGCGCGGGCGAGAGCTAGGCGTACCTGCTCGGGGTGGGGGCAGCGCGGCTCGATAAGCATGAATGGCGCGGGTGAGGTGGGCAGGTGTATCCGCGCATGCGGGGCGAGCAGCGCGCACTGGCGTTGTTTCGCCGCCGCCAGCCGCTGCCGCTCATGGCGGAGAAACTCCTCGCCGTGTGCGGCCACGGCGAGAAAGGCTCGATACTGCAGCGTGCTCAGTGGCCAGTGCGGACGGTAGCGCGCCCAGCGCTGGAGAATCTCTGGACTACCCACCGCATAGCCACAGCGTAGCCCCGCTAGGGCGAAGGTTTTGGTGAGCGAGCGCAGCACCACATACTCCCCCGCCGCGGCCTTGTTGATCACGCTCCCGTGCTCGCCTGCGATGTCCATGAAGGCCTCGTCCACCACCACAGTGCGCTGTGGGGCGCGCAGCTCGGCGATCTCCTCGGCGCTATAGAGCCGGCCGGTGGGGTTGGTGGGATTGCCTAGCACCACCATGTCGGCCGCCGCGGGAATCGCCGGGAGCGAGAAATCGGCGGCAGTCGGACACAGCTCGACCTCATAGCCTTGGTCGAGCAGCTGGGCGGCGGGCTCGGTGAAACCGGGGCTCAGCACCACGGGATGGCGCGGCTCGCACCGCCCGAGCAGCGCAAAGCCCTCCGCAGCGCCGTTAAGCAGGAGCACGTTGTCTGCCCGTACCCCGTGCATCGCCGCGATCGCCTCTTGGGCCTGGGCGGCGATGCCGTGGTCCGGATAATCGCGCAGATTGTCCACCTCGGCGCGCAGCGGCGCGAGCAGCCACTCTGGGGTGCGGGCGGCGACGTTCACCGCGAAGTCGAGCTGCGCGGTGGCCGCAGGCACATCGCCGTGGAAATGTAAATCATAGAGGGACACAAACCTCAAGCCTAAAGCATGGCGTGGGGGTTTCTGACAGACTGGACAGCATGAGTTCTGGGACATTTCTGCTGCTCGATATCGATGGCACCCTCGTGGATTCTTTTCGCGGCATCCGCCACAGCCTGCTGCTCGCCTTAGACGAACTGGGGGTGGACCACCCCAGCGAGGAGTTCCTCTCCACTATCGCTGGTCCGCCCATGGAGCACACCCTCGGCCGGCTCGGCCTGGATGAGCAGACGACGCGCCGTGGTCTGCACTCCTATCTACGCCATTTCGGCGAGTCGGGCTGGTCGATGTCGCAGCCCTACCCTGGCGCGCTCGATTTCCTGCGCCGCGCCGCCGCCACCCCAGGGCTGACTGTGTCCACCTGTTCGAGCAAGGGCGAAGGCTTTGCCCGCCAGACCCTGGAGCACTTCGACATGATGGAGCACCTCGCCTTCCTCGGGGCGGCCGAGGAGCACGGCGCCCGCCGCACTAAGATTGCGGTGCTCGACTATGTCATGGACTGCCTCGAGATCGATCCGCAGCGCGACACAGTAGTGCTGGTGGGCGATCGCATCCACGATTTCGAGGCGGCCAACGCTCGGTCGATCGACTCCATCGCGGCCGAGTGGGGATATGGGCGTCCGAACGAGTACGCGGCGGCCACCCACTCCGCCTCCGATTTTGCAGCCACCGAAAGGATTCTCAGTGACTACTTCAGCTAAGCCCCACATCGTGTTCGTCTGCACCGGCAATATTTGCCGCTCCCCCATGGCCGAGGTCATCGTGCGCGCCGCAGTTGACGATGCGGGCATGGCAGACGCCGTCGAGATTTCCTCCTGTGGCATCGGCGGCTGGCATAGCGGACAAAAGGCGGATCGTCGCGCCCGCGCCGAATTGGCCGCGCATGGCTACGATGGCGAGTCCCATCGCGCCCAACAGCTCTCCAGTGCGCTTATCGACGCCGACCTGCTGATCGCTCTCGACGATGGACACGTCGATGACCTTCTCTCCCAGGGCGCCGCTGCGGAGCGTATTCGTTTATTGCGGTCCTTTGATCCGGACTCCGATCCGGAGGCCATCGTGGAGGATCCCTATTATGGCGGCAGCGAGGGCTTTAGCATTACCCGCAGGCAGATCGAGGCGGCCACCCCAGGCATTGTGGACTGGGTTCGCCACGCGACTTCGCTAAGCTAAGCACCGTGTCTGGACATAACAGCGCCGAAAGCAACCGCAGTACTGCGAGCCTCAAAGCTTTTCTCAATCCTGGCTGGGTGATCGCCGCCGTACTTGTGGTGGCCTTCACCTATCTTGCTATCGCGGTGCTTGCGCCGTGGCAGCTGGGCAAGAACTCCGATACCAATGAGCGCAATGAGCAGCTGGATGCTGCTTTTGCGGTGCAGCCGGTGGACTATAGCGAGCTGGTGGACCCCACCGGCCGTATTGATCCGGCAGATGAGTGGCATCGCGCGATGCTGCGCGGACACTATCTCCCCGAACACGAGGTGCTCTTGCGCATGCGCCCCGTCGGGGGCGGCCCAGCCTTCAACGCGCTGACTCCTTTCGAACTGGATTCCGGCGAGGTGGTGCTGGTTAACCGTGGCTATGTGCCGGCCCGCAACACCGAGGTGCCGCCCATCGCCCCTGCGCCCCGCGGCGAGGTGAGCATCACCACCCATGTGCGCGTTAATGAGCCCACTCCCGCCCAGGAGCCGATGCAGGATCAGGGCTATGAGCAGGTGTGGGGCATTAATACTGAGCAGCTAGCGGAGCTCACCGGCCTGCCACTAGGCCGCGATTTTGTGCAGCTCACCGCGGATCAGCCGGGGGTACTCACCGCTCAGCCGCTACCTTCTAAGGAGAGCGGCCCCTATCTCTCCTATGGTTTGCAGTGGATTGCCTTTGGCATCATGGCGCCCCTCGCGCTGGGCTATTTCATCTTTGCTGAGCTGCGGGAGCGCCGCCGCGATGAGGAGGAAACGGAGCACACCTCCGCCTTGGATCCGCTCTCTCAGCCACAGCCCTATCTCAGCGATACTCCGGCCGCGCCGAGTCCGAAGCGGGCACGCTATAGCGAGAAGCGCCATAGCGCCTTCCATCGACGCGCGGAACAGGACGAAGAGCGCTTCTGAGCCACCAGCACCGCCCCTAGCGCCGCGAGCGCCTGTGTGCGCCGCGCCAGCTGCACTGCTGCCCGCAGATCTTGGGCCTGCGGCGCCTTCCCGGCCCCCAAGTGGGGCCGGTTTTCTGTGCCATAGGCATAGACGGTAGGTCCACCCAAGCGCACCCCAAGATACCCCGCGGCGGTGGACTCCACCACCCCAGCATTGGGGCTAGGATGCTGCGGGGACTGCTCCCGCCAAAAACGCAGCGTGGCGCGGCCCCGGCCGCGGGTGGCAGCCAAGGCCACGTGCAGCGCCCCATTGATACGGGCGGGGATATAGGCAACGAGATCATCGATCACCGCGGCGACGCGCCCGAAACGGAGATAACGCTCGGAGCGATAGCCCACCATGGCGTCGAGGGTGTTGATGGCGCGGTGCGCGGCCACCAGCTCGGGACGGCCGGTGGCGGCGAGCACCAGCGGCACTACCGCAGCGTCGGAGGTATTCTCCGCCAGGGATTCGGTGCCGGCGCGGGCCATGGCCGGCAGATCAAGCAACTCGGGATCCCGAGAGCAGAGCCAAGGGATCCAAGCGCGGGCAGCCTCGCTCTCGCCGGCCTCCAGGGCATCGGCCAAGCTACTTCCGACACGCTCGAGGGTGGTGCCGCCGAGGCTGGCCCACAGTACCGCCGCCATGGTGATCTCGGGGGCGCGTGTCGCCGCCAAGCGCGTCGCTAGCACCACAGGGGCGAGGGCCGCGCCCCAATAGAGAGCGCCACGGGCCACCGAATCGGCATAGAGGTGGCGCTCCAGCCACAGCGCATAACGGCCAAATAGCGCCACGGGATGCCCGCGCTGCGGATCGCCGATGACCCGATCGGCGGTCACACCAGCGATAATGCCGCAGGCGCCGGCGCGGCCGTGCGTAGGAGGAATCATAAGCGTCTAGCCTACGACAACCGCCCCCGCACCTCGCGGGTGTGGGGGCGGTGGCAGTCACTCAGAGCGTATTAGCGCAGCTTATTGGCCACGATGTGGCCCATAGCCTTGGTGCCCTGGACGGTCGGGTGGTTCGGCAGCGGCCCGATCACCGGATCCACCACGCCGGCAACCCAGCGATCCTCATTGCGAGGAGCGCAGGTGCCGTGGCCGATGCTCTCGGGGTAGATGTCCACGAAGTTCATGCCAGCGAAGTGAGCGGCATTACGCAGCGAGTCGCGGAACTTCTCCTGCACCTGGGTAGCGCCCGGGGTAGCGACGGGGTGCAGCACGTTCTGCTCGTTGTAGAGGCAGACCTGATCGTTGGTGGCGAACTCAGGGTAGGACACCAAGGACACGCGAGCGTTCGGAGCAACTTGGTGGATGCGGTTAGCGGTGTCGCGCATGGTCTCACGGAAGAGAGTGGAATCTGGGGTGGGGATGTTGGCCATGTCCATGCCGGCATCGACCCACTGCAGGGTATCGAGGCCGCCGTACATCATGGCGACTTCCTTGGTGCCCGGACCAATGGAACCCTGCTGGATGGCGAGCTCCAGGTAGGCGCGCAGCTGAATGACGGGGGCGCCGCCGGTGCCATTGCAGGACCAGTCAGCGAGGGAGTAGCCGAGAGCGTGGGCAGCGGTCTTGGGCCAGTTATCCATATCGGTGGCGCAGTTCGGCACCAGCGGGCTCTGCGCGGGAGCCAGGCCACGCGGGCCGCCCTTACCGGCGTTAGCGGTGAAGGAGTCACCGAAGGTCACCATCTCCTTCTCCCCCGAATGAACCGGCTGGAAGGGCAGGCCCGGTGCCGGCGGCAGAGCCGGGGCGGCAGGCAGACCTGGGATCTGCGGCACCTCCGGCAGCGGCGGCAGCTGGGCGGAGGCCACATTGGCGGAGCCCAAGCCGATGGTGGCCACAGTCACAGCGGCGACGGTGGCCTTAAGGATGGAGGAGGAGAAACGACGCATAACTCACATTTCCTAAGAATATGCAGCCCCAACCAGTACTGAACACACCCTCAGCAGAAGCTGAGAATAGCACTCACCTGGACGGCCGAGACTGCACGGCGGTCATATTGATACCCTCGCAGCGAACCCGTCGGGTACGCAGGACAAAGGGTTTTAAATCACGTGTTGAGGATAGATCATAGATAATCGTGACACAACCGTTATCTAGCGCGGTGAGCAGCAGAACGGCCGCCGCGCCCTTATTTTCTTCTCAGCCCCACAGCGCCAATTCCCCCAGCGCATCGCACCTTTTATTAGTGACCGCAGCGACAGTGACACAGCCTTTTTATAGCTGCCAAAAATAAACTTTCTGCAACACCCGTTTGGGTTCATACTTCCCAATTTCAACACCCGTCACATACGTAACTGCGTGCCAGTCTCCAGCATGCAGACAGCCCCACCGCGATACCGCGATGGGGCTGTGAATCTGTGCGCCCTGACGGGCTCGAACCGCCGACCTGCTGGGTGTAAACCAGCTGCTCTTCCAGCTGAGCTAAAGGCGCGCACGCTCACCATTGTGAGCCGTGTGGACACAGTAGCACAGCTCGAGGGCAATCCTTAAACAATGCCCTCTAGCTGTGCGAATAAGAAAAGAAACCTAGCGCTTATAGCCGCGCTGCACGAGGCAGGAACCCTGCCAATCGCCGAGGCGCTCCGCCTTGGTTTGTACCAGTCCGGCGAGCTGCGCAGATTCCGCGATCACGCCCGGCTCGATGGTGCCGGGATGGCCGGCGCCGGGGGTCAGCAGCCACACTGCGCCGCTGTCGGCGAGGGAGCGAATGGCATCCACGAGGCCGTCGACCAAGTCACCGTCCTCTTCGCGCCACCACAACAGCACGACATCACAGAGTTCATCGGTGTCTTCTTGGAGGAGCTCGGCACCGATGGCGTCTTCGAGAGCCTCGCTGATCGTGCTGTCCGCATCCTCGTCCCAGCCGATTTCTTGGATAATGTCGCCGGTCTTCACATCCATCAGCTGGGCATAGCCTGTTCCACTGTTGTTTACGGCGCCGGGGGCGTCGCCCACTGGGTTGGTTCCTTCCTGAGCTTTAGTTGAGGTCACCCTTCAGAGACTACAGCCCTTGCAGCCTTTTATCTCATCCCAAACTCAAAAAGGCCCTTCCTCCCCCACACGTCCCACCACTACCGCGGGGCCGCACCCCCGTTCACTACACACAGTCCGGCCCCGAGTGCCACCCCTGTTCTCCGGCCGCCATGGGGCCGCCACGACTCGGCGCGGGGCGCTTAGCTGCACAAAGAGCATGGCCAATCTGCAGGCACGGGGCATAAAAGGAGGCGGAGTAGCGCCGATACGCATTGTGTACAAAAGGATCAGTGGAGCGCCGTGCCATGCCACCGCAGATTGATCCGTATTCTAGTGAGTAGACAGAGTCTCCGCGGACACCCCATCGTGCCGTCGCGCGCCCCCTTTTAGAGGGTGATGGGGCATTCGACGAAGGAACAATTTTTGACCCTAGGAGGTTTAAGGCATGGCTTCGACCGCCGGCGACAGCTCTCAAGACCAAACAAACTTCTCCCTCATTCGTGATGGCGTCGCGTCCTATCTCAATGACGTGGACCCCGAGGAGACCCGCGAGTGGCTGGACTCCCTCGATGGCATGCTCGCGGAGTCGGACATCACGCGTGCCCGCTTCCTGATGCTGCGCCTGCTGGAGCGCGCCAGCGCCCGGCGCGTTCCGCTGCCCTCACTGACATCCACGGACTACGTAAACACCATTCCCACCAGCATGGAGCCGGAGTTCCCCGGCGATGAGACGATCGAGAAGCGCTATCGCCGCTGGATTCGCTGGAACGCTGCCATCATGGTCCACCGCGCCCAGCGTCCCGGCATCGAGGTGGGCGGTCACATTTCCACCTATGCCGGCGCTGCCCCGCTCTATGAGGTGGGCTTCAACCACTTCTTCCGCGGCAAGGACCACCCCGGCGGTGGCGACCAGATCTTCTTCCAGGGCCACGCCTCCCCCGGCATGTACGCCCGCGCCTTCTTGGAGGGGCGCCTCAGCGAGGACGACTTGGATGGCTTCCGCCAGGAGGTCTCCCGCCCCCAAGGCGGCATGCCCTCCTACCCGCACCCGCATCTGATGCCGAAGTTCTGGGAGTTCCCCACCGTGTCCATGGGCTTGGGCCCGATGAATGCGATCTACCAAGCCCGCTTCAACCGCTACCTGCAGAACCGCGGCATCAAGGACACCTCCGATCAGCACGTCTGGGCCTTCCTCGGCGATGGCGAGATGGACGAGCCCGAATCTCGCGGCCTCATCCACATGGCCGCCTTGGACAACCTGGACAACCTCACCTTCGTCATCAACTGCAACCTGCAGCGGCTCGACGGCCCAGTGCGCGGCAACACCCAGATCATTCAAGAACTCGAGTCCTTCTTCCGCGGCGCCGGCTGGTCCGTGGTGAAGGTGGTGTGGGGCCGTGAATGGGACAAGCTCTTCGAGAAGGACAAGGAAGGCGCCCTGGTTCACCTGATGAACCACACCCCGGACGGCGATTTCCAGACCTTCAAGGCCAATGACGGCGCCTATGTGCGCGAGCACTTCTTCGGCCGCGATGAGCGCACCGCCAAGCTGGTCGAGGACATGAGCGATGAGGAAATCTGGAATCTGCGCCGCGGCGGTCACGACTACCGCAAGATCTATGCCGCCTTCAAGCGCGCTATGGAGACCAAGGATCGCCCCACCGTGATCCTGGCGCACACCATTAAGGGCTACGGCCTGGGCCACAACTTCGAGGGCCGCAACGCCACTCACCAGATGAAGAAGCTCACTGCGGAGGATCTGAAGAAGTTCCGCGATAAGCAGGAAATCCCGATCTCCGATGAGGAATTGGAGAAGGATCCCTACCTGCCGCCGTACTACAACCCCGGCCCGGAGTCCGAGGAAATCAAGTACATGCTGGAGCGTCGCGAGGAGCTCGGCGGCTTCCTGCCCGAGCGCCGCGATAGCTACACGCCGCTGAGCGTTCCGCCGATCGAGAAGCTGAAGTCCGCGCTCAAGGGCTCGGGCAAGCAGAAGGTCGCCACCACCATGGCGATTGTGCGTATCTTCAAGGACCTGATGCGCGATAAGGAGCTCGCTCCGCACTTCGTGCCGATCATCCCCGATGAGGCCCGCACCTTCGGCATGGACTCGTGGTTCCCGACGCTGAAGATCTACAACCCGCACGGCCAGAACTACACCCCGGTGGACCATGACCTCATGCTCTCCTACCGGGAGGCCACCGACGGTCAGATCATGCACGAGGGCATCAACGAGGCCGGCTCCATGGGCGAGTTCATCGCTGCCGGCACCTCCTATGCCACCCACGGCGTGCCGATGATCCCGCTGTACATCTTCTACTCGATGTTCGGCTTCCAGCGCACCGGCGACTCCATCTGGGCAGCAGCGGACCAAATGGCCCGCGGCTTCCTGCTCGGCGCCACCGCCGGCCGCACCACCCTCACCGGCGAGGGCCTGCAGCACATGGACGGCCACTCCCCTGTGCTGGCCTCCACCAACCCTTCGGTGATCTCCTATGATCCGGCCTTCGCATATGAGCTGGCCTATATCGTCCGCGAGGGCATCGACCGCATGTATGGCGAGGGCCGCGGCGAGGATGTGATCTACTACCTCACCATCTACAACGAGCCCACCTCCCAGCCGGCCGTGCCGGAGAACCTCGATGTGGAGGGCCTGCTCAAGGGCATCTATCTCTTCGACGACGCCACGAATGCCGAGCACTCCGCGAATATCCTCGCCTCCGGTATCGGCATGCAGGCCGCGCTGAAGGCCCAGGAGATGCTGCGCGAGAACTACGATGTCGCCGCTAATATCTACTCGGTGACCAGCTGGACGGAGCTGGCCCGCGATGGCCAAGCCTATGAGCTGGCCGCGCTGCGCCACCCCGATGAGAAGCACGAGAAGCCCTTTGTCAGCCGCGCGCTTGCCGACGCCGAGGGCCCGTTTGTGGCCGTCTCGGACTTCGCTACCGCCCTGCCGGACCAGATCCGCAAGTGGGTGCCTGGCGACTACACCGTGCTGGGTGCCGATGGCTTCGGTTTCTCGGATACCCGCCCGGCAGCCCGCCGCTACTTCAATATCGACGCCGAGTCCATCGTGGTCGCCACCCTGGCCGCGCTTGCCCGCGAGGGCAAGGTAGACGAGGACGTCGTGGCCCAGGCCGCACGGGAGTATAAGCTCGACGATCCCACCGAGGCCTAAGAACCACACACGCCCCCGTGCCGCTCAAGCGGCACGGGGGCGTTGCTGTGTATTCAGGAAAAACTAGTCGAGAGCCTCGATCAACTCATCGATACAGGTGCTGAGCAGCTCCGGCTGCTCCAGCGGCAGCATGTGGCCGGTATCGGCCACGATCTTCAACGTGGCATAGGGCCACACCTCGTGGATCCGCTCGGACTGGCTGACGGGGGTGAAGATGTCCTTTTTGCCCACCAGAATGAAACCTGGGATCCCCCGCAGATACTGGGCGGCGGCGAGCTCTTCGTGCTCCTGGAGATCGTCGAAGAAGCCCACCAGCGTCGCCAAGGGAGTGTGGCGAATCATTTCCGCGTGGAACTCCACGATGGGGTATTCGATGTCGTGCGCCTTGAATACAGAGGTCGCCAGCGCTGGGCCGAGCAGCTCGCTCATGGAGTCGCGATATTTTTGCACCACCTCGGGCGCGGCCTCGACGGCGTTATAGGCCATATCCGCGATCGGCGAGGCCAGCACCTGCGGCACGCCTTGGGCGGAGAAGGAATCGATGGCGGTATCGACGAGCACGAGTCCCTTGATCCGCCCGGCGAGGTGCTCGTGATAGCGGCGCAGCATGTTGAACACGACGAAGCCGCCGAGGGAGTGCCCGACAAGGATGAGCGGCTCGTCCGCAGTGCGGGCGCTAATGGCGGCATAAACATCATCGGCGGCCCCGGAGATGGTGCAGAGCCGAGGATCCACCTCACCCGTTTCGCCGTGCCCGCGCAGATCCACGGCGAGGCTGCGTATCTGCGGATAGCGCTCCCGCAGGTGATCGATCTGCAGGAAGAAGGAATCGGCGGTGAGAGTGAAGCCGTGGACGAACACGACGGTGGCGTCGGGGTCCTGCTCACAGCCGAGTTGATAGTACTGCACCGCGATGTCATCGACATCGACGGTGCCCGTGGCCGTGGGGTTGGTGAGTCCGGGGGCGTGTTGGTCGGAGGCGTGGCGATAGCGGCTCTCGCGGAGCTTCTTTCGCCCGCTGGGGGTGAGCCGCCACACCATGGCTTGGGTGAGCTGTTGAAAGCGGCGGGGAACGAGATCCATAAGTGTCTATCCTAGTCGCACCGTTAAGCTAAGAATCATGAGCCAACTAGGAGAACAGCTTGCCCGCGCCTTGGGCGCGCAGCCGGCCGCCACCGAGGAGCCCGAGGACACCTCCGATACCCGTACCCAGATCACCCGTCTCATCGCCCGAGTGAAGGACATGGACCGGGAATCCGTGGACGTCGATGCCGACTTCACCGCGGATCTGGGCTTCTCACGGCTCGAGTTGCTGGAGCTGGCGCTGCGGGTAGAACAGGCCACCGGCCTGCAGATAGGCGACGAGGACGCCTTCACCTTCAGCACCGCCGCCGAAGTGATAGCCGCTGTGGATAAGCAGAACAGGGCACAATAGGAGCTATGACTGCTCATATTTCCTTTTTGACCGACATGGACGGTGTCCTCATCCAAGAGGGCAAGATGATCGACGGTGCCGATACCTTCATCGCCGAACTCGAGTCCAATGAGATCGAGTACATGGTGCTCACCAATAACTCGATCCACACACCCCGCGATCTCGCGGCCCGCCTACGCAACACCGGCCTGGAGATCCCCGAGGAGCGTATCTGGACCTCGGCGCTGTCCACCGCCCGTTTCCTCTCCAGCCAAGTGGGCGAAACCACCGCCTTCGTGGTGGGTGAATCCGGGCTGACCACTGCCATGCACGAGGCCGGCTGGATCATCTCAGACAAAGAGCCGGAGTATGTGATCCTGGGTGAAACCCGCACCTACTCCTTCGAGGCGATCACCCGCGCCATCCGCCTGATTCGCGATGGCGCCAAGTTCATCTGCACCAACCCGGATGTCACCGGCCCCTCCCCCGAGGGCATTTTGCCGGCCACCGGCGCCGTGGCCGCGCTGATCACCTCCGCCACCGACCAAAAGCCCTACTTTGTGGGCAAGCCCAACCCAGTGATGATGCGCAGCGCCCTGAATGAGCTCGGCGTGCACTCCGAGTCCACCGTGATGATCGGCGACCGCATGGACACCGACGTCAAGTGCGGCCTCGAGGCGGGTATGCGCACCGTCCTGGTGCGCTCCGGCATTTCCGACGATCTCTCGATCACCAAGTTCCCCTACCGCCCCACCAAGGTGGTGGACTCGGTAGCCGATCTGGTGGGTCACACCCTAGATCCCTTCGAGGACGGCTTCTACACCGATGGCGCTAGGAAGTCCTCCACCGCAAGCTCCGGCGAGAAGAAGGGCTCCAAGAAGAAGAACTAGGCCGAGACGATCCGCACGCTCGTGCTGACCTGTGCACTGAGGCTATCACCGAGCTCAGTCAGGGCAGTCGCGAGCGTGTCTAATTCCGTGGCTGTGCCGCTGAGTAACTGAGAGCAGCTGACAGTGCGGGTACGCGGGTCACTCTGCCACTGGGTGCACCAATTCGCTTCATAGTCCACGGTGGCGCTGGCCGGCACCGCCGGCTCGGAGCGCAGGTGGGTATAAAACAGCTCCTCCACGGCCATGCGACGCGAGCGAGGCAGCCCCGCGATATCCACGACGGCGATCTGAATGTCATCCACCTGGGGGCGAGGAAGCGCCCGCAGGGCTGGCCGCAGCGCGGCGCGGTGGGCGAAGTGATGGCAGGTAGCGGGGAAGGTCATGGTGCTGGCTCGTTTCTTCTCTGCGGGACCCAGCTCGCCTTAGAGCGCGGTGGCGCTGGCGAGCAGGTGGCGTCGATAAGCAATGGGCAACCCCGCGGTGCGGGTGCCCTAAGACGAGGTACGTCTTCCCCAACGACCTCTCATGGTGGCGCGGTGCGGTGGCCGCGCATCTAGAAGCTATAGTGCTGAAAAAGAGAGCACCCCAGCAACCCTCAACCACCAGTTGATACCCCCTTTTTCTCAAGTGGTACTTGAGGTTCACAGCGCTCTCTGATGCTGCTCTTAAATCCGCTGCTGTAGTCGGCGCCAGACCCCGTCATTAAACTCGGACCACAGTGGCTTCGCCCACTCGCCGAAGTCGCGGTCGGTAAGCACGACGAGCGCGGTGCGGGCCTCGGGAACGAACCACATATAGGTGCCACTAACGCCGAAGTGGCCGATGGTTTCCGGCGGCATAGACGCCCCCGTCCAGTGTGGATCCTTCTGCCCCTTGATCTCGAATCCGAGCCCCCACGGGCAGGGTTTCTGCATGCCGTAGCCGGGCACGATACCGATGAGTTCCGGATACTGCACGGTGGCGAGCTCACGGCTCATCTGCTGAGAGAGTAGGGAGGGCACGAGCAGCTCCTGGGCAAACTTGGCCACATCCGACACGCTCGACTCGATGCCGTGCCCAGGCGAGCCCTGGAGCACCGTGGTGGCCATGCCTAGAGGCTCGCACAAGGCCTCGTGGAAATATTCGGGGAAGCTGATTCCCGACTCCTGTTCGAGGAGCTCGGCGAGCAATTCAAACCCATAGGAGGAGTAGATCCGGCGCTCTTCCACTCCGCGCATGCGGTCGCCCTCATGAAAACCCACCCCCGAGGCATGCGTCAGAAGATGGCGCACAGTAGAGCCTGCGGGGGCGGGTGCGGGGGCCGGAGTATCGAGGTCAAAGACTCCTTCCTCCACGGCAATGAGGAAGGCATAGGCAGAGAGGAGCTTGCTCACGCTAGCGAGCGGCACCACCTTTTTCGTGTCACCGACGGTCTCGGTGAGGGTGGCGGCGCCAGTCTCGCGATCGAGCTGAACCAAGGCGCCAGCGACGTTGTCCACGGGCCACTGCGTGATCTCCTCCAGAAGCTGCATACACGCCATCGTAATACCTTGGCGGGCAGTGCTTGGCCTTCTTGAGAAGCTAGGCCTTCACGTCTGCGCCTGCGTGCTCCTCCTCATAGGTAGAGGCCTGCTCATTGTTGTAGGTGCGCTCATCGAGGATGCCTTCGCGCTTGGCCACCACGGTGGGCACCAGCGCCTGGCCGGTGACGTTCACGGCGGTACGGCCCATATCTAGGATCGGATCCACGGCGAGCAGCAGGCCAACACCGGCCAGCGGCAGCCCCAGCGTGGAGAGGGTGAGGGTGAGCATCACGGTCGCGCCGGTGGTGCCGGCGGTGGCCGCCGAGCCGATCACGGACACGAACACGATGAGCAGGTATTCCTTCACACCGAGGTCGATGCCGTAGAACTGCGCCACAAAGAGCGCGGCGATGGACGGATAGATCGCGGCGCAGCCATCCATCTTGGTGGTGGCGCCGAGCGGCACCGCGAAGCTGGTGTAGCTGCGGGGCACGCCGAGGGCCTGCTCGGTGGTGCGCTCAGTCACGGGCATCACACCCATGGAGGAGCGGGTAACAAAGCCGAGAGAGGTCACCGGCCATACCTTGCGGAAGAAGGTGCGCACGCTCACACCGTTGAGGGCGAGAACGCTCGGGTAGATCACGCCGATCACCACGGCGAGGCCGAGGTAGATGGCGAGAACGAAGGCGCCAAGGGAGCCGATGGTATCCCACCCATAGGTGGCCACGGCGCGGGCGATCAGCGCGGCGGAGCCAATCGGCGCCAGGCGAATGATCCACCACAGCACCTTCTGCACCAGCTCCAGCAGGGAGCGGGAGAACTCAATCACGGGTTCGGCCTTCTTGCCCACCTGCACCGCGGCGATACCAAAAGCGATGGAGAGCAACAGCAGCTGCAGCACGTTGAAGTTCGGGGTGGCACTGAAGCCGTCCGCCCCCTCACTGACGCGCACGCTCAAGCCGAGCATATTGTCCGGCACGAGCGAGGAGATAAAGCCGAGCCAGGAGCCCACGCTGTCCGGCTCTGCGGCGCTGGCGGCATCTACGCTGCTATTGGCACCAGGGCGCAGGACGGTGCCGATAATCAGACCAGCCACCACCGACACCAAGGCCGTGATGGCGAACCAGATGATGGTCTGCCCCGCCAGGCGGGCGGCATTGGTCACTTCCCGCAGATTAGCCACCGAGGTGATCACGGCGGTAACCACCAGTGGCGGGATAAGGAGCTTCAGCAGGCTCACATAAGTCGAACCGACGGAGCTCACGACCTCCGTCAGCCACGAGTCGTCGCCCATACGGCGGGCGAAGAATCCCAGAATGAGGCCAATGATGAGGCCGTAAATAACTTGTGCGCCGAAGCTGGTGAACTTTTTCCAGCTCGGCGAGGATGTGGCAGTCATAGTCGCTGTCTTTCTTTTTATGCTTGTCGACGCCCACTCGGGGCCGGCGCAGCCCCGTGCTGCGCCGGCCCCCATCCTAAACCGAACCGATCCGTACAGACAATAAAGACAGCTTTGTCTATTTCTTTTTCATATAGGTTGCCCACGTCTGGCGCGCCCGCGCCGCCATGGAGCCACGCACCCGGCGGGGATTGGCCAGAGTACGCGTGCGCATCCACACCTTACGGGCACTCAGAGTGGAGTTTTGCGGCAGCACCCACCCCATCCAGAACGCAAAGATGGCCATGAGCGCTCCGGTCAGTCCGGCCACCACCATGCCGATACCAGAGAGGCCATAAGAATCAAAAACCACGAGCAGAGCCGAGGCCACGAGCGCTGGGACCGCATAGAGGGGCTGCCCACCAAACACGGCGGGCGGATTACCGGCGAAGACATCGCGGATCATGCCACCGCCCACCGCAGTGATGAGCCCGAGGAACATGGCCGAGGCGACCGGAAGATCAAAAGCCAAGGCTTTAGAGGTTCCGGTCACAGCCCAAACACCCAAGATGATGGCGTCGGCATGCACACGAAACATCGTCCACCACCGCGCGTGCAGATCAAGCAGAAACGCAATGAGCGCCCCAACGCCGGCCATGGGCAAATAAATGGGATTAGTGATGGCTACTGGGGCACCTTGTTGAATGAGAACGTCGCGCAGCATGCCTCCACCGAGAGCGGAGAAGACGGCAAGAAAGAAAAAGCCCACCACGTCGAAACCACGCCGGCGGGCAATCGTGCCGCCGATAACCCCATTGAGCACCACGCCGATAAGATCCAGCACGGCCCAGAGAGTGAGAATGGAGGGGGAAACTACAGCAGTCATCGATACTTTTCCTTACCCCAGACATGAAAAAGCTCCCCCAGTTGGATTCGAACCAACAACCCTTCGATTAACAGTCGAATGCTCTGCCGTTGAGCTATGGGGGATTGTGTTTTCAGCTTCGGCCTGTAGCGAACCTCGCTGGCAACGAGATGTAACTATAGCCCGCCCCTACAATCACAAGCAAACCCCCTGCTTATTCCAATTTTTGAACCTTAAGAAGAGCAACTATCACCACACTAGAACGAAGGGCTATAATGACCTTCGCGCCTGAGGCTCCGCACCCGATGGCGCGTGGGGCTGTAGCTCAGTCGGTTAGAGCCGCGGACTCATAATCCGCTGGTCCCGGGTTCGAGCCCCGGCGGCCCCACCACTAAACTTTTTTCACACATGCAACACCACCCCCACTGGCCCCACCCGTTGACCGTTAGGGTGCTGCATATATAGCCTGCTCGCTCACTTCTTAGGCGGCCCTGTCTTGGTTTTGCCCTGCGACTCCCTAGAGTGTAGGTAAACAATAGCTCTTTATCATTTTGTAACCTTGCGCTTAATAAGAGCGATACACCTAGATGAGGCGTTCAGCCCAGCGCCATGTACCCCAGAGGAAAGGCCCGAAAAGACGATGTCTCAACGTCCCACCCGCGTGAGCGCAGCCATCCACGCAGATCAGCTCGTGCGCAGTATTAAGCCCCTGAAGAAAACCGGTGTACTCCGCAATCGCTCGTTCAGCGGCTGGAAGGGCACGCTCACGGCTGTGGGGCGCTGGGGGCTCAGCATTACCTCGCTGGTGGAACAAGCCACCCTCGATTTTGGCGATCGCACCGCCATCATCGATGACTTTGGCGAGCTCACCTTCGCCGAGCTGCGCGAGCAAGCCCGAAACATGGCCATTAACCTCGCCCTCAACGGGGTGAAGGAGGGCGACATGATCGCCATCCAGGCCCGCAATTCCCGCGGCATCATCCTGCCACTCGCTGCCGCCGGCTATATCGGTGCCCAGCCGATGATCGTCAATCCGGCATCCTCCACCACCCAGATCACCAATATCTTCAACACCTATGGCGCGGATGTGTTCATTGTGGACGCCGAATACGCCGAGGTGGCCTACGCCAACCCAGATGTGCCGCACTATGTGGTCGATGGCGCCGTGGCCGCCAAGGGTGAGGAGCAGGTGGACATTTCGAGCAGCCCCACGATCGCGGAGCTGACATCCACTCCCGCTCAGAGTTTCACGCTGCCGAAGCGCCCGAAGCCACAGAATACCGTGATTATGTCTTCCGGCACCCGCGGTATCCCCAAGGGCGTCGTGATGCCCATCCCGCTCACTCCCAAGGCACTGGCCGGTGTGACGCGCGTGATCCCGTGGCGCATGAACATGACTATCCAGGCCACCGCCTCGATCTTTCACGCGTGGGGCTATGGCAACCTGCTGGTCTCACTGATCACCGGCAGCACTCAGATCCTGCGCCGCCACTACGATCCGGTCGAGGCCGTGGCCGATTGTGAGCGCTACAAGGTCAACGCCATCATTTCCTCCGCAGTGTTCCTGCGCGGCTTCGTGGCCGAGGCGAAGAAGACCGGCGCTAAGATTGGTCCCTTCGAGTTCATCGCGAACTCCGGCAATGCCGTGCCTGCCTATCTGGTGGAGGAGCTCGTGGATGCCTTCGGCCCGGTGCTCTACAGCCTCTATGGCTCCACCGAGCACTCCCAGATCTCCATCTCGACCTCCGAGCAAATGCTGGCTGATTCCTCCAATGCCGGCCGCCCCAACTTGGGCACCGTGCTGAAGATCTTCAAGGAGGACGGCTCCGAGGCCGGCGTCGGCGAGCTGGGCGAGATCTACTCGGCTAACTCCATGACCATGGTGGGCTTCCTCTCCGATAAGTACACCCCCTCTACCCACGATGGTCTGCTAGCCACCGGCGATCTGGGTTACCTGGACGAGGACGGCTTCCTACACTTGGAAGGCCGCGCCGATGACATGGTGATTAAGGGCGGCGAGAACGTCTTCCCCCGCGAGGTCGAGGAGTATCTCGGGGCGCTCGATGAGGTCGCCGATGTGTATGTCTCGGGCAAGCAGGACGATGTGATCGCTCACCTCGAGGCTTGGGTGGTCAAGTCGGACTCTGCCGCAGAGCTCACGAAGGACGAGCTGCGCCACAAGGTGCGCGTGGCCCTGGCCGAGCACAATGTGCCGGAGTACATCTTCTGGGTGGATGATCTGCCGCGCAATGACAGCGGCAAGGTGGTGCCGCGCTGGCTGCCGGACCCCGCCACCTTGGACCAAGACCAGAGCTAGCGCGACCCCGACCGTCCTGACCGCCTCTTGCTACAGTGGTTCGATACACGTTGCGCATAGGAAAGGACAGGAATGATTCAGTTCGTTGTCGGCGCTGCCGCCGGTTATGTCTTCGGCACTAAAGCAGGCCGTAAACGTTATTCCCAGATCAAAAACGCCTATCAGGCGGCGGTGAACTCCCCCGCCTCGAAGGCGGCGGTCAACGCTACGCGGAAGGCCATCGCCAATAAGCTCGATCCGCAGCCGCGGATGCGTGAGGTGAAGAACCTGCGCTCTGATAGCCAGTCTGTGCTGGAGCCGGACGAGGACTAGTAGCGGTTCGCCCGCTCCAGCAACTGGCGGCGCTGCTGTTCCAGCGCCACCACATCCGCGAAGAGGCTGTCATAGGCCTTTTCGTCTTTCGTGGGGTTCATTCTTTCCAACTGCCCTTTAAGCTGCGCGATAATCTGCCCCACGCGCACTTCCTGCAGGCGTGAATACACCGAGTCCGCGTAGCGCACCAGATGGGCGGCATCCACCCGGATGGTTTCCACGGCCAGCTCAGAGACCAAGCCGCGGCCGTGAATATCCGGAATCTCCCCTGCCACCGCTGCGAGCCAGTCCACGCCCTCGTGATCCTCGCCCGCCTGCAGGACCTTATCCACGGCCTGTTTCACCGCCACATACGAAGGGTGAGTGAAGGTGGAATCATCAAAGGCCCGCATATAGGGCACCGCGATCTCGGGATACTGCAGCGCCAATTTAATCGCCTCCCGCTCCGGCCAGAGACGGCTATCGCGCGGATCCGGACGCGGTACCCGCGGCTCCTCCTGCGGGGCGGTTGGTGCGCGTCGCTTTGGCTGCTGCTGCGGACGTGGGGCCCGCGCTTGTTCCCGCACCCGCCGAACCACCTCGTCGATGTCGCGCCAGCCTAGCCAGCCGGCAAGCTGCCGGGCGTACTCGTCCCGCAGGGTGTGGTCGTGAATATCGGCGATGACGGGGATCGTGCGTCTTAAGGCCTGCAAGCGCCCCTCGACGGAGTCCAAGTCATAATCCTCGATGATCGAGCGCACCACGAACTCGAACATGGGCTCACGGCTGGCCACGAGCTCACGCACCGCAGCATCGCCCTTCTCTAGGCGCAGGTCGCAGGGGTCTAGCCCCTCCGGCGCCACCGACACATAAGACTGGCCGGTGAATTGCTGATCGCCATCGAAGGCGCGCATCGCGGCTTTCTGCCCGGCCTCATCACCATCGAAGGTATAAATCAGCTCGCCGCGGAAATAAGAATCGTCCAGCATGAGCCGGCGCAGCATCTGCAGGTGTTCCTCGCCGAAAGCGGTGCCGCAAGCCGCCACGGCCGTCTGGATGCCGGCGGCATGCATGGCCATCACGTCCGTGTAGCCCTCCACCACCACCGCCTGGTGGGAGGCGGCGATATGCTTTTTGGCCATGTCCAGCCCGAAGAGCACCTTGGACTTCTTATACAGCAGGGTATCGGGGGTGTTCATGTACTTGCCCAGCTTGTCATCGTCGAAAAGCTTGCGGGCACCGAAGCCGATGACATCCCCGGCCAGGTTTTTGATCGGCCACAGCAGGCGGCGGTGGAAACGATCGATCGGGCCGCGGCGGCCCATCTTGCCCAAACCTGCGGCCTCAATCTCGGTGACGTCGAAGCCCGTGCGCAGCAGGTGCTTGGTCAGGGTGTCCCAGCCTGCCGGGGCATAGCCGCAGCCGAACTCGCGGGCATGCTCGGCACTGAAGCCGCGCTCGGTGAGAAAGTCGCGGGCGGTCTGCGCCTCGGCGGTGCCCAGCTGCTCTTGATAGAACTCGTGGGCGATCTTATTCACCAAGATGAGCCGCTGCCGCGTGCCCACATCTTCCCGCCGGCCCGGTCCCCCGCCCTCATAGGAAATCTGGTAGCCAATTTTCTCCGCGCAGGCTTCAACGGCCTCGGGGAAGCTGAGGTGTTCCATCTTCATGAGGAAGGAGAAGACATCGCCGCCCTCACCGGAGGAGAAGCAGTGAAAATAGCCGCGGGCTGGGCGCACGTGGAAGGAAGGTGTTTTCTCATCCTTGAAGGGCGATAGCCCCTTCAGCGAGTCCACACCAGCGGGCTTGAGCTGCACATAGTCGCCAACGATCTCGTCGATCGGCGTGGCCTCTCTGATCGCTTGAATGTCCCGCTCAGGGATACGTCCTTTACCCATGGCCCCTACATTAGCGTGCGGCTGAGACACGAATCATGCCACCGCAGATGATCTCTATCAACGGAGACTAATACACTACGTGTTTATGGCTGATGAACGTTCTTCGGGGCCGCGCGGCTCCCTGCGTCGGGTGGCGCTGTCCGTCGGCGCCGTCCTCCTCGCCGGTCTCGGTGCCTATATCGGGCTCGATGGCTCGGAGCCGTCCACCGATAGCAGCGCGAGTAGCACAAGCAGCGCCAGCGTTAGCGGCGATACCTGCGCGCTCGATACGCTGCCGCCGGAGGCCGCCGAGGTGGTAGAACGCATCGAGGCCGGCGGCCCCTTCGATTACCCCGAGAACGACGGCACCCACTTCGGTAACTATGAGCAGCTGCTGCCGCAGCGCGCCCAAGACTACTACCGCGAGTACACGGTGAAGACCCCAGGGCTCAATCATCGCGGGCCGCGGCGTATCGTCACCGGCGGAGACAAACCCGATGTGTGGTACTACACGGCCGATCATTATGAGAGTTTCTGCACGATGACGGGAGTTTAGGCATGCAGCTAGTGGCAGTGGATTGTCGGCGCGCACGCAGTCGAGGTGAGTTGATTGCGCTGATCTCTGATGCGCTCAGCGCCCAGCCGCATCAGCGGGCCAGCAACCTTGACGGGCTGCATGATGCGTTCAAGGAGCACCCAGTCACCCACCTGCTGCTGCGTGGGGTGCGGCTGAGCGCAGCCGAGGTGAATCCGATCGAGACGGTGGCCCGCGCCGCCGCTGTGACGGTGGTGTGCCGCTGAGTATGAGTGTCTCCCATCCCGATTATTTGCGGCGTTTCCAAGACTGCGCCGACGCCGCCGCCAGCCAGGTCATCCGCTCCTATTCCACCAGCTTCGGTTTGAGCAGCCAGCTGCTCGCCCCAGCAGTGCGCCGCGATATCCACAACCTCTATGCCGTGGTGCGCATCGCCGATGAGATTGTCGATGGCACCGCGACTGTGGCGGGCATGAGCCCCGCCGAGATCCGCACCGAGCTGGACCGCTATGAGGCGGCGGTGCTGGCTGCCCCCGAGCGCGGTTTTCACACCGACCCGGTGCTGCACGCCTATGCCGCTACCGCCCGCCGCTGCGATTTCCAGCGCGAGCACATGGCCGCCTTCTTCGCATCCATGCGCCAGGATCTGGACCGCAGCGAGCACACCCCTGAGAGCCTCGCTCGCTATATCTATGGCTCGGCTGAGGTGATCGGATTGATGTGTGTGCAGATCTTCCTCACCGGCCGAGAGGTGTCGGCCGCGGATCGGGACACGATGGAGCGCGGTGCCCGCAGCCTCGGCGCGGCCTTTCAAAAAATCAACTTCCTGCGGGATCTCTCCGAGGACAGCGCCAGCCTCGGACGCGCCTATCTGGGCGAGCTAACGGAGGAGTCCAAGGCCGCACTCATCGCCGAGATCCGCGAGGATTTGCAGGTCTCTTATGCGTCGATCCCGCTGCTGCCCACCTCCTCGGCGCTGGCGGTGCGCTCGGCCACTAATCTTTTTTCCTCCCTCAGTGATGAGCTGGAGCAGGTCCCTGCCGAACAGCTCTATCGGCAGCGGCTGCGCCTGAGCCCCGCCCGTAAGGCGGGCATCATTGCCCGCTCCCTCGCCCAAGGTGCACTCCACCGGAAAGGCCCCCATGTATCCCACTAGTGCCCTCGTGATTGGTGCCGGCGTCGCCGGACTGGCCACCGCCGCGCTCTTAGCCCGCAGCGGCATGCAGGTGGATGTGGTGGAAAAGAATGACGAGGTGGGCGGCCGTGCCGGTCTGCTCGTGGAGGACGGCTATCGCTGGGATACCGGCCCCTCCTGGTATCTCATGCCGGACGCCTTCGACCACTTCTTCGAGCTCATGGGCACCTCGACTGCCGAGCAGCTGGATCTGCGGCTGCTCGATCCTGGCTATCGGGTATTTATTGATCCCTATGAGCCGCTCGATGTGCCCTTCGGCCGGAACGCCGCTGTGGAGCTCTTTGAGTCCCTCGAGCCAGGTGCCGGCGCCGCGTTGGAGACCTATTTGGATCAGGCCGAGGACGCCTATGACATCGCCAAGCAGCGTTTCCTCTACACCACCTTCTCCTCGCCGGGGCCGCTGCTCGATTCCAGCGTGCTGCGACGACTCGGCACCCTCAGCTACTTGCTCAGCACCTCGCTGGATAAGCATGTGCGGCGGCGTTTTAGTGATCCGCGGCTGCACCACATTCTCAGCTACCCGGCCGTGTTTCTCAGCTCCCGCCCCGAGCGCACCCCGGCGATGTATCACCTGATGAGCCACACCGATCTCACTCAGGGGGTGCGCTATCCCATGGGTGGTTTCGCGGCCGTGATCGACGCCCTCTACCGCCTCGCCCGCGACGCGGGGGTGCGCTTTCATCTCTCTACCCGCGTCACCGCCATCACTCATGAGGGGAAGCGGGCCACAGGGGTGCGCGTTCTCGACGCCCAGGGCCGAGCCGCCACGCTAACTGCGGACGCGGTGGTCTCCGGCGCGGATCTCCACCACACCGAAACCACGCTGGTGCCCGAGCGGCTGCGCAGCTACTCGGAGCGCTCCTTCGCCCGGCGCGATCCCGGTATCGGCACGGTGCTCGTGCTGGCTGGGGTCGATGGCCCGCTGGAGCAGCTCGAGCACCACAATCTACTCTTCTCCCGTGACTGGACCCCGGATTTCGATGTGGTCTTTTCTGGCCCCCACCCGGATCGCCCCTTGGGTGCGTCGCAGTCGATGTATGTATGCCGCCCTTCGGCCACGGATCCGAGCGTCGCTCCGGCGGGCAAGGAGAATCTTTTCCTGCTGGTTCCGGTGCCCGCCGATATCAGCCTCGGCTACGGCGACGCCTATGGGCATTCCCCCAGCGCGGCGGTGCAGGCTATTGCGGACTCCGCTCTGGCGCAGCTGGGGGCCGCCATCGGCGAGCCGGCGCTGCGTTCCCGAGTGGAGGTGCTGCGCACGATTGGCCCGACGGATTTCTCTGATCGCTATCACGCCTGGTGCGGCGGCGCGATCGGCCCCGCCCACACGCTGCGCCAGTCGGCTTTTCTGCGCGGCGCTAATGCCTCCTCCGAGCTCCACGGCCTCTACTATGCGGGTGCCACCACGGTGCCTGGGGTGGGTGTGCCGATGTGTTTGATCTCGGCGGAGAACGTGCTCAAGCGGATCCGCGGGGATCGCTCGGGCGGGCCCTTGGCCTCCCTCGAAGAGGAGAATACCTAGCAGTAGAACACGGAGATATCAGCTGCGTTGCGGGCGGTGCGTTCGAGCCGGGATTCTGTCATGGACGCGATCTGATCCACGAGCACCCGCTGGCGTTGTTGCTCGTTCTCGGCCTGGGTGTACCAGGCGGCGAACATCGGGTCGAGCGAGCCGGGCGCGCTGAGATGCAGGTAGTCGTACACCCGGTAGATGAGGTTGCGCTGCCGAGTTTGTCGGCGCTGGTGCTGGTCTTCTTCCATCACGTACAACACGGCGATGGTTTTGAGCATGCGCACCTCGGCGGCCACCTCGGCGGAGACGACCAACTCTCCGTGGTGCCGGCCCAAAGGCGCCCCGTCGTGGGCGTGGAGGGTGGCGCTAATCGCGGCGCCTACATAGCGGCCGACTAGCTGCGAGGTCATGGCTTTTAATCGAGTGAGGGCGCGCAGGGAGCCATCAAAGTCGGCGGCGTGGGCCACACAGGAGAGCTGACGTAGCCGGTCGGCGGCGTCGATAAGCTCCTCGGGGCTGCCGCCGAAGGCCTGGGCTCCTTGCTGGGCGAGGGCGGCGAGTTCCACCAGGTCCCAGAGCACGCCGAGGCGGATGCGTCCGGAAAGGATGCCGTCTTCCACATCGTGCACGGAGTAGGCGACGTCATCGGAGAAGTCCATCACCTGGGCTTCCATGCATTTTCCTTGCCCGCTCACTCCGGCGCGGGCCCAACGGAGAATCTCGCGATCCTCATCGTAGGCACCGTACTTGCGGCGGCCTTCGCTGGCGGTCCAGGGGTATTTGCAGGAGGCGTCGATGGCGGCGCGCGATAGGTTCAGCCCATAGCTATTCCCGGCGGCGTCGAGCACCTTCGGCTCGAGGCGGGTGATGATCCGCAGAGTTTGGGCATTACCTTCGAAGCCGCCGGCGTCCTGGGCGACGGTGTTGAGCGCCACTTCCCCATTGTGCCCGTAGGGTGGGTGGCCGATGTCGTGGCAGAGCCCGGCGAGTTCGCAGAGGTCGGGGTCGAGCCCGAGGCCGCTGCCGATACCGCGCGCAATCTGCGCCACTTCGAGGGAGTGCGTGAGCCGAGTGCGCGGGGTGTCGCCATCGCGGGGCCCAACGACTTGGGTTTTGTCCGCGAGTCGTCGCAGTGCCGCCGAGTGGAGGACGCGCGCCCGGTCGCGGGAGAAGTCGCTGCGCTCGTCGGGGGCGGCCCTGGGGAGCTGAGCGCTTTTGGCCGCTTCGCTCAGGCGGCGTTCATAATCGCTGGCGGAGTAGACGTTCACCCTAGTGACGCTAGTAGAGTTGCTTCATTCGGGCCCGCAGACTTGGCCGATAATATGAGCCAAGCGTGCGAAAACACCGCTCGACACGTCGCGCCCAGCGCCGACCGGCCACGGTGTCCACCACGAGCACCACCAGCCCGCCGGCTTCATGCAGCAGCCCATAGACGCGCAGCTTCGCCCGCACCCCATGCCCGGTGGCGGCATATCCTTCCCGGCGCGCCACCCACCTCGCCCGCAGCAGATGAGTCCGATCCGTCACCACGATCAACGGTGTTCGCTTATCGACGCTCTCCCCCACCGCTTCCAAAGAGCTGCGCGTATCGTGGCCTTCCGGCACTTCCACGAGGTCGCAGCGCGGCACCCCGCGCTCCGCGAGATAGTTCGCCCCCGCTTCGGCTTCGCTGAAGCGATCCCCGGGTAATTTCCCGCCCACGATGACGATCGTCTGCACGGTGTGGTCCTGATAGAGCCGGTGGGCGGCGTCGAGGCGCGCGGCGAAGACCGGGGAGGGCACGCCATCGTACTGGGAGGTTCCCAGCACGAGCGCTGTGGGAGACGTGGTCATAGTGGTGCCGAGACTAGCACGGCCCATAGTGCACTACTCTGGCACGTATGAGCACGCGCATAGTTGGTCCCCTGTCCGCCACCATGATCGCCGCCGGCGCTATCGGCCTGCTTGCCGCTAACCCCAGCGCCCATGCGGAAGCACCGCCAGTGACTATGGTGTCCTCCGCGGATTATCAACAGTTGAGAGACAATTATGTGGGTGATTTTGCGGGGGTATTCTCCTCCGCGGAGACTACCGCCATTAGCGACTCGCTACGCCAGGGCTTTCAGGATCATGGGCGGCTGCTTTATCTGATTTTCGAGTCTGATTATCAGGGCACCGGCACCGAGCGGGCCGAGCAGTGGTTCCAGCAAATGTCGGGCGATAACGTGGCGATCATCTCGGTGGACGTATCCTCGCGCGCCTATGGCTACCACGGTGGTTCCGAGTGGTCGGAGTCGGAGCTCAAAGACATTGTTAATGCCGGCCTGCCTGCCCTGGGAGACAGTAACTGGGCTGCGGGGGCGCAGACCATGGCTGATACTTATGCCTCCTCTGGTTCTTTGAGCGGCGAGGAGATTGGCTGGCTCGGCGGCGGTGCCGTTGCCGTAGTGGGCGCCGGCGGCGGGCTGTGGTACGCCTCGAAGCGGCGGCGCCGGAAGGAACAGCGCCAGCAGATCGAACAGGCCCGGAAGTTCCGCTCCGATGACGTGGATAGCTTCCGCAGCCTCGATACCGAGGTACTGGCCGAGCTGGCGGAAGAAGAACTGGTCTCGACGGATGAGTCCATTCGCCGCGCCCAAGAGGAGCTGCGTTTGGCAAAGGCCGAGTTCGGTGAGATCCGCACCCGCCAGTTCACCCAAGCTCTCGAGTCCTCGCAGCGCACCCTGCACGAGGCTTTTGCCATCAAGAGCGCCCTCGATGCCGGGACTTTCCGCGGCGAGCGGCGCGATGGGCTGGTGCGGATCGTGACCTCCTGCGCGAGCGCCGATGATATTCTCGACGCCCGCTCCGAGGACTTCGCGCGGATGCGCAATGTCTTGCTCAATGCCTCGGAGAATCTGGATCGGCTTACCCAGCGCATCGTGGATGTGCGCACTCGCCTGCCGCGCGCCGAGGAGCAGCTGGACCAGCTGCGTTCCCGCTATAGCGCTAGCACCTTGGGGTCGATCACCGACAACGTGGAAATGGCGGAGAAGCATCTCTCCCAGGCCGAGTCCACCCTCGATACCGCCCGCGAGCACGCCCAGCTGCCGGCGGGCGAGCAGTCCGATGTGGTGGATTTGATCACCGGCACCGAAAAGCTCGTGGACCAGGCCGATCAGCTGCTGGCTGGCGTGGAGCACGCCGAAACGAATATCGCCGGCGCGCGTGCCGCCCTGCCGGGGCTGATCGAGGAGGTCCGTGCAGAGCTGCGTGAGACCGAGGATCTCATGCGGCGCAGCCGCAACACCGGTGTGCGGGTGGATGAGCAGCGTGTCAGCTCCGTCACCCAGCAGGCCGAGCAGGCGGTAGCCCAGGCGCAGGAGCAGGGCGAGGCCGATCCCTTGGCCAGCCACGCCACCCTCACCGAGGCCGATGGCGAGCTCGATCTGCTGCTCGAGACCCTGCGCACAACCTCGCGCGTCGGCGAGGAACTGCTGCGGCGTCTCGACAGCATCTTAGCGTCTGCGGATCGTCTCATACAGTCCACAGAGGATCTGGTGGCCACCCGTGGCCGAGTTATTGGGGCGCGGCCACGCACCCTGCTGGCCGAGGCTATCCAGCTGCGCTCGCGAGCGCAGCAGCTGCGCAGCACGAATCTGCGGGGCGCGGCCGATACCGCTGTGGAGGCGCATCGCGCCGCTGATCGCGCCTACCGCGCGGTAGAAGACGAGATTTCGAAGTACAACGATCGGCACCGCTCCTCGGGCAGTACCTCGGGCGCATTTGTAGCCGGCATGGTGATCAACAGCCTGCTCAGTGGAGGCGGTGGCGGCGGCTTCAGCGGCGGCGGAGGCTCCTTCGGCGGCGGTGGCGGCGGCGGTTCCTTCGGTGGCGGCGGCCGTTTCTAATAGCGCGGCCGCCTGATCGGCGAATCCACCACCACGCAGGCCCATGTCAGCACCACAGCGTCGATAAGCGGTATCTCTGCATGGGCGGGGCCGTTTTCTATCTCGACGCGGCCAGACACCCACGGCCGGGTGAAGGCCGCGATGGCGCCATCGGAGGTGGTGATGGCGCGTTCTTTGCGCCAGACCGAGCAGCGATCCAGCTTGTAGCGCCGATCGCCGCACTCGGCCTCGAGAGAGGTAATGGTAAAGCCTGATTGGCGCACGCACATCATCTCCCCGTCCGCGGCGGTGGCGCGGAAGCTGAAGGAGGTGGTGCCGGGGGTGTATTCCACGAGGAGGCGCTGGCCGTCCACGTAGATCACATCGGAGCGCACGTGGGCGATGAGGAGATCATCGCGGTCGAGCAGCTCGTTTTCATCCCACACCCACACCCATGGCGATTGCCCAGGGGTAGTAGAGACTCGCTGCTCAACCATGATCGTGCGCCCTTTCTATCGGTACTTAAAGCAGGAACACGGCCAGCGCCAAGATGGTGAGCAACACCAAGGTGGCGATGATGATGGTGGATCGCGACTCGAGACGGTTCTCCAATGCGATACGCGCCAGCCAGGCGAGGAACACGGCTTCTTCGTGGCTGAGTAGATCATCGGAGGGAAGATCGCTCAGATCCAGCTCGACGTCGCGAACCCCCGAGTTGAAGCCAGTGAATTGGCCCAGCTTGGTACCGTCGTGATCCTCCACCACCCAGTTATTGGCGGATTCATTGACCACGCGCAGTGCCCGGCCACTGGCGTCCACGGTGAACGCCTTGGCCTTGGTGAACTTGGTGCCAGCCTCTTCGGGCTTCGCGCTGTAGACGCGGCCGTCCGGGGTGGTGGCAGAGGCGCCGTCATCGGGGGCCACATGGAGACGCCACGGCTCGCTGCCGCCCACGCTCATGCGCCCAGATACACCCTCTTGGGTAATCACGTCCACGGCCACCACATCCGCGCCTTGACGCAGCTTCATGACGGTGCCGGACTCGCCCTTTTCGCGGCGCGACCACTGCAGATTCTCCATGTGCACTACTCCTTAGCAGCCAATGAGGCGCTGGGCCAGATAGCCCTGCAGCTGGTCGATGGAGACGCGCTCCTGCTCCATGGTGTCGCGCTCACGCACGGTGACTGCGTTGTCCTCGAGCGTGTCGAAGTCCACGGTGACGCAGAAGGGGGTGCCGATCTCGTCGTGACGACGGTAGCGGCGGCCAATAGCACCGGAGACGTCATAGTCGATGGTCCAGTACTTACGCAGCTCATCGGCCACCTTCTCGGCAGTCGGGGTGAGCGTTTCCTTCTTGGAAAGGGGCAGCACAGCCACCTTGATCGGAGACAGGCGGGGATCGAGCTTCAGCACGGTGCGCTTATCGACGCCACCCTTGGCATTCGGGGCCTCGTCCTCGGTGTAGGCATCGCAGAGGAATGCCATGAGGGCGCGAGTGAGGCCAAAGGAGGGCTCGATCACGTAGGGCACATAGCGATCGCCGCTCGCTTGGTCGAAGTAGGACAGGTCCTCGCCGGAAGCGGTGATGTGGCTGGAGAGGTCGAAATCGGTGCGGTTGGCCACGCCCATGAGCTCGCCCCAGGGGTTGCCGCTGAAGTCGAATTTGTACTCGAAATCGATGGTGCGATCGGAGTAGTGGGCGCGCTCGTCCTGCGGCACATCGAACTGGCGGATGTTCTCGGGGTTGATGCCCAGATCGATAAACCAGTTCCAGCAGGCATCGACCCACTCGTCGAACTTCTCCGGCGCTTCTTCCGGCTTGACGAAGTACTCGATCTCCATCTGCTCGAACTCGCGGGTACGGAAGATAAAGTTGCCCGGGGTGATCTCGTTGCGGAAGGCCTTACCCACCTGGCCGATACCGAAGGGCGGCTTGAGGCGGGCGGTCGTCATCACGTTTTTGAAGTTGATGAAGATACCCTGGGCGGTTTCGGGCCGCATGTAGTGCAAGCCCTGCTCATTATCGACGGGGCCGAGGTAGGTCTTCATCAGGCCCGAGAAGAGCTGCGGTTCGGTCCACTTGCCGTCCTGGCCGGTCTCGGGATCCTTGACGTCGGCGAGACCATTAGCCGGCGGGTGGCCGTGCTTCGCCTCATAGGCCTCGAGCAAGTGGTCGGCGCGGTAGCGCTTGTGCGTGTGCAGGGACTCCACCAGTGGGTCGGTGAAGGTCTCGACGTGGCCGGAGGCCTCCCACACCTGGCGCGGCAGGATGATCGAGGAGTCCAAGCCCACCACGTCGGCGCGGCCCTGAACGAAGGTGCGCCACCACTGCTTCTTGATGTTTTCCTTCAGTTCCACACCCAGCGGGCCGTAGTCCCAGGCCGAGCGGGTGCCGCCGTAGATCTCACCGCATGGATACACCAGACCTCGGCGTTTGCAGAGATTGACCACGGAATCGACAACAGATTGCTGTGCCACAGGAAGCTCCTCTTTTAGCGTCTACACATGTAAGTCTCAACCATACTATCGCTAGGGTCCGCAGCCGCTGTCATCTCCTCGCCCGAGAGACGTCCCTTCCCTGATGTAACCGTTTTCATTTCAATTTCGATAAACCTTAAAGGAAACAGATGACAATACTGTGACGGCCCCATTGTGGGGCTTACACTAATGCCTGATGATCCCCGTCTCGGCGATAACAGCCCCGCCGAGTGATTGTTCCCCTGTAACTCGAAGGAGTCAGTTCGATGGCTACCCGTAACGACCCGACCATCCCCAAACTTGGCGTGCGTAGCACCAGGCAGCGTGCAGCTGTGGTGAATGTTCTCCGCGATCTGGACGCCTTCGCTTCTGCGAAAACGATCCACGAGGAGCTCACCCGCCGTAATTACCGAGTGGGCCTGACCACCGTGTACCGCACCCTGCAGTCCTTGGCCGACATTGAGGCCGTGGACGTGCTGAACATGGCCTCTGGGGAGACGCGCTACCGCCATTGCGACACGGAAGGCCATCACCACCACCTGGTCTGCACCGACTGCGGCAAGACCGAGGAAATCGAGGGTGGCCCCGTGGAGGAATGGGCCCAGCAGGCCGCCCAGGCTCATGGTTTCAAACTCACTGCCCATACCGCCGAGGTCTTCGGCTTCTGCGCCGAGTGCGCCCCGCGCCACTCCGCCCCTTAAGCACTAGAACGGGGCGGGCTCGTCCGCCTCGGACTGCACCTCAGTGCCGTAGATCGCCTCATTCTTCTCGCGCCGCACCTGGTGCTTGCGCCGCATCCGCTCCTCCAGCGTCAGCCGGCGCATATCCTTGATCACTCCCTCCGGCACGGAGGTGGCTTCTTCACCGTCCTTGGAGCGCCAGATAGTGGTGCCCTGCGGATCCATCTCGACGGTGTACTCCCCGAGAGTCTTGAGCCGGTGATGCTTGGTGCACAGTGGATGCAGATTCCACGTCGCCGTCGGGCCGCCTCGGTTATATTCCTGGAGGTGGTCCATCTGGCATTTCGATGCCGCCGTGGTACACCCTGGGAAGTTGCAGCAGCCATAGCGGGCGATCACCTCGTGCCGCTGCGACTCCGTGGGTTGATAGGAATCCACCTCCGAATCAGAGAGCAGCTGTAGCGCGGTCACCTGCTTGAGCAGCTCGTCTGTGGCGTATTCCGATAGCCACCCCTGCTCGGGAGTCCACGCCTGCTTCTCATACCAGTTGGCGTAGACATGAAAGACCACCTTGGTGTTGGTGTTCTGCGTCATCAGCTCCACGAGCGCATCCGTCTGCGAGATCCCCCGCTGCGCGGCCACTTGGGTGATCGCTCCCATCACCTGGTGGTAGCGATGATTCTTCAGCTCGATGTCGATATAGCCGGTCTCGCCCTCGGGATTGTCCCAAAAGCTCACTGACTCCTGCGTCGCTCGGCGCGGATCTTTCTCCCCGCTGGAATCCACCCCGAGCGGATCCACCCGCACCAAGATGTCGTTGATGCGCCGGCGCAACCAGTAGCGCCCTTTGAGCTGCTGATTATTGCGCCGCGGCAGCACATCGAGCAGGAAATTCAACTCAAAGTCCACTCTTTTCTCCGGCGCAATCCCCACTAATGCCGAGGCAAGCGTCAGCAGGTGCGAGTCATTGAAAATTGGCCTCAGGCGCAACACCGCCGCGAGCAGCGGGAAGTCCCGGAAAAGCTGGGAGAGCTCAAGGAGCGTCACCACGAAATTCTCGGTACACCCTAAAGGCCCAGCAAAGCGCGCCGCGGTATATTCCACCGCATCGCCCTCCCCCGCCCTCTCCGCGAGATAATCGATCAGCTCGATGCGGCGACGATTCACCTCGAGGGCGCTATACGGTAGTGTCGCCAGCTCGTGACTATAGCGACAGCCTGTATTGTTAATGCGTTCGAACACCGCATCCCATAGCGAATGAGAACTGTAGATAGTACGGATCCCTGCGGGTAATTGACCTTCTTCTAGCCGCGCAAACACTATTCCCCCTGCACGCTATTTTTACCTAACCTTTTCCCCTTAGAACTATCTTCTCGCATAGGTGTTCGATAGTCAATAGCTGCGCACGAGTTTTTTAGACAGGGCAGCGTCGTCGCTGCGCCCAGCCAGCAGCTCAGCCAGCAGCCCAGCTAGGAGATGCTGGTACCGAAGATCGTGCCCAATAGCCACGTCACGCCCGCCGCGCCGAGACCAATGGCCAGCTGCCGCAGCGCCCGCTTGGCCGGCGGCGCGCCGGAGAGTACACCCACGATGCCGCCGGTGAGCAGAAGGGAGAGACCAACGAGCACGGTGCTAATCAGCGCGGCCGTAGCGGTGGAGAGGACAAAGAGGAAAGGCAGGATGGGAATGAGGGCACCACCGGCAAAGAACGCGAAGCTCGACAACGCCGCTGTTACTCCTGTGCCCACGGAGCTGGTATCGGAGGACGCATCGCTCAATTCGGCTGGGGTCTGGGCATCATGTGCGGTGCGGATACTCTGCAGCACGGCCCGCGCTTTGTTCTCGGCCTCCTGCTGATCAATCCCGCGGGCACGATAGACCAAGGCGAGCTCATTGGCATCAAAGTCGAGCTGCGGCAGGGCGCGGCGCACCTCGGGATCGGGGGTGGATGCCTCGAGGAGCTCTTTTTGCGACTGCACCGAGACGTACTCCCCCGCCGCCATCGAGAGTGCACCAGCCAAAAGACCAGACACGCCAGTGAGCAGAATAACGTTTTGGGATACGCCGGAGCCCACGACACCGAGCACGAGCGCAAGGTTAGAGACGAGACCATCGTTGAGGCCAAAGACCGCAGCGCGAAATCCACCGGATATGCGCTCCCGCGATCGCGCCGCGAGGCCGCGAACAACCTCGGCGTGGATGCGCTCATCGGCCTGCATCTGGCTGGTGGCGTCTTGGTCCTCCTCATAGGGGCTACGCGACTCCGCGTTTTGCATCAGCGCCAAGGTGAATACCGATCCGAAGTGTCGCGCCATAAAAGCCATAAACCGCGTGGAGAAATCCGGCCGCAGGGGCATGCCCACTTCGTCGCCGAGAAGGGTACGCCAGTGCTGCTCATGCCGAGACTCCGCATGGGCGATACGCAGCAGGATCTCGCGCTCTTCCCCTGACTTGCCGCGGGCGAGCTCTCGGTACACGGCCGCCTCGGCACGTTCATTGGCGAGGTATTGGCGCCAGCGCTTGACTTGCTTGGGGCTGGCAGTACTCAGCAGCCGCGCGGCCTTCTTCCCTCTCGCCTCATGGCTTCCTGCGGACGTCGCTTTGTCTGACATTTCTCTCCCAGCTCACGCTTGCGCCACGTCGCACGCTATATGTTCACGCGCCACGGCTCATGAAGACGATACGTGGCCGATTACCACGTGATCGCCGGTATCTTAACCCCTCGTGGCGGCGCTGCCAACCGGGGTTGATCATGGGATATGGATGAAATTTTTATTTCACTCCGCCGAATCGGCGATCGCGGCGGGCATATTCTTCCACTGCGGCGAAGAGGTCCTGGGGAGTGAAATCGGGGAAGAGCTTGTCTTGGTAGACCATCTCGGCATACGCGGACTGCCAGAGCAGAAAGTTCGAGGTGCGCTTCTCTCCGGAGGGCCGCAAGAAGAGGTCCACATCGGGCATATCGGGCTCGTCGAGGAACTCGGAGAAGCGCTCCTCGGTGATAGCGCCAGGCGAGAGCGTCCCAGCGCGGGCTTGGCGGGCGATCTCACGGGCGGCGTCAACAATCTCGGCTCGGCCGCCGTAGTTGACGCACATAGCCAAGGTCATGCGGGTGTTGGCGGCGGTGAGCTGCTCGGCTTCTTCTAGCTCGCGGATGACGCTGCGCCACAGCCGCGGGCGGCGGCCTGCCCACCGCACCCGCACGCCCTTCTCGTTGAGCACATCGCGCTGCCGCCGCAGCACATCGCGGTTGAAGCCCATGAGGAAGCGCACCTCGTCCGTGCTGCGCCGCCAGTTCTCGGTGGAGAAGGCGTAGGCGGACAGATAGTCCACACCCAATGCGAGGCAGGCATCCACCACATCCATGAGCACGGCTTCGCCGCGTTTGTGGCCCTCGGTGCGCTTGAGGCCGCGTTCCTTAGCCCAGCGCCCATTTCCGTCCATGACCAGCGCAATATGGCGCGGAATAAACTCGGCGGGAATGTTCGGCGGGGTAAGTGCAGATGAATTCACTCCCTCATTGTGCCATTAATCCGCCCGCAGGCTGAGCACACCCCGCTCGAGGTGGTATTGCACGTGATCGGTGATCAAACGGTGCGCTGTATCCACCAGCGCCGCCCACTGCACCGGATCGGCCTGCTGGGCGCGGGCCATGGCATCATAGCGGCCGTGCGCCATCCACCACATGAGCCGGAGCGCCTCGGTGGGCACGGTGGAGGCACCGGGTGGCCGGCATTCGGCGCATACGGCCCCGCCGGAGCCGGGGTCGAAGCCGCGGTGGGGCCCCGGTTTATCGCAGTGGGCGCAGTTGAACATTTCGGGCAACCAACCGGCGCTGCCCATCGCCTGCAAGAGGAAAATATCGAGGCTGAGCAGCGGAGTGTCATCGTGGCGCAGGGAGTCGAGGGCGGCGGCGGCGAGATCGAAGAGGGCCGCATCGGGCAGATCCGCCAGGGAGAGCTTTTCGGCAGTTTCGAGCACGGCGCAGGCCGCACTGTAGCGCTGATAGTCCTCGATGATGCCCGATGCATAGTAGCTCACCGTGTCTGCGCCGGTGATGAGCGCCAGGTTCTTGCCTGGGTAGCACTCGACGTCGAGAAGCACGAAGCGCTGGATCCGTGAGCCGAAACGCGAGCGGGCGCGGCGCACGCCCTTGGCCACCGCACGCACCAGGCCGTGCTCGCGCGTCAGCAACACGACGATGCGATCGGCCTCGCCGAAATCATAGGTGCGCACCACGAGGGCGCGGTCGCGGAAGCTGCCGCGTCGCACGCGTGAGGACCTCCCCTAAAACCCGAGTCGTCCCAAGGACTTGGGATCCTGCTGCCAGTCTTTGAGCACCTTAATACGCAGGTCGAGATAGATATTATGGCCCAGCAGCTGCATGATCTCTTGGCGGGCGTTGTGCACGATGCGCCCATAGCGGCGATCGGCTTTGCCCATGAGGATCTTCTTCTGCCCGGGCCGCTCCACATAGATCACGGCGTGCACGTTTTTCACCCCGGGGCGCTCGGGATCGTCCAGCACCTCGTCGATCTCCACGGCCACCGAGTGCGGCAATTCCTCTTTGAGTCCGCTGAGGGCGGCCTCGCGGATGAGCTCGGCCATGCGCTTTTCGGTGGAATCGTCGGTGATGTGATCGTCGGGATAGAACTTCGGCCCCTCGGGCAACAGCCCCACAATCACGTCCATGAGCACATCGAGCTGCTCGCCCGACATGGACGAGACCGGCACGAGTTCCGCCTCAGGCCCGAGCAGTTCATGGGCCTGCAGCAGCCGCTCGGCGATGGTATCGCGGCTGACCTTATCCACCTTGGTGATCACGCCCAGCAGGGTGGTGTGCGGCGCCACCTTGCGCACGTTCTCCACGATCCACCGATCGCCGGGGCCGATCTTCTCATCGGCGGGAATGGTGATGCCGATGACGTCCACATCGGCGTAGGTCTCGGCCACCATCTCATTGAGGCGCTCACCCAGCAGGGTGCGCGGGCGGTGCAGCCCGGGGGTATCCACGATGACTACCTGCGCGTCCTCGCGGTGCACGAGCCCGCGAATAGTGTGACGCGTGGTTTCCGGCTGATCGGCGGTAATGGCCACTTTCTCACCCACCAGGGCGTTCATCAGCGTGGACTTGCCGGTATTGGGCCTTCCCACGAAACTCACAAAGCCGGAGCGGAAACCTTCAGGTGTATCGGTGAACATGCGCTTAAGCATACGCGATCAGCGTTGCGGCTCTTCGTCCTGCTCCGCTGGCTTATCGACGCTGACCACCACGGTGACAATACGCATCCGCCCCTTGCGATCCGTGCCGCCTTCCGCAGCCAGGGTGAGCCCGTGGGTGTGGGTGCTGGAGCCGGGCAGGGGCACACGCCCCAGGCCGAAGGCCATGAGCCCGCCCACGGTGTCCACGTCGAGGTCATCGTCGAACTCGAGATCCTGCTCGAGTTCCTCGGCCACAAACTCCTCGAGCTCGTCGAGGGAGAGCTTGGCGTGCACGCGGTAGCACCGCTCGGAGATCTTCTCGATGGGGGCAATTTCATCGGAGTCGTACTCGTCGGCGATCTCGCCCACGATCTCTTCCAGGATGTCCTCGATGGAGATCAACCCAGCGATGCCGCCGTATTCGTCCACCAACATCGCGATGTGGAAGCGCTGCAGCTGCATCTCCTGCAGCAGCTCGTCGAGGGACTTCGAATCGGGTACGAAGCTGGGCTCGCGCATCACATCGGTGACGGCCACGCTGCGGCCGCCATCGGTGGAATAGTAGGTCTGCTGCACGAGGTCCTTGAGATAGACCACGCCCACGATATCGTCCACGTTTTCCCCGATCACAGGGATTCGGGAGTAACCGGAGCGCACACACAGCGAGGTGGCCTGGCCGGCATTCTTGTCCTGCTCGATCCACACCATCTCGGGGCGCGGCACCATCACTTGGCGAGCCGTGGTGGAGGTGAGGTCGAAGACGGACTGGATCATCTTGCGCTCGGAGTTTTCCACGATGCCGTTCTCGAGGGCCATGTCCACCATCTCGCGCACCTCCACCTCGGAGGCGAAGGGGCCATCGCGGAAACCATCGCCGGGGGTGAGCTTATTGCCCACCCAGATGAGAATGCGGCTGATCGGGCCCAGCACATAGCCGATGGCAGAGAGCGCCACGGCGGAACGCAAAGAGACCGTGTAGGGGTTCTTGCGCCCCACGGTGCGGGAGAACACGCCCACCACGAGATAGTTGATGAGGCTGAAGCCGAGCACCGCGATCAGCAGCGCCCAGGCCTTGCCATCGATCAGGTCCACGGTGAACAGGGCAATGAGCACCGCCGCGATGGCGTCGAGAAGCGTGCGCAGCAACACCAAGAGATTGATGTTGTCGGCGCGGCGCTGCAACACCTTCAGGAGGGTTTTGGACCCCTCCTTCTCGCTTTTGACCATCTCCTCCACACGGGCGGGAGAGATGGAACTGACAGCGGATTCAATGGTGCCGAAAGCCGCGGAGGCGATGGTGGCGACCACTGCCCCGAGGACGAAGATGAGCAATAAGGTGGGTTCCATAAGTTAGGGGCGGGGCTCCGCGATCGGCGGAATGTGTCCTTCTGTATCGGTCAGGGTCTCGTCCAAACCGGCGCGATCGGCCGCGCTGGGAAAAGCAGATGCCCCCGAGGGCTTGGCGGGAAACTCGAGCTCGCGCTCGTGGATGTCATCGTACCAGTCGGCCAAAAGCTCATTTTGCAGCGCGAACATCTCCCGTTCCTGCTCGGGCTCAAGGTGATCGAAGCCCATCAGGTGCAGGCAGCCGTGCACGGTGAGCAGCGCCAGTTCGTGGGAAAGATTGTGTCCGGCCTTGGTGGCTTGGCGCTCGGCGAACTCGGGGCAGAGCACGATATCGCCCAGCATGGCCGGGCCGGGGTCGGCGGCGTCGGGGCGCCCACCAGAACCGGGGGTGAGCTCGTCCACGGGGAAGCTCATCACATCGGTGGGGCCTTCTAGATCCAGCCAGCGCACATGCAAATCGGCGATGGTGTCAAGGTCCACGATGTGGATGGATAGCTCTGCGGCTGGGTTGATGTCCATGCGTCGCAAAGCGAACCCGGCGACGTCGATGAGTGCTTCCTCGTTGAGGCCCGGATATCCGGACTCATTAAAAATCTCGATGCTCACTGCTGGGCCTTCCGCTTGAGCTGGCGTTCATCATACTCGTCATAGGCATCCACGATGGCGCCCACGAGCTGGTGGCGCACCACGTCCTCGGCGCCGAGATCGGCAAAGTAGATATCCTCTACCCCGGAGAGGATCTCGCGGATAATGCGCAACCCGGACTTCTGCCCACCAGGCAGATCCACCTGCGTGATATCGCCGGTGACCACCATCGTGGAGCCAAAGCCGAGGCGGGTAAGAAACATCTTCATCTGCGCCGGCGTGGTGTTCTGGGCCTCGTCGAGGATCACGAACGCATCATTCAGGGTGCGGCCGCGCATATAGGCCAAGGGCGCCACCTCGATCACGCCGGCCTCCATGAGCTTGGTGATGGCCTCGGGGTCCATCATGTCGCGCAGCGCATCATAGAGCGGCCGCAGATAGGGGTCGATCTTGTCATTTAAGGTGCCGGGCAAAAAGCCCAGCTTCTCCCCCGCCTCCACGGCGGGACGAGTGAGAATGATGCGCGACACAGCCTTGGACTGCAGAGCCTGCACCGCCTTGGCCATGGCCAAATAGGTTTTACCGGAGCCGGCCGGGCCGATACCGAAGACCACGGTGTGCTCATCGATGGCATCCACATAGTCCTGCTGGCCGCGGGTCTTGGGGCGAATCACCTTGCCGCGGCGGGCCACGATCTCCTGGGCCAGGCGGCGATTAACGCCCTCGGGGGCCTCGACGCTCACCATGGTGATGGTGTGCTTGACCGCATCGCGGGTGATTACGTGCCCCCGCCGCGCCATAGCCTGCAGCTCGTTCAGCACGCGGCGAGCCCGAGCCACCACGGGGGCGGGCCCGGTGAGGGTGACCTCGTTGCCGCGCACGAAGAAATCGCAGGCCAGCTGGTTGTCGAGGACCTTGATGTTCTCGTCATTGATCCCGCAGACCGCCTGGGCCAGCTGCGGCTCGATGCTATAGCTCAGCGATGCGGTTTCTGTGCGCTCGTAGATTCCCACGTGCTCTCTTTCTTGTCCTTTCCGGAGTGTCCACTGCAGCTTAACGTAGATGCCAGCGCGGAGTGCGCGAACCAATCGCGGCCAACGCCACCAGCCCGGCGCTGGCCGTGCGCAGCACCTCAGGGCCGAGCAGCACCGGCTGGGCGCCCGCCGCGCGAAAGGCCGCCAGCTCCTCCTCACTGATCCCGCCCTCGGGGCCGACGATGAGCATGATCTCTGGGGCATCAACGGTGGCGGTGCCTAGCGACTCGGTGGCTTCCTCGTGCAGCACATAGGCCAGCCCGCCGGCGGCGGTGAGGGCGTCGATGCGCTGCACAATGTCAGCGGTCTGGTGCAGCTGCTCCACCTCGGGCACGACGGGGCGGCGGGACTGCTTGGCAGCCGCCACCGCGGTGCTCACCCATTTGCCGTGCAACTTGGCGCGCTTCTGCGCCGGCCACTTGGCGATACACCTACTGGCTTGCCAGGGAATGAGGGTATCGACCCCTCCCTGGGTGGCGAGATCCACAGCGAGCTCCGCCCGCTCGGATTTGGGCAGCGCCTGGACGATGCTCACCCGTGGCCGCGGCGCGGCCACCTCCTCCACCGCGCAGACAATCAGCTCCACGCGCTGCTTGCTGGGCGGGGCGGCGATCTCGCAGCGCAACACGAGGCCGCGGCCGTTGCTCAGCCGCAGCTGCTCGCCCGCGCCGAGCCGCATCACGGTGCCTGCGTGGGTGGCCTCTTGGCCGCGCAGCTCCACGCGCGCGCCCACCGGCGGGGCCGCCGCGAGCTCGGGGTCCAGAAAGAGTGGAAGGGACACTGCTCTTACCTGCGGAAGCGGCTGCGGACGCGGTCAAAGAAACCCTCGCCCTCACGGTCCTGGCTATGCACCTTGACCGACTCGGAGGACTGGGCACGCACCTTCTCCAGCAGCTCGCGGGAGGCGTCGTTGAGCTCGGTGGGCACGGTGACGTCGAGGTGGGCCACCAAGTCACCGGCGCCCTCGGCGCGCAGCTTCGGCATGCCGGCGCCGTGCATGCGTACGGTCTGTCCGGGCTGAGAGCCCGGCTGGATGTCCACTGTCAGTTCCTCGCCGCGGAGATCGGTGACGGTGAGAGCGGCGCCGAGCGCCGCATCCACCATGGGCACCTTCGCGGTGAAGTGCAGGGTATCGCCATCGCGGGTGAATACCGGGTGCGGCGTGGTGCTGACCTCCACGTAGAGATCGCCGGCCGGCCCGCCGCCGTGTCCGACCTCGCCCTGGCCGGCCATGCGAATGCGCATGCCGTCGGCGATGCCCTGCGGAATAGACACCACGAGATCGCGGCGCTTGCGCACCCGCCCCTCGCCCGAGCACTCCGAGCAGGGATCCTTGATGATCTCGCCGAAGCCTTGGCAAGCGCGGCAGGGGCGGGATGTCATCACATTGCCCAGGATGCTGCGCTGCACCTCTTGGATCTCGCCGCTACCATGACACGTCCCACAGGTCTCGGGCGCGGACTTGGACTCCGAACCGGTGCCCTCGCAGCGATCGCAGAGCACGGCGGTATCGACGGTGATGTCCTTCTTGACGCCGCGGAAGGCCTCCTCTAGGGAGATCTCGGTGCGCAGCAGGGCATCGTTGCCGGGCTGCACCCGCGAGCGCGGGCCGCGGGCGCCCCCGCCGGCGCCACCGAAGAAGGCTTCGAAGATATCGCCGAAGCCGCCACCGGAGAATCCACCGCCGTAGCCGCCTTGAGCGCGCTGCTCCATCGGGTCCCCGCCCATGTCCACGATGCGGCGTTTCTCGGGATCGAGCAGGACTTCTTGGGCCACCGAGATCTCGCGGAACTTCTCCGCTGCCTCCTCGGTATCGTTGACATCTGGGTGGTACTTGCGGGCCAGCTTGCGATACGCCTTTTTAATCTGCGCATCGCTTGCCGATGAGTCCACGCCCAAGATTCCGTAGTAGTCACGAGCCACGAGTCTTAATCTTTCCCCTAAGTAGTTGTATATTGACAGTGCTCAAACACCGATAGCTTAGTCTCCTCCCCTACAAGGAGAAACTTCACGGGATTATTCCCCGTGATATTCATCCGTGAGCACCCGCGACACATAACTGGCCACGGCCTGCACCTTGGACATGGTGCCGTAGTAATCCATATAGGTCGGCCCCATCACCCCCATGCCACCTAGGCGTTCGCCGGTGCCATAGCCGGTGGCCACCAGCGAGGTGTGCTTCAGCTCCGATTCCTCGTGCTCGCCGCCGATGGAGACACGCACGGAGCCGAGATCGTGGGCATTGGAGAGCAGCTTGAGCACCACCACTTGCTCCTCCAGCGCCTCGAGCACCTCGGGGAGCCCTTGAGGAAAGTCGCCACGGGCGCGGCTGAGATTGGAGGCACCGGCCAAGATGAGGCGATCGGAGGGCGCCTCCACGAGGGTCTCGATGAGCACGGTGGCGCAGGTGATCACGGGAATACGGATGTCGTGCGGCGCATGGGAGGCGAGATCCGCCAGCGCCACCGAGGCATCGGAGAGAGTGTGATTGCCCAGGGCCCGGTTAAGGGCGTGGCGCAGCTGCCCCACTTGTTCCGGCTCGATCACATCCTCGAGCTCCACATTGCGTTGCTCCACCCGGCCGGTATCGGTGATGAGCACGAGCAAGAGCCGCACGGGGCTGAGCAGCACCACCTCGCAGTGCTTGACCCGCGAGACCTGCAGCATCGGCATCTGCACCACCGCCGCTTGGCGGGTGAGTTGGGAGAGCAGCTGTACGGCGCGCCGCAGCACATCTTCAAGATCCACCCCTTCCTCCAGGAAGGAGAGGATGGCGCGCCGCTCGGGCAGCGAGAGCGGTTTGACGTCATGAATAGAGTCCACGAAGCTGCGATAGGCCTTCTCCGTGGGCACGCGCCCCGAGGAGGCGTGCGGCTGGGTGATAAAACCCTCCGATTCCAGCACCGCCATGTCATTGCGGATGGTGGCCGAGGACACCCCGAGGTTATAGCGCTCCACCAGCGACTTCGACCCCACGGGCTCCTGAGAGCTGATGTAATCGGCAACGATCGCGCGCAGCACGCGGACACGCCGCGCATCAGTGGCTGTGGACATGCATCTACCTCTCTCTTAACGCACCAGCCTAGTGCTCCTCCTCCGCGAGCAACAGATCGGCGATGATCCCATCGGCCAAGAGGCGCCCCTGATCACTCAGTCTGAGCCGGTGCTTATCGACGCTCAGTAGCTGGCGATCGACGTAGCGGTCGATCGTCTCCGCAGCAGCCGGGTCCAGCGCGCTCCGCGCTATCCCCTCGCGCATGCGCAGGCCCAGCATAATCTGCTCGGTGTGGCGGTCGCTAGCACTGAGCTGCTCCGTCTCCTGAATCGGCAACTCGGCGCGGCCGAGCCGCTCATAGTAGCGTCGCGGATGCTTGACGTTATAGAAGCGCTGGTCGCCGATATGCGAGTGCGCCCCAGGCCCAGCGCCCCACCAGTCGGCATCGCTCCAGTAGCCGATATTGTGCCGGCACTCCCCGCCCGGGCGGGCCCAATTGGACACCTCATACCAGTCGAGCCCGGCCGCTTCGAGGCCCTGGGAGATGAGCTCATAGCGGCGGGCCATCACATCATCGTCGGGTGCCGGCAGCTGCCCGGTGCGCACCAGCCGACCCATCTTGGTGTTGGGTTCCACGATCAGCGCATAGGCAGAGACGTGGTCCACCCCGGCGCCCAGGATCGTCTCCAGCGTGAGGCGCACATCATCATCCGTTTCGCCCGGGGTGCCGTAGATCATGTCGAGGTTCACGTGCTCGAAGCCGGCGGCGTGCGCCTGCTCCGCTGCCGTGGCGGCACGTCCTGGGGTGTGGGTGCGATCGAGGGTCGCCAGCACCGATTCGCTGGCGGATTGCATCCCCAAAGACACGCGGGTGAAACCGCCCGCGCGCAGCTGCTCGAAATAGCGGGCCGAGGTGGATTCCGGATTGGACTCGGTGGTGATCTCCGCATCGGGGGCGAGATCATAGTGCTGGCGGATTATGCCCAGAATGGAGACGAGTTTCTCCGCGCCGAGCAGCGAGGGCGTGCCCCCACCGATAAAGACCGTGTCCACCACGCGATGGCTGGTGGCGGCGGCCGAGAGCTCCAGCTCGATGGCCAATGCCTGGAGATAGGACTCCGGGGAGGAGGCGCTACCGAGCTCGCCCGGGGTGTAGGTATTGAAATCGCAATATCCACAGCGCGTGGCGCAAAAGGGCACGTGAATATACACGCCAAAGGTGCTCATGGCTGCTCTCATGCACCCCGGTCGCTGGCGTGCATGCGGCGACGCACCGAGGCCACCACGCCGTCGATCCACGCCCGCTCGGCGAGAAACTCGGGCGGGTGGGAGCCGCGGGCAGCCGCGGCATAGGACGGGTGGGCGCGGGCGACGGTCTCCAGCCAGCCCTCGGCGCAGGCGTGCACCAGCCGGCGGGTGCGGGTGAACATGGTGGCTAGGCTCACGCTCTCAAGGTCTGCGGCGGCGCAGGCAGTCTGGTCCAGCTCCCATTCCACAATCGCGGCGAGCTGCTGGGTGGCCAGTTCGGTGCGACCCTGCATGGCGTTGCTCAGCGCCGGCACCGACATCGGGCTGGATAGCGCGAAGGAGGTGGAGAGCAGGTGGGCGTCGACAAGCTGCGGGCGCGCATACCGCTCCGTGCGCTTGCTAGATTCCCACACGCCCATGGACCCGGCGCGCAGCCCGCTGATGAGAGCCTGGCGGATGCCGTAGAGCTCCGAGACCACCACGCGGGCGTCGTTGATGGCTTCCACCGCGATCTCGTCGAATTCGAGGAGGCATTCCTCCACGAGCTCGGCGTCCCAGTCGGTGATGGCTTCGGCGATGTGCTCGATGTATTCGGCCACTTCATCGCCGATGTTGTACATCTCTTGAGTGAGCTCTTTGAGGCGCAGCTTGGCGTCAAGTAGCTCCACGTGCTGCTCCTTTACTCGCTGGGACGGGCGGGGTGTCATCTGCGCGTACGACTTTAAGCCAGTTCTAAGAAAAAAGGGGGATGCCTCGCCGGGTGTGGCCCGATGGAGACATCCGCCCTAGGTAGTCCTGCGGCTAGTTCGTGCGGTAGAGCACGTCGATCTCTTCCGAGAAGCGCCGCACCACCACGTTGCGCTTGACCTTCAAGGTGGGAGTGAGCTCGTTTTCCTCTTCCTTGAGGTCCCGGTCCAGGATGTAGAACTTCTTGATCGCCTCGGCGTGCGAGACCATCATATTCGCGGAGTTGATCGCGTCCTGGATTTCGGCGCGGAGCATGGGATCAAGGGCCACATCCTTCACGGACTTGGAGAGCGGGATATTGCGCTGCGCCTTGAAGTGCTCGAAGGCCTCCGGCTCCAGGGTGATGAGCACGCCGACGAAGGGCTTGCCATCGCCCACCACCAGCGCCTGGGAGATCAGCGGGTGGGAACGCAGCTGATCCTCCAGCGGGCCGGGCGAGATATTCTTGCCGCCAGCGGTGACAATGAGATCCTTCTTGCGCCCGGTGATCTCGATGTGGCCGGATTCGTAGATCTCGCCGAGGTCGCCGGTGTTGAACCAGCCATCCTCGTCGAAAGACTCGCGATTGGCCTCCTCATTATTCCAGTAGCCGCGGAAGAGGGTCTGCCCCTTAAACATCACCTCGCCCTCCGAGGACAGCCGTGCGGACACGCCGCCGACAGGGCGGCCGACGGTGCCGATGATGTTGTCATCAAAGTTCACCGCGGCGGCGGCGGTGAGCTCGGTGAGACCATAGCCCTCGTACACCGTGACGCCGATGCCGCGGTAGAAGTGCAAGAGATCCCGGTCCATGGCGGCGCCGCCGGAGATGCAATAGCGCACCGAATTACCGAGGGCGGCGCGGAGCTTGGAATAGACCAGCTTGTCATAGGTGGCGTGCCGCCACTGCAGGGTCTTGCTGGGGCCTTCCTCGGTATCGAGGGCCTTGGAGTATTCGCGGGCGGTCTTTTCCGCCTTCTCAAAGATCGCATCCTTGATCGGGCCGGCCTGCTTGGCGTTGAGCGCGGCGCCGTTGCGCACCTTCTCGAACACGCGCGGCACGCCCAAGATGAGATGCGGGCGGGAGCGCTGGAACTCCACCGGCAGAGTGGAGAAATCGGACCAGTGGCTCTGGGTGGCGCCCGAGATCACCACGCCCAAAGACACAGCGCGGGAGAACACGTGGGCCAGCGGCAGGAAGGTGAGCACCCGATTGCCTGGGGCGGCCACCTGGCCGATGGGGTGCGTGAGCAAGGCATAGGCCTCGGCCAGCCAGTTGTGGTGCGTCAGCATGCAGCCCTTGGGGCGGCCGGTGGTGCCGGAGGTGTAGACCAAGGAGGCGAGATCCTCGGAGCGGGTCTCGGCGATACGCTTGTCCACCTCGGCGTCGTCCACCTCGCGGCCTTCAAACATGATGGTGTCCACGGCGGAGGCATTAATTTCTAGGATGCGGCGCAGCTTCGAAGCCGAGCCGGACAGCCGCGGCACACCATTCTCATCCACCAGCAGGTTACGCATGAGTGCGGTGTGCTCTTGGGATTCGGTAAAGGCGAATACCGCGCCGGAATCCTCAATAATCCACTGCACTTGGCTGAGCGAGGAAGAGCCATAAATCGGCACCGACACGGCGCCGGCCGCCCAAATAGCGAAATCGATGAGCGTCCACTCATAGCGGGTCTCGCAGAGCAGGGCCACGCGATCACCCTTCTGCACTCCATTGGCAATCAAGCCCTTGGCCACCGCATAGACTTCCTCCGCAAATTCCTGGCCGGTGACATTAACCCATTCAAAGTTCTGCGGCCGGGTAAACATAATGCCGTAAGGGCGGGAGCGGGCGGTCTCCAGCATGGCGCTCAGGCATGTGTCGTGCTCGCCGATGCTGTACTTCGCGGGGGTGGAGTACTCATTCACCATGCTTATTGTGGACCTTTCTATCAACCGGGCGGCAACGCCCATGCCTATTTTGAAGAAACCTTCACGTTGTAAGCTACCCGCCCCCACTGGCCGAGCGCACATAGCTCGATAACGATAGCGCGCAATTATTGCACGATCCTCAGCGGTCAATGGCACTATGGTTCCTGTGAGCTCTAGAGACGAACTTCGTAATTTAGCCAGTACCCTGAGCGTTGCTACGCACTACACCGCTAACGACGGTTCCGTGGTGGAGGTCAGCGAGGACACCCTCGTCTCCATCATTGGGGCCTTAGGTTATGAGCTGTCCGCCGACGCCTCTGAGCAGGAGTTAGCGCAGTTACGCGCCCGCGTGGAGGATGCGGAAGCCACGCGCCCTTTGCCGCGCTGCGTGGTGGCCCGGGAAGGGGATCGCCACTTCTTTAATGTGCACGTGCACGATGGTGCCGCGGCCGATGTGCGGATCCTGCTCGAAGAGGGCGGCGAGGTGCGCCCTCGCCAGGAGGATAACTGGACTCCCCCGCGCATCGTCGACGGCTGCGCCTGGGGCGAGGCTACCTTCTCTACCCCCGATGATCTCCCCTTAGGCTGGCATACGCTGCAGCTGCGTTCCGAGGATATCGAGGAGGAGTGCCAGCTGGTGGTTACCCCCACCACGCTGAGCACCACCGCCTCTTTGCGCGAGCAGCCCTGTAGCGGCGTGATGGCGCAGCTCTATTCGGTGCGTTCCGCCGACTCATGGGGGATCGGCGATTTCCATGATCTGGGTACCCTCGCCGAGGTGCTCGCGACGCATGCCGACGCCGACTACGTACTGGTCAATCCGCTGCACGCGGCCGAGCCTTTCCCGCCGGTGGAGGATTCCCCCTATCTGCCCACCACCCGGCGCTTCATGAACCCGATCTATCTGCACATCGAATCCATTCCGGAGTATCAGGCCCTCGATGCCCAAACCCAGGCCGAGATCCAGCAGCTAGCCGCGCCGCTGAAGGAGCTCAACCACTCGGGCGGGCTCATTGATCGCAATCCAATCTACGCCACCAAGCTGCAGGTACTGCGCGAGCTCTATAACACTCCGCACTCCCCCGAGCGCGAGCAACAATTCCGCGAGTATGTGGAGATGGAGGGCCAGGGCCTCATCGACTTCTCCCTGTGGTGCGCCGAACAGGATCTCGCCGCCGAGGCAGAGCACGCCGCGCAGAATGGCAACCACGCTCTGAGCGAGGAGCCGATGGAGGTGGCCGCCTTCTATGCCTGGGTGCAATGGCTCTGCGATGCCCAGATGCGTCAGGCGCATCGACGCGCCCTCGACGCCGGCATGAGCATCGGCATCATGGCGGATCTCGCCGTCGGGGTACACCCCGGTGGCGCCGATGCCCACACCCTCGCCGAGGTGCTGGCCCCGCAGGCGTCGGTGGGCGCCCCACCGGACGCCTATAACCAGCAGGGGCAGGACTGGTCCCAGCCGCCGTGGGATCCCTTCAAGCTGGCGGAGTCCGGCTATGCGGCCTGGCGCGATATGCTGCGCACGATTCTGCGCCACAGCGGCGGCATCCGCATCGATCACATTCTGGGCTTGTTCCGCCTGTGGTGGATCCCCCGCATGCAGGCGCCCACCCAGGGCACCTATGTGCGCTTCGACTACAACGCCCTGGTCGGCATCCTGGTTCTTGAGGCCGAGCGCGCCGGGGCCGTGGTGATCGGCGAGGATCTCGGCACCTTCGAGTCCTGGGTGCAGGATGTGCTCGCCGCGCGCGGCATCATGGGCACCTCTATTTTGTGGTTCGAGTCCGAGCTCGAAGGCGGCGGCCCGCGCCTGCCCGAGCACTACCGCGAGCTGTGTCTGACCTCGGTCACCACCCACGATCTGCCTCCCACCGCCGGCTATCTGGCCGGCACCCACGTGGAGCTACGGGATCAGCTGGGATTGTTCAGCCGTTCCAAGGAAGAGGAAAACGCCGAGGATCTGGCGTGGCAGAACGAGGTGCTGGAGCGCGTCCGCGAGCGGGGCTACTTCCGCGGGCACAGCCCTGTCGAAACCTTCCTGGGCGCCGAGCGCGGCGAGCGCGGACCGCTGGTGGATTTGGTGGCCGCCCTGCACCGCTATGTGGCCGCCACCCCCTCGCTTCTCACCTGCACCGCGCTGGTGGACTTGGTGGGCGATAAGGCGGTTCAGAACCAGCCGGGCACCACGAAGGAGCAGTACCCCAACTGGTGTGTGCCGCTGCGAAATGCCGCCGGCGAGCCGGTCCTTATCGAGGATCTAGCGGACGCGGAGTTCTTCCGCACCATCGCCGCAGCGGCGTCCCGTTAGAGATGGCCGAGTAGCGCCATCACCACGACGAACAGCAGCAGCGCGATGAGTGCGAGCGTGACCCGCGACTTGCCATAGGTACTGCGCGGGCGGCGACGGGGCTTATTCTTCATTCGGTGGTGGGCTCTTTCCAGGCGACGGGTTCTTGGTTCATCACGATCTTAGTACCCCGCGCCGCCGGGCCCGGCCGGACGGCCGCGCTGCCGCTGCGGGTAGTGTCCTCGGCGTGCACGCGGGCGTGAATACGCGAGCCCGCTATATCGATCAGGCGTAAGAGCACCACCGCCCCGACCCCGCAGAGAAATAGCGTGACGGTGGTGACCACGGGCGCCTGCAGCCACACGGGCAAGGAGACGATCCACTGGCCGAGCTCATTGGTGATCTCAACGTAGATCTCTCGCAGCGCATCCATGGCTATGTAGTTTAGCGGGTCGCTCCCGCCAGGCCGCGCCGCTGGAGGAGCGGCTGGATATCCTTCTCGCGGCCGCGCAGCGTGGTGAAGGCCTCAGTGAAATCGCGGGAGGCGCCGCGCGAGAGCACCAGCTCCCTAAAACGTTGCCCCGCCGCGCGCACCGAGGCGGCATCGACGCCGCTGGGGCCATCCTCGCTGCGCTCGGCATCGACGGCGGCGCCCACCTCCTTGAACCACTCGAAGCCATCGGCGTCGAGGGCCTCCGCCCAGAGATAGGAGTAGTAGCCCGCCGAGTAGCCACCGGCGAAGATGTGGTTGAAATAGCGGGTCTGATAGCGCGGGGCGAGGTGCTCCACCTCTAGCCCGGCGTCGCTCAGCGCAGCGCGCTCGAATTCGGCGACGGCCTCCGGGGTGGCGGCGATCTTTTCGGCCGCGGCGGCGCTGAGGCTGTGCCAGGCGTAATCGATAATCGCGGCGCCCAGGTATTCGCTGGTGGCAAAGCCCTGGCCGAAGGTGCGGGAGGCGTGGATCGCGGCGACGAGTTCTGCGGGAATGACCTCGCCGGTGACGTGGTGGCGGGCGTAGTTGTCCAGCACCACCGGCTCCAGCGCCCAGTTCTCGTTGATCTGGGAGGGGAACTCCACATAGTCGCGGGGCACGCTCGTGCCGGAGAAGCTGGGATAGCGCACCTGAGAGAGCAGCCCGTGCAGGCCGTGGCCAAACTCGTGGAAGAGGGTGGTCACTTCGTCCATGCTGAGCAGCGCCTCGGAGCCATCGGCCGGCTTGGTGATATTCAAAACATTGATCACCACTGGCTTGGTGCCGAGCAGCTCCGATTGCTCGACGAAGCCGGACATCCACGCCCCGCCGCGCTTGGAGGGACGGGCATAGTAGTCGGTGAGCAGCAGGCCGATGCCGGTGCCATCGCTATCGCGCACCTCCCACACCTGCACATCCTCGTGATAGCCGCGCAGGTCCTCGCGTGGGTGCACGGTGATGCCATAGAGGCGCTCGGCGGCGAAGAACACGCCCTTTTCCACCACGCTGCGCAGCGGGAAGTACTCGCGCAGCTGGGACTCGTCGAGGGCGTAGTCCTGCTCGCGCAGCTTATTTTCCCAATAGGGCCAATCGGCGGCGGTGATCTCCTCGCCGCCGGCCACATCTTGGATGCGCTTGTACTCGCCATGCGCGTTGGCTGCCGCGGCCGGAGCGAGATCCCGCAGCAGGGTCCACACCGCGGCGGTATCGGGGGCGGTTTCTTCTTCCACCACCAGCTCGGCGTGGCTGCGGTAGCCGAGCAGCTCGGCCTTGCGCGCCCGCAGCTGAGCCATGCGCACCGCCACGGGGGTGGTGGATTCCACGCCGCGGGCCAGCGAGGCCTCATAGACGCGGCGGCGCGACTCCGGCCGCTCGAGCTGCGCCTGCACAGACTGCACGCTCGGCAGGTTCAGGTGCAGCACATAGCTGCCATCCTCTTCGCGCGCCGAGGCAATCGCCGAGGCCGAAAGCCCAGCGAGCTCCTCCTCGGAGTCGAAGGTGACGGCGAGCTTCTGGGTATCGCTGAGCAGCTGGGAGCCGAAACGCTCCGAGAGCGCGGACAGCTCGCGGTTGAGCTCGGCCAGCTCCGCTTTCTTCTCCGCATCGAGGGTGGCGCCGGAGCGGGCAAAAAGCCGCAGATAGTACTCGTGCAGCCGGCGGGACTCCTCATCCTCCGGTACCTCGGCATCGCGCACCAGCTGGTAGAGCTCGGTGTTCTGGATGATGGCGTCGCGATGCGCAGCCAACTCTGGGGCCAGCTCCGCGGCTAGCTCGAGCATCTCCTCAGTGGAATCGGTATTACACAGATTGAAAAAGACCGACTCCACGCGGGCGAGATCGCGCCCCGAGGCCTCGAGCCGCTCTACCACGTCTTCCCAGCCCTCGCTGCGGAGAATCTCGCGGATCTCCTCCTCGTGCCGGCGCATGGCCTCAGCAAACGCGGGGCGAAAGTGCTCGAAACGGATGGCTGCGAAATCGGGCAGCTGATAGTCCAGAGTGGAGGGGGACAGCAGCGGATTGTACTCAGCGGTAGATGTCATAGCCGCCAATAGTAACGAAGACTATCAATAAGGAGCACGCCGGCGAGGCGGCGTCGATAGGCGCCCGCCACTGCTTTTCTTGGGGAAAACACTAGCCCCTGCGATAGCATGGACACCCATGAGTGAGAACACGATCACCGTATCGACTCCTGCGGGACAAATCCGCGGGACGGTCTACGAGGACGGGGTGGCCGAATTCTGCGGTATCCCCCACGTGCACTACGAGCAGCCCTTTGACTTCCCCGAGCGGGCCGACGCCGCCACCGACGTCATCGATGCCACCACCCCACGCCAGCGCCCGGTCGGGCTAAGCGTGATCGCCCCCGTGTCCACGATGCCGCGCGCGGACCATGAGGTGCCCGCCGATCTCCCGGTGATCGCCTATGTGCACGGCGGGCGCTACGAATCCGACCACTATGACGGCTCGTGGTATCGCTCCCACGCCTTCGCCCACTCGGGGGCCATCGTGGTCTCTATCGGCTACCGCATGCGGCTCGAGGGCTTCGCCCAGTTCCGCGCCGATGAGAGCTTTGCCTACCGCGGGGTCAGCGATGTGCAGCTGGGGCTCGACTGGATCCAGCGCTGCATCGAATCCTTCGGCGGCGACCCGACCAATGTCACCCTGGTGGGCCAGTCCGCCGGGGCCGGCATCGCATTGTGGCTGGCCCGGCGCGACCACTACACCGGCACCTTTCGCCGGCTGGTGGCGATGTCGCCCGGTTATCCGCCGCAGGATTTCTTCGCCCGCCGCGGCTGGCTGCGCAGCGCCCTTGGCGCCCCCATCACCCAGACCTCGCTGAATAACCTGGCGGCGCGCAAGCCCGAGAAGCTGGCCAAGGGCTATGCCTCGCTGCGGCGACGCTATTTTTATGGCCCCGCAGTGGGCCCCTATCCCTTCATCCCCGGCGAGCTGGCGGATGTGGATATTCTGCTCACCTACACCGAGCACGAGATGTATCTCGAGCCCAGCGCCGCATGGATGGATGAGCACGCGCCCTGGCTGGCGAAGCTCGGGATACGGCTGCTGGCCGGGCAATTCCTGCTGCATAACGCCCGCAGCTATCTGCACTGGGCGGATACGCACTACCCGAGGCAGGTGGCGCGCCGCTTCGCCTCCGATTCCTCTATTACCCGCTGGGTGCAGGCCGCGACAGAGCGCGAGTCCGGCTCCACGTGGCTGCTGCAATTCGCCGGCGATGCTGAGAACGGGGCACCGGCGCTGCACTGCGTGGATCTGCTTCTCGCCTTCGACATGCTGGAGCATTCCTCCCCCATGGCCTCCACCTTCGCCGCGGGCGCGCCGCAGCGGCTGGCCCCGCGGGCCGACCAGGTGCACCAGCTGCTGGTGGACTTCGTCCACGGCCAGCGCCCCTCCTGGCCCTGCCATGAGCCCGGCCGCGGCAACCGGGCGGCGCTGTCGCTGTCCTTAAGCGATCCCGCCGCGCCGCCGCAGGTGGTCAGCGACCCGCTCTACGGGGTACGCGTGCACTTCCGGCTACCGGTGCAGCAGCGCACAGCGGCCCGGCGCGAGGCCTGGGAATAAGCGCAGTGGCCTGCGGATACTAGCCCCGCGGGCGGCGGCAGGCTGTGGATAGAAAAACCCCTTATGCACAGCCTTGCTCGCATCCTGGCCTGCGGGCGCCCACGGCGGGACTCGGGCATTTAGTCTGCGGATACATCACTCATCCGCTTGCTAGTACACCCACCTCAGGAGATTTCCCATGGCCAGCTCACTCGACACCATCAAAGACAAAATCCAGAAAATCCTCAGCCAGGCCCGCGATCGCGCGGGCACCGAGGAAGGCGATATCTACTTCGCCAAAGCCTTCGAGCTCATGGCGCGCTACGAGCTCGACGAGCGCGACCTCGACACCGAGGATCCCAGCGATACCGTCAGCCATATGCATATCGAGTTCGGCGGCGCCTATACAGATATGCAAAGCACGCTGCTCATGGCGATTGCCCGCTCCCTGCACTGCGAGGGTTTTGTCTACTCCACCTATCGCTCGGTGAAAGTCGGCGAGGCTGTGGTCTTTGGCCGCCTCCGGCACCTCGAGCGGGTATCGACCCTCTACACCCTCATCAACCCGATCATGCTGGTGCGGGCCAGCACACTCCGCCACGATTCCCGCAGCGGCGGCTATTCCTCCACGGTGACGCTGCGCCGCAGTTTCATGCGCGGCTTCATCACCATGATCTCCAGCCGTCTTGCCGCCGCCGAGGAGCAGGCCGCCGAGTCCTCCAGCAGCTATGAGCTGGCGCTTATCGACGACGCCTCCCTGGCGCGCGCCGCCCGTGCCGAATTTATCGGCGATGCCTCCCTAAGCACCCGCAGCGCCGAGGGCCGGACCTTCGATCCCCATGCCTACTCCCGCGGCATGGACGAAGCGACGGCCACCGACATCGGCCAGCAACGCATTCGCCGACGGGCCGCCCTCGAAGCCTAAAGGGTAGCCGCTGCCGCGCGCGCCGGGAGTTTTCTCTAATCTGGTCTGTATGGCTGAAGACCCTTTGAAACTCGCACACCAGGAGCCCGCCGCTGAAACGGAAGTGGATGCGGAAGGCTATGTCGTAGAACCTTCCTCCGAGGACTATGCCACCCCGAAAATGGCCGAGAATAGCCTCGAACCGGGATGGTACAAGGAGGCCGTCTTCTACGAGGTGCTCGTCCGCGCCTTCCATGACTCCACAAATTCCGGCTCCGGTGACCTCCAGGGTCTGATCTCCAAGCTGGATTATTTGGAGTGGCTGGGCGTGGACTGCCTCTGGCTTCCGCCCTTCTATGACTCCCCGCTGCGCGATGGCGGCTACGATATCCGCAACTTCCGCGAGGTGCTGCCCGAGTTCGGCACGGTGGACGATTTCGTGGAGCTGGTGGATAAGGCCCACAAGCGCGGTATCCGCATCATTACTGATTTGGTGATGAACCACACCTCGGACCAGCACCCGTGGTTTGTGGAGTCCCGCAAGGACCCAGAAGGGCCCTATGGGGATTTCTATGTGTGGAGCGATTCCGACAAGAAATACGCCGATGCCCGCATCATCTTCGTCGACACCGAGACCTCCAACTGGAGCTGGGATCCGGAGCGCGAGCAGTATTATTGGCACCGCTTCTTCTCCCACCAGCCGGATCTCAACTACGAAAACCCCGAGGTCCAGGAAGCCATGCTGGATGTGCTGCGCTTCTGGCTCGACCTCGGCTTGGACGGATTCCGCCTCGATGCGGTGCCCTATCTCTTCGAGGAAGAGGGCACCAACTGCGAGAACCTGCCCAAAACCCACGAATTCCTCAAGCGCTGCCGCGAGGTCATCGACGAGGAGTACCCGGGCCGGGTGCTGCTCGCGGAGGCCAATCAATGGCCGGCCGATGTGGTGGAGTATTTCGGCGAGCCCGTCGAGGGCGATGAGTGCCATATGGCCTTCCACTTCCCCCTCATGCCGCGCATCTTCATGGCGGTGCGACGCGAGTCTCGTCGCCCCATTTCCGAGATCCTCCAGGACACCCCCTCCATTCCGTCCTCGGCGCAGTGGGGTATCTTCCTGCGCAACCACGACGAGCTGACGCTCGAGATGGTGACGGACGAGGAACGCGCCTTCATGTACGAGCAATTCGCCAAGGAGCCGCGCATGAAGGCGAATGTGGGTATTCGCCGCCGCCTCGCCCCGCTGCTCGAGGGCGATCGCAACCAGCTGGAACTCTTCACCGGCCTGCTGCTCTCTCTGCCCGGCTCCCCGGTGCTCTACTACGGCGATGAGATCGGCATGGGCGATAACATCTGGCTCGGCGACCGCGATGGCGTGCGCACCCCCATGCAGTGGAGCAGCGACCGCAATGGTGGTTTCTCCAAGGCCGATCCGGAGCGGCTCTATCTGCCAGTCATCCAGAACTCCCAATACGGCTACGATGCCCTCAACGTGGAGGCCCAGATGGCCGGGGAGAACTCGCTGCTGCACTGGACCCGCAATCTGATTCAGACCCGCAAGCAGCACTCCGCCTTCGGCTTCGGCGAGTTCACCGAGGTGCCCGCCAAGAACTTCGCCATCCTCAGCTATCTGCTGCGCGATGAGAAGGAAACCCTGCTGTGCGTGAACAATATGTCGCGTCGCCCGCAGGCCGTCTCCCTCGACCTCTCCGAGTTCGCCGGCCGCGTGCCGGTGGAGCTCAGCGGTGGCGAGCACTTCCCCGAGATCACCGAGCAGCCCTGGGTGGTCACCCTAGCCCCGCACGGATTCTTCTGGTTCGAACTCACCGATCCCAACGCTTAGGAGCTGATCATGGATTCCGCACTCGCAACCATGCTGGCCGCCCAGCGCTTCTATGGCGCAAAATCCGAGCCCATCACCGATATTGAGGTGGTGCATACCGCCCCGCTCACGGGCAGCGACGCGATCAGATGGGTGGTGGCACGGGTGCACCGAGCGAGCGGCTCCGATCTGTATCAGTTGCTTCTCGACGAGAACAACGCCGATGTGCTCGCCCAGCCGGCCTATGCGGCCCGCATGGGTGAGCTCATCACCAGCGACTCCCTGCCCGGCGGCGGCGCGGTCCACGCAGTGCCTGGTGCCACCCAGCCGCTGCTGCCGGCTGGGGCACTCGGCCGCGTGATCGAGGGCGAACAGTCCAATACCTCCATCATCTTCGGCGAGACGGTGATCGTGAAGTTCTTCCGCAAGCTCGCCGGCGGCATAAACCCCGATGTGGAGCTCTTGGCGGGGCTCTCGGAGCACCACTGCGGCCATATTGCCCCCCTGCGGGGCTATCTCACCCACGAGATCGAGGGCGAGACAATGATCACCGGCATGGTGCAGGACTTTGTGCACCACGCCACCGATGGCTGGGTTGATGCCCTCGCTGCGGTCCGCGAGGGCGCAGACTTCTCTGACTCCGCCCGTAACCTCGGGGTTGCCACCTCCGAGGTGCACCAGCTGCTGGCTCGTCATTTCGGCACGGAGACCGTGCCCGGTTCCCAGGTAGCACAGGCCCTCAGTAGCCGTTTGGAGGATGTGCTGGCTCAGGTTCCCGATCTTGCTCCCTTCGCCGAGAAGGCGCGTGCGGTGTATCAGCGCCTGCAGGATCTCGAGGTGCCGGTGCAGCGGGTCCACGGCGATCTCCACCTGGGACAAACCCTGAAACAGGGCGAGAACTATATTCTCATTGACTTCGAGGGCGAGCCCGCCCGGCCGCTGGCGGAACGTCGGCGCATGGACAGCCCGCTGCGGGATCTCGCGGGGCTGATCCGCTCTCTCGACTACGCCGCCAATTTCGAGCACGCCGGCACCGCGGACACCCGCCAGATGTGGTCTGATACCGCCACCGCTTCCCTGCTGGATGGCTATCACTTCGAGCCGAGCAACCAAGACAACTTCGATATTTTGGATGCTTTCGTGCTCGATAAGGCGCTCTACGAGGTGGCCTATGAGGCCAATAACCGCCCCGACTGGATGTGGCTGCCGCTGGGTGCGGTCCGTTCTATCGCCGGCTAGCTCCGGCCACTAGCAGGGACAGCCCAGTGCCTCGCGGAGCGCTCGGTGGCTGAGCTGATCCACCATCCACGGGCTGAAGGCAAAGCCGGTGGCATCCACCGCGGCCGCCAGCTCGGCTGGGGTGGCCCAGCCATAGGAATCGACCTCGGAAGGGGCGGGCTGCAGCTGGGAGGTGGCGTCGATACGCGCAATGTAGACGGGGCAGAACTCGTGCTCCACGATGCCGCTGGAATCCACCGCACGATAAGAATAGGTGGGTAATACCTGCTCGATCCCGTGCAGCCCCTCAATCCCGAGCTCATAGCGGGCGCGGCGCGCGATCGCCTCCACAGCATCCTCACCGGGTGCGGGATGCCCACAAAAACTATTGGTCCACACCCCCGGCCACGTGGCCTTGCTCAGCGCCCGACGAGTGAGCAACACCCTCCCCTGCGCATCCTGGACATAGCAGGAAAAGGCCAGATGATAGGGGGTGTCCGTGCTGTGCACCTCGGATTTCAGTGCGGTGCCGATGGGCTGATTGTGACTATCAAGCACAACCACGAGTTCGGGGGCGTTCATACTCACCCACCATAGCGGCTAGGCACACCCTGTCGTGCACATGCACAATAGAGGCCATGGTTTGTCACTTCCTCGATAATGAGACGCTGCGCCGCCGAGGCACCCGCAAGTGGAATACCTATGACTCGGCACTGCTGCCACTGTGGATCGCCGAATCTGACTTCTCTACCCACCCCGATGTGATCAATGCACTGCGGCAGGCGGTGGAGCGCGAAGCCTTCGGCTACCCCTTGCAGGTTGAGGGCGTAAAAGAAGGCATGAGCGCCTTCTATCGCCAGCGCTATGGCTGGGCGCCCGAACCGGAACAGGTGGAGGTCACCGCCGACGTGGTCCGCTCGGTGCAGCTGGCCATTGAGCTGCTCAGCTCACCCGAGGACGCCATCATCGTGCCCGTGCCGGCCTATATGCCCTTCCTCGAGCTGCCGCGGATCACCGGCCGCGAGATGCTGTGTATCGACGCAGACCCCCAACCCAGCCTGGAGCAGATTCGGCAGGCCCACGCCCGCGGTGGCCGGGTGCTCATTCTCTGCTCCCCGCATAATCCCCTAGGCGTGATCTATGAACGCGAGTACTTGGTGCAACTCACCGATCTCGCGGCGGAACTCGGCATGCTCGTGATCGTGGACGAGATCCACGCCCCCATCTGCTACGAGCGCCCCTATGTGCCGGTGGCCTCGGTGAGCGAGAACGCCCGCCGGGTGTGCGTGACTGCCACCGCCACCTCGAAGGCATGGAATATCGCTGGGCTGAAATGTGCCCAAATGTATTTCACCAACCCAGAACACCAGGCAGCCTTTCAAGCGGCGGGGCCGCTGGTCACCGACGGCTACTCCACGCTTGGCCTCGTCGGCGCCGCGGCCGCCTATACCGCCTCCACCGACTACCTCGATGAGCAGCTGGAGCTGCTCCGTCGCAACCGCGATTATCTGCTCCACGCCCTGCCGGAGGCCCTTCCTGGAATCCGAGCCAGCGCCCCCGAGGCCACCTATTTGATGTGGCTCGACTTCAGCGACACCGCTCTCGCTGTAGGGGAGCACACGGCCGCCGAGTACCTCGAACACCACTGCCGCGTGGTGCTCAACGATGGCGCCACCTTCGCCCCCGCTGCACGCTATGCGCACTGCGCCAGGTTGAACTTCGCTACCCCACCGGAGAACCTCGAGACCTTCGTGGAACTGCTGCGTCAGGCACAGTGACGTTGAGCACGCAGCACATACCGAAGAACGAGTGGTAGGACCAGTACTGCTAGGCTGCTGAGTCGATAGCTCACATTCTGTCTAGAAAGCTTTCTCCGATGTCTGACTCCGCTCGCTCGGCTGTGCAATCCACGGCAGTGTTCGCCACCCTCACCACGGCGACACTCATGCTGTTCTCGATGTTCTTTGGTGCCGGCAACCTCATTTTCCCGCCTATTCTCGGCGCCCAAGCCGGCACCCACTTCGCCCCCGCTATCCTTGGCTTCCTCGCAGCTGGGGTAGCCCTGCCTGTGGTATCCATGATCGCGGTAGTGATTTCCGGCGAGGACGTATTGGACTTGTCGCGCCAGGCGGGTCGGATTTTCGGTGTGATCTTCCCCGTGCTCATCTATCTCTCCATCGGCGCGTTTTACGCCGTGCCACGCACCGCGGTGGTGAGCTACTCCACCGCCTTCTCCCCGGTATTCGGCGTGGACTCCCGCGCCGCCACCGTGGCCTTTTCCGCGGCGTACTTCGTGGTGGTCTGGCTCATGTGTTACCGCGAAACCGGTCTGATTGATCGCATCGGCAAGTGGCTCACCCCCGTGCTCCTCATTCTGCTTGCGCTCATGGTGGTTATGGCTCTCCGCCAGCTCGACCCTACTGGCGTGGCTACCGCCGAGAAGTTCGCCGAGCATCCTGGCCCCACTGGGCTGATCGAAGGCTATCTGACCATGGACTCGGTGGCCGCTCTCGCCTTCGGTATTGTGGTGATCTCCGCGCTGCGCGAAAAGGGCCTGGGCTCCCCTGATGGCATGGGCCTGAAGCGGGGCGCGATCATCGCCGCTGTGGGCGCCGGAGTACTGCTCGGCGCGGTCTATATCGCCCTCGGAATGGTGGGCCGCGTCGTACCCAACCCCGAGCAGTACGAGGACGGTGCCGCGATCCTCACCGATATCGCCTATGTGACCATGGGGCAGCCCGGTCGCGTGATCTTCGGCATGGTGGTGCTGCTGGCGTGCATCGGTACCGCCGCCGGCCTCATCGGCTCCACCTCTGGGTTCTTTCACCGCCTGCTGCCGGCCGTGAGCTATCAGAAGTGGGTGCTGGTATTCACCCTTATCTCCTTCGCCGTGTCTACGGTGGGCCTGCAGTCCGTGTTGGCGATCGCTGGCCCCATCATCGGCTTCCTCTACCCGCCCGCTATCACCTTGGTGGCCATCACGCTGCTGGCGCCGCTGTGGAAGCATCGTCGCCTGTTCTACACCTTCCGTCTCGGTGTGTGGGGCGCGGTGGTGTGGTCGCTGCTGGCCTCCCTGTCCTCTGTGGGCGTGGCCAGCGAGAGCATCGAGCGTCTCCTCGGATGGGCGCCGATGCATGAGCAACAGCTCGGCTGGGTGCTGCCGGTCCTCGCCCTCATCATCGTGGGGCTCATCCTCGATAGCACCCTCACGCCGCGCCACCGCACGCCCGTTCCGGCCAGCGAGACGGTGGTACCCGCCTAGGCGATCTTGCCGATCTTATTCACCTCGAGCTGCGGATTATTCTCGCGGAGGCTATCCGCCAGCTCATAGGCGGTCGGCCGGCTGCCACGGGGCAGGCGCACACAATAATCACGCAAAATCGTGGGCACCTCATGGGCCAGCTGGTGTGTATCCACCCGCTGTTCGATGTGCGCCGGCACCAGCGTCATGTAGGTGGTAATCGCCCCATCGCGATTCTCCGACCAAATGTCTACGCGGCGCAGCTGATCACGGTGAAAGCTCACCCCCGAGGCGGGGATCGTGATCATGCGTCCCACGATCACTCGCCGCCGGCGGGCGTGAAAGACGAAGCGGATAAATTGCAACAGCGTGCTGACCACCCCCACGATCGGTAGAGCGGCCGCTACCCCATAGAGGGTGCGGAGAGTCTTGTGGGTTTCCGAGGCCCATGCCCCCAGCAACGCCGCCCCGATCAGGCCGAGAACAAGCACAAACACCACGCACAGCGCGGTGGTTTTCGAGCGCAGGATCGCCCCGCCACTCATCCGCACCGCAATGATGTCTCGGTCTGTGCCGCGTCGTGCCGCTGGTTGTCCTGCCTCAGTCATGGGGCTCATTCTAGGCAGGCGACCACCAGTAGCCGCGTTTCAACCCGCGCCTGCACCGATCCCCCGCATTCCTGAGAACGCCGCTCAGCCGACTAGCCTGTGCAAGTATGAATCTCCCCTCTCGCCGCTCGCGGCGCGACCGCACGGCCTCTCGGACCGCCGCGCTCGCCACGGCACTCGCCGTGGGAGTCAGCGGCTGCAGCGCCGGCTCCACCGCAGTGCAGGTGGGCCGCGTGGCTGGGGCAAACGATATCGTGGTGGCTGCCTCGGCTTCGCCTGTCTCCCTCGACTTCACCACCAACTCCGGCGCGGCCATCCCCGGCGCGCTGATGAGCAACGTGTATGAAACCTTGGTGCGCATCGACGATGACGGCCAGATTGTGCCCTGGCTGGCTACCTCCTGGGAGGTCTCGGAGGATGGGCGCAGCTACACCTTCACCCTGCGCGATGATGTCACCTTTTCCAATGGCGATGCCTTTAACGCCGAGACGGTGAAGTTTTCCATCGACCGCGTCCGCTCCGAGGCGTGGAGCAATGGGTTGAAGAAGAAGATGGACATCGTCGAATCCGTCGAGGTGCTCAGCCCCACCGAGGTCTCGGTGCAGCTGGCGGCGTCGTCGAATCAATGGCTGTGGGATATGGCCACCCTCGTGGGGGCGATGATGACGCCCTCGGCCATGGATACCCTCGCCAGCGCCCCCGTGGGCACGGGCCCCTATGAGGTGGAGAACTTTGCTATCGGCCACTCCATTTCTTTTCGGGCCCGGGATGACTACTGGGGCCCGGCCCCGCAGAACCAGGGCGCCGCGATCCGCTATTTCGCCGATGCGGTGGCGGCCATGAACGCGTTGCGCTCCGGAGACGTGGATGTGGTCTATTCCATGCAATCGCCCGAGCTGCTCCATACTTTCGACCCCACCCGCTATACGGTCGAGGTGGGCACCACCAATGGCGAAGTGCTGTTGTCGATGAACAACAACCGCGCCCCCTTCAATGATGTCCGCGTGCGCCAAGCGGTGATGTATGGCATCGACCGCCAGGCCGTGATTGACACCGCATGGGACGGCCACGGTATCGACACCGGCGGCGCCCCGGTGCCGCCCACGGATCCCTGGTATGAAGCCTCCACCCGCTATCCCTTCGACCCGGAGCGTGCGCGGCAGCTCCTCGCCGAGGCGGGGATCGATGAGAGCAATAACCACGTGGTCTTCTCCGTTCCCTCGCTGCCCTATGCGGTGGCGGCGAGTGAGATCGTGGTCTCGCAGCTGCGCGGTATTGGATTGGATGTGAGCATCCGCTCCACCGAGTTCCCAGCGGTGTGGCTAAACGAGGTGCTCAAGCAGCAGGATTATGACATGTCGCTGGTGATGCACATCGAGCCGCGCGATATTCCGCAGCTTTTTGGCAATCCCGAGTACTATTTGGGCTTTGATTCGCCCGAGGTGCGCGCCCTGCTGGAGAAGGCCGATCGCGGCACTGCCCAGGAGCAGGTGCGCTATATGAAAGAGGCGGTCGATCAGATCATGGCCGAGGCCGGCGCCGATACCCTCTTTAATTTCCCGAATATTGTGGTCACCGACCGCGCGGTCAGTGGCGTGCGCGCCGATCAGATCACCGAGGGCCTCGAGCTGGCCACGATGCACCGAGCCCCTGATGATGGGGAGTCTGGAAAGGAGCGCCGCTAATGTTTCGACTGCTCCTGCGCGCCGGCCTGCGCTTTGTGCTCACCGCGCTTGTGGCCTCCGTGGTGATTTTCGCGCTGCTGCGGCTGATCCCCGGCGATCCGGCCGCCATTGCGCTCGGCGTCAATGCCACTGATGAGCTCATCCGCCAGAAGCAGGCCGAGCTCGGCACTGATCGCCCGCTGCTGCTGCAGTATCTGACCTGGATTGGCGGGTTTTTCACCGGCCACTGGGGAGTGTCCATGCAATCGGACGAGGACATCACCCCCATCGTGTGGGACCGGCTGCAGGTGAGCCTGATCCTCATGGGCTGCTCGATGACACTGGCGCTCATGATCGCCGTGCCGCTGGGAATGTGGGCCGCTATTCGACGCCACCGCGCGGACGGAGTAGCCATCACCGCACTGAGCCAAGTGGGGGTGGCCGTGCCGAGCTTTCTCGCCGGCATCCTCTTGGTCACGATCGTCTCGGTGCGCTGGGGGCTGCTGCCCGCTAATGGTTGGGTGCCACCCAATGCCGATCCTGCGGGGTTCATCGCTCGGCTCATCCTGCCCACTATGGCGCTGGCCAGCGTGCAGGCGGCCATTATGACCCGCTATGTGCGCTCCGCCGTGCTCGATGTGCTGCACCAGGATTTCATGCGCACCGCCCTCGCCAAGGGCATGACCGTCTGGCAGGCGATGCGCGCTCATGGGCTGCGCAATGCCGCCCTGCCGGTGGTGACGGTCACCGGGCTGCAGATGGCGGCGCTGATCGTGGGCGCGGTCGTGATTGAGCGCGTTTTCGTGCTGCCCGGGGTGGGAAGCTATCTCCTCGACGCGGTCAGCGGCCGGGATCTCACTGCGGTGCAATCCGTGGTGATGGTGCTCGTGCTCATCACCCTGCTCACCACCTTTATCGTCGACCTGTCCTATAGCCTTCTCGATCCGCGCATCCGCGCCGGTCGCTAACACCGGGAGGGAAAGAAGAGATGCACACAGAATCTCCGGATGCGGGCGGCGTCCGCACGCGGCAGCGCAAGCGTCCACCGGCCAGTCTGCTCATCGGCGGCGGCATCGTGGCGGCGGTGGTGCTCACCGCGCTCATCGCGCTGGTGTGGACCCCCTTCGATCCGATCCACGCGGTGCCCGAGGAGCGGCTGCTCGGCCCCAACGCGCAGCACTGGCTGGGTACTGATCGCTATGGCCGAGACGTGGCGGCACAGCTGATGGCTGGGGCGCACATCACCCTCGCCGTGGGCGTGGTGGCGGTGGGCATCGGCATGCTCTGTGGAGTACCGCTGGGCATTATCGCCGGCATGCGCGGCGGGACGGTAGATGCGCTGGTAATGCGCGGCGCCGATCTCCTTCTCGCCTTCCCCGCGCTGCTCTTGGCCATCGTGCTCGGCGCGGTATTCGGCACCTCCACGTGGTCGGCGATGGCGGCCATTGGTATCGCCGCCATCCCTGGGTTTGCCCGCGTCGCCCGCGCCGGAACCCTCAGCGTGCTCTCTCTCGACTTCATCGCCGCCGCCCGGATGTCCCAGGCATCGGGGCGGGCGATCGCGCTGCGGCATGTGCTGCCGAATATCCTCAGCCTCGTGATCGTGCAGGCCTCGGTGGCCTTTGCGCTGGCTATTCTCGCCGAGGCGGCACTGAGCTTCCTCGGCCTCGGCACCCCACCGCCGGAGCCATCGTGGGGCCGGATGCTGCAATCGGCGCAGGCTTCGCTCTATACCGCCCCGCAGCTCGCGTTGTGGCCAGGGCTGGCGATCGCACTGACGGTACTGGGCTTCAACCTGCTCGGCGATGGGCTGCGGGATCTCCTCGACCCTAGGCTGCACTCGACACGAAAGGCCGGCCAATGAGTGAAACGGTGCTGGACGTAGACGATCTTCAGGTGCGCACCCACGATGGGCACCAGCTGCTGCGCGGGGTGAGCTTCAGCATCGCGGCCGGGGAGAAAGTCGGGATCATCGGCGAATCCGGTTCGGGTAAGTCGCTGACCGCGCTGAGCATCATGGGGCTGCACTCCCACACGCTGCACACCAGCGGCAGGATCACGCTGCGCGGCGAGCCGGGCAACCTGGTGGACTACTCCCCCGCCCGCTACGCCAGCCTGCGGGGCCGCCGGATATCCATGGTGTTTCAGGAGCCCATGACGGCACTGAATCCGCTCATGAAGATCGGACCCCAAGTACGCGAGGCCGTGCAGCTGCACCAGCAGGATCTCGATTCCGCCGCCCTGAAGCGGCGCGCCCTGGCGCTGCTGGAGGAGGTGCGCTTGCCCGATCCGGAGACCCTCTACGAGCGCTATCCGCACCAGCTCTCGGGTGGGCAGCGCCAGCGCGTGCTCATCGCCATCGCCCTGGCGAATGATCCCGAGCTCATCGTCTGCGATGAGCCCACCACCGCGCTCGACGCCACGGTGCAAGCCTCCATTCTCGCCACCCTCAACCGCCTCACTCAGCAGCGCGGTACCGCCGTTTTGTTCATCACTCACGATCTCGGCGTGATGGCGCAGATCTGCGAGCGGGTGCTGGTGATGCGCGATGGCGAGATCGTGGAATGCGGCACGACCCAGCAGGTATTGCGCGAGCCCGGCGACTACACCCGCGGACTGGTGGCCGCCTCGGATCTGGCGGCACGCGATTCCCGCGGACACTTGTACACGGTGGACAACGCCGATGAGAGTTATCGCCCAGGCCACGCCTATGCCCAGCCGGGGTTCCCCATCCCAGGCCCAGTGGTGCTGGAGGCTCAGCAGATCTCCCAAAGCTATCGCTCCCGCGGCTGGCGCGCCCGCCAGCGCCGCACCACCCAGGCCTTGGAGCCGCTATCGCTGAGCCTGCGCGCCGGCCAGCGCCTCGGGGTGGTGGGCGAATCCGGCTCGGGCAAGTCCACGCTCTTGAAGCTGCTGGCGGGGCTCGAGTCCAGCCGCAGCGGCGAGATCCTCGTCGATGGGCGTGCCGCCACAGCGCGCACGCTGCAGCAGGTTGCGCAGATCGTATTCCAGGACCCGGCTGCGTCCTTGGATCCTCGGATGCGCATCGGCGAGAGCATTGCCGAACCACTGCGGGCCGCGAGCTTCGGAGCGGCGGAGCGGGCCGCGCGGGTACAGGAGGTGCTGGCTGATGTCGGCCTCGATGCCGAGGTGGCGCAGCGTTATCCCCACGAGTTTTCCGGCGGGCAGCGCCAACGCATCTCTTTGGCGCGCGCCCTTGCCCCGCGACCGCGGATACTGCTGGCCGACGAGCCCGTCTCCGCCCTCGATGTGTCCGCTCGGGCCCAGGTGATCAACCTACTCACCGAGGTGGTGCGCGAGTACCAGCTGGCGTTGGTGTTCGTCTCCCACGATCTCGGCGTGGTGCAGGCCCTGTGCTCGGAGGTGATGGTGCTCAAGCAGGGGCAGCTGATCGAGGAGGGCGCTACCGCCGAGCTCTTCGCCCAGCCCCAGCAGAGCTATACCCGCGCCCTTATCGACGCCGTACCGCGGCTCAGCCCCTAAGCGCCCAAGAGCTGGCCGGCGAGGGCATAGGCGTGATTGGGCCAGTACTCGCGTGGTCGCGGCCGCGGCGAGGCCTCGTTCTGGTGGAAGCAATCGATCACATCCACCCAGCGCGAGGGCCAGGCGTGCATGCCATCGACCGCGCCCAGCAGCGCGCCGGTGATGGCCGCGTTGGTGTCGGTATCTCCTCCCCTGCCCACGGTGCGCACCAGCGACTCCTCGGCGCGCAGTACCGAGGCCAGCTCGTAGACCGCGTTGCCGAAGGCGATGGTGACCCACCCTTCGTGTTCGAGATACTCGGCTGGCGGCGCGTCGCGATGCGCCTCCACCAGCGCCGCTACCTCCGGATAGGATGCGGCCTCGGCCTGAAGAATCTCTAGGGCCTCGGCACGATCCGCGCCGGTGGCTATGATGCGGGCGATGGTGAGCACGTACACGCTCTGAATATCCATGCACAGCGGGTTGATGTGGGTGAGCGAGCATTCTTGACGCGCCCACTCCGCGAGCTGCTCCGCGCCCTGCGGGTCCGCTTCCAGCACCCGGGCGCCAAAGATCCCGAGTGGGCTGACGCGCATGAGGGCGCCATTGGCTTGGGACTCGGGATTCTTGTGGCCGCGATTGAGCGCCGAGGAGCACGTAATGCCGATATCGAAAGGCTCGGATTGTGCCCAGCGTCGATAAGCCGCGGCCACATCCTCGAGCACGAAGGTGCCATTCCGCACCAAGGAGGCGGCAAGGGACAACGCCATCTCGGAATCGTCGGTGGGCTGGCCGGCGCTGAGCCCATAGGTGCCGCCGTCGGCGAGCTGGCGCACCCCATTCGGGTAGTGCGCCTGAATAGACTCCGCGGAGCGGAACTCGACCAAACTACCGAGAGAATCTCCAATTAATTGCCCGTAGAGTGCGCCGCGGGCACGCTGGAGTCGTTGTGTTTTCACCATGACTATAGACCCACCTTCCTCGCAAAATCCTTGACTCTTCGCATTCTAGGACAGCACCCAGACACCAGCCCTGTCCCTCTTCGCCCGCAGCTTCGACTGCGCAGGTATCGGCTACAATCTGGGGCATGAGCATCGCTGTCGTAGGTTCTATCAATGCCGATCTCACCGTGCGCGTGACGCGGCACCCAGCCCCAGGAGAAACGCTTCTCGGGCACAGCAGTACGGTCGCCCCAGGCGGCAAAGGCGCCAATCAGGCGGTGGCCGCGGCCCGGATGGGAGCGCAGGTCCATATGATCGGCGCGGTAGGTACGGATTCCTATGCGGAACCGGCCTGCGCCATCATGCGCGAGAGCGGCATGAGTCAAGAGGGCATCACGAGCGTGGAGGGCCCCACGGGCCTAGCGGTGATCACTGTCGCCGCAGATGGGGAGAACAGCATCGTGGTGGTGCCGGGGGCGAATGCCGCGATGAGCCCAGAACTGGTGGATGACCACGAGGAGCTTATTGCCGCGGCCTCCATCCTGCTGGTGCAGGGCGAGATTCCGGCCGCCGCCATCGAGCGGGCCATCGCTGTGGCCACCCGCCATGGAGTGCGGGTGGTGGTGAATCTGGCGCCCGTGATCGAGATGGATCCCGCGGCGCTGCTGCACGCCGATCCGCTCATCGCCAATGAACACGAGGCGGGGCTGATCGCGCAGCTCTATAAGAAACAGGGCCAGGGCAGCCCAGAGGAGCTGGCGACGCAGCTGCGCGAGGCAGGCTTCGCCAGCGTCATCATCACGTTGGGGGCCGCGGGCGCGCTGGTGGCCACGGCGGAAGGAATCCAGCAGGTGCCCTCCCCACGGGTCGAGGCCGTGGATACCACCGGCTGCGGGGATGCCTGCGCGGGCGCACTCGTCGCGGCGCTGGATGAGGGCGCGGACCTGATCGAGGCCACGGCCCTCGGCTGCCGTGTCGGTGCCTTCGCCGCGACCCGCGCCGGGGCCCAAACCTCGTATCCGAGCGCCGCGGAGGAGCTTCCCTCCTAGCGCTCTAAAGCGCGGGAGTCGAGCTCCCCGTGCCGGGAGCAGTGCGCCACCCAGCCCATGGGCATAATCTGGACGACCATGCGGCGCCCGCAAATCTGGCAGAAGCGCGGCGGCTCGAGCCCGATCTTGGCGCCGCGGCTCAGCTCCGCGAGGCCCTTCTTATTGCGCTCGGCGTTCTCATCCAGCGGCTGGCCCGTATTGGGGTGATAGATCGGTTCCTCGCCGGTGAGAACCGCAATGAGCAGCTCGTCCGAATCAGATCGTCTCATTGAGGGCTCGGATCGGGAGACGCAGCTTGCCCAGCATATCGAGGTCGGTTTCGGCGGGGCGGCCGAGGGTGGTGAGGTAGTTGCCCACGATCACCGCGTTGATACCGCCCAGCAGGCCCTGCTCGGCACCGAGATCACCCAGGGTGAGCTCGCGGCCGCCGGCGAAGCGCAGCGTGGTCTTCGGCAGGGCGAGACGGAAGGCGCCGATGGAACGCAGCGCCTCATTGGCCTCCATGGGCTCCTTGTCGGCGAAGGGGGTGCCGGGGCGAGGATCGAGGAAGTTCATGGGCACCTCGGTGGGATCCACCGAGGCCAGGTTCTGGGCGAACTCGGCGCGCTGCTCGCGGGACTCACCGAGGCCCAAGATGCCACCAGTGCAGACCTCCATGCCCACCTGGCGCACGTTCTTTAGGGTATCGATGCGCTCCTCAAAGGTGTGGGTGGTCACCACCTGCGGGAAGTAGGACTCGCTGGTCTCGAGATTGTGGTTATAGCGGTGCACGCCGGCATCCTTGAGGCGCTGCGCCTGCTCGAGGGTGACCATGCCCACCGAGGCGGCGATCTCGATATCCACCTCGTCCTTGATGGCGTGGGTGGCGTCGATGAGATCATTCATCAGCCGCTCGTCCGGGCCACGCACCGCGGCAACGATGCAGAATTCGCTGGCGCCGGTCTTGCGGGTCTGCTTGGCGGACTCGATCAGCTCGGGAATATCGATGCGGGCGGCACGAACCGGGCTATTGAACATGGCCGACTGGGAGCAGAAGTGGCAATCCTCGGGGCAGCCGCCGGTCTTCAGCGACACAATGCCCTCTACCTCGACTTCGTCGCCACACCACTTCAGGCGCACCTGGTGGGCCAACTCGAGGAGTTCTTCGATCTTCTCATCGGGCAAATTCAGTACTGCGAGGGTCTCCTCATAGTTCAGTCCCTCGCCGCGCTCGAGCACCTTGGTGCGTGCGTGCTCGAGAATAGTGCTCTCATCAAGGGCGCTACCCTGGGCGTCCTGCGTAGCCGTGGTCATAGCTGTACTCCTGTGTCGTGGGCAATAGTTGTTGCATGAGATGAACATCGTTTAGCAACAGATGTGTCAACGATAACACAAGCACTCGAACACTGTTCACCGCTACGTAGCGTCGATAAGCCATGCGCACGGGGGTGAGTTCATGGCCCCGCAGCTAGGTTCACTTCTTAGCAGGCTTTAAGGTAAAAGGCGCATAATTCGCCCTTTCCAGCTTCTTTTCTGAGACAAGGAGAGACGCCACCCGTGGCCACTTCCACCTCCACCGCCGTGCAGCGCACCCATCCTGTTCATCATGTTCCCACCCCCGGCAAACTCGCGGCCCTCGGCCTGCAGCACGTGCTGGCCTTCTACGCAGGCGCGGTGATCGTTCCGCTGCTGATCGCCAGCTCGCTGAACCTAGACGCCGAAACTACCATTCACCTCATCAACGCCGATCTGCTTACCTGCGGTATCGCCACCTTGATTCAGGTGGTGGGCATCGGCAAGCACGTCGGCGTGCGCCTGCCCTTGGTGCAGGGTGTGACCACCACCGCGGTGGCGCCGATTATCGCGATCGGCTTGGGCGTCACCGATGGCGAGGGCGGGGTGGAATCCCTGCCCACCATCTACGGCGCGGTGATCGCCGCCGGCCTCTTCACCTTCTTCGTAGCCCCGCTCTTCGGGCGGCTGCTGCGCTTCTTCCCGCCGGTGGTCACCGGCACTGTGCTGCTGGTGATGGGGACATCCCTGCTGGCGGTGTCGGCCAATGACTTCACCAACTATGCCGAGGGCACGCCCGATCCCCGCGATCTGAGCTATGCCTTCGCCACCCTCGCCGTGATCGTGCTGGTGCAGCGCTTCTTCCGCGGTTTCTTGGGCACGCTCTCGGTACTCTTCGGCCTGGTGCTGGGCACCGCCGCGGCGCTGCTGCTCGGCGACGCTGATCTATCCAAGGTGGGCGACGCCGCCCCGCTGGGCATCACCACCCCCTTCTATTTCGGTATCCCCGATTTCAATGCTGCCGCGATTGTGTCGCTGCTCATCGTCATGGTGATCACCATGGTGGAAACCACCGGCGATGTCTTCGCCACCGGCGAGATCGTGCGCAAGCGCATCGGTAAACCGGATGTGGAGCGCGCCATCCGCGCCGATGGCCTCTCCACCCTGCTCGGCGGTGTGCTCAACTCCTTCCCCTATACCTGCTTCGCCCAAAATGTCGGCCTGGTGCGCATCACGGGCGTGAAATCACGCTGGGTGGCAGCGTCTGCAGCGGGCTTTATGATTCTGCTGGGCCTACTCCCCAAGGCTGGGGCGATCGTGGCCTCCATTCCCGCCCCCGTGCTCGGCGGCGCCTCCTTGGCGCTCTTCGCCAATGTGGCGTGGGTAGGCATGCAGACCATTGGCAAAGCCGATTGGAAAGATGACCGCAATGCCGTGATCGTCACCACCGCCCTCGGTTTGGCCATGCTGGTGACCTTCAAACCCGATATTGCCGAAGCCCTGCCCGAGTGGGCGCGCATCTTCGTCTCCTCCGGCATGACCATCGGCGCGATTACCGCCATCGTGCTCAATATCGTGTTCTTCCACCTCGGGGTGCAGTCCGGTTCGGATGTGGCCCGCCACGATGGCCGCAGGGTCTCGCTGAACACCATCAACGCCATGGATCGAGAGGAGTTTGTGGCCGCCCTTGCCCCACTCTTCAACGAGGAGCAGTGGCCGCTACAACGCGCGTGGGAGGCCCGCCCCTTCGAGGATGTGCAGGCCCTGCGCGAGGCAGTGCAGGTGGCGGTGCTCATGGCCGAGCCAGAAGAGCGCAGCCGCTTGATCGCCGACTACCCCGACATGGCCACTCTGGTGCTCAGCAGTACCGACTCTGAGGACGAACGCCTGAACCAGGCCCGCGGCTCGGTGGGGCTTGGCGAAGCCGATGACGTGGAGACCGAACAGCTGCAGGTGCTGGCCGAGTCCTATCGAGAGAAGTTCGGCATGCCCTGGGTGGCGTGCCTGCGCACCAACGACAGCATCGACACCATCATCGCCGATGGCGTACACCGCCTGGAAAACTCCGAGGCGCAGGAGCTGCGCCGTACCCTCAGCGAAATCGTCGAAATCGCCAACGACCGCTTCGACATGGTGCTTGCCGACGCTAATCCCACGCGTTCCGCTTGGGATCGAAAGTTCACCGACATCGACTAAACCGGCGCATCCCTAGCATGGATACTGACCCTCAGTAGAAGGAGAAGCCCCATGAGCCCGTCTACCCCCGCGCCGCTGACACCCATCAGCGTCGACCCCGCCGTTCTCACCCCGCGTCCCCACTATCGGGTGCTGCTCAGCAGCAAGCCCTCCCCGCAACAGGTGCGCGAGCACCTGCACGAGATCTTTGCTGATCGGCTGCAGACCCGACTCGAGGAGCATGCTGGGCTGGTGTGCGTGCTGGACGGGCAGGTGGAGTACGTACTGAGCGCCCAGAACGCCGCGGATCCCGCGCCCCACTCCCACGCGGTACTCGGGCCCCGCACGCCGCTGTCCAGCGCCACCACACAGCTCGAGGTGCGGGTGCATTCGGATGTGCAGCCGCTGGTGCGCACCCGCGAGTCCCTGCGGGAGCTGAACTATATGCACGCCGAACTTGCCGCCGCCCTGGCCGTGCGGGAGGACGCGGTGGCGGTGTGCCACGTGTTTCGCGGCGCCAGCCGCCCCTTCGCAGTAGATCCGCAGGTGTTTAGCGAGGCAGTGCGTCACGACGTTGTTTCCGCCTACGTCGTGGACCTGATAGTCACCCGCACCGCAGAGGGCACCCAGGGCATGAGCATCGGCATGGTGGAAGCTGGGCACCCAGAGCTGCAGCTGCGTTCGAGCGCTGACCCCAGCGAGGTGTATAACCAGCTGGCCGATGTGTGCCAGTGGGCTCTGGCCCATCAACCCATCGCGGCCGGTGATACCGTGACGGTGCACGCACAGCACTACCGCGCCGTGGACGCCGAGTGGGCGGCGGGGCATCGACCAGCGCTAGAGCTGAATCTTGAGTCGCCCAAAATCGGGGGACGTGACCCTAAACGCGGCTAAGGCCCGAGTACAGTGTGATCTATGTCAAGCTCCTATTTCACCCGCACGAGTGCCACCGAGTTCGTCGCCACGGAACTCACCGCCGGCGCGTGGAATCCCCAAGAGATTCACATAGCGCCCGCACTGGGTCTACTTACCCACATCCTGCAGGAGGATTTCGCTGCCCGGCGGCCCGGCGACACCTTGGATCTCTCCCGCATCAGCTTTGACATTCTTGGCACCGCCCCCATCGGCGAGGTGCGGGTGGATACCGAGGTGATCCGCCCCGGTCGCACCATCGAGTTGGTGCAGGCGCGGCTGATCATCGCCGAGCGCCCCGTGGTCATCGCCCGCGGCTGGTTTTCCGCTGCCTTCGATACCGGCAGCATCGAATCCACCGCATTAAAGCGCATGCCCTCCCGCTACGTCATCCCCAGCTGGAACTTTCTCGAGGCCTGGGAAGGGGCCTTTGTCGATAGCGTGGACGCCCACCGCACGGTGCTCAGCCCCGGCCACGCTCAGGGCTGGCTCTCCTCTCGCACTCCCCTGCTGGAGGGAGTGGAGGTCTCGCCGCTGGTGAAGCTGATGACGGTGATGGACATCGTCAACGGCCTTGTGCTCAAGCACAATCCGAAAGAGGTGGCCTATCCCAATATTGATCTCAGCATCCACCTCTTCCGCTCCCCCGAGGGGCACTGGTTTGGCGCGGACACCACCATGAGCATAGGGCCTGCTGGGCACGGACTCACCCACACCCATTTGCATGATGAGAAGGGCCCGATTGGGGTGTTGTCACAGACGCTGACAGTGCGGCCTTAAAATGCTTGGCTATGACTTCCTCTACGACGCCCGCATCTGGGCAGGCGGCGGAGAAAACAGCCTCCGCCGCCGCGACTCACTCCGGTGGCCCCATGCCACAACGCTCGCTGTTTCCCATCTTCGGTGCCGTGTTCGTCGCGGTCTTCCTGCTCTCTAATATCACCGCCACCAAGGGGGTGACCATCGGCCCACTGGTGACCGACGGTGCCTTCTTCCTCTTCCCCCTCGCCTATGTGATTGGCGATGTGCTCACCGAGTGCTACGGCTTCAAAAACGCCCGCCGGATGATCTTCACCGGCTTCGGCACCGCCGTACTGGCCATTGTCACCTTCTATATCGCCATCTGGCTACCGCCGGCCGACTTCTACGACAATGACGAGGCCTTTGCCACGGTTCTGGGATTGGTGCCGCAGATTGTTGTCGCCTCCCTCGCCGGCTATCTCGTGGGCCAGCTGCTCAACTCCTATGTGCTGGCCACCATGAAAAAGCGCAGCGGGCAGAAGCGGCTCTGGTCGCGCCTGCTCGGCTCCACCGTTGTTGGCGAGCTGGCCGATACCATCATTTTCTGCGCCATCGCCGCCTCCGTCATTGGCATCACCACCTGGGGCGATGCCCTCAACTACACCATTGTCGGCTTCCTGTGGAAGACCGCCATCGAGATCGTGGTCATGCCCATCACCTATGCCGTGATCGCTTGGGTCCGCAAAACCGACCCCACCAGCTGGTAGCCAGCATCCCACCGCGAAAAAACTAAGGGTGCGGGGACAGAGCCTCTGCTCTGGCCTCGCACCCTTCAACGTCGCTAGAGGGGACGCTACTTTCCCTCGTCGGTGGACAGCGCCGCCACGAAGGCTTCCTGCGGCACCGACACCGAACCGATATTCTTCATGCGCTTCTTACCGGCCTTCTGCTTCTCCAGCAGCTTGCGCTTACGCGAAATATCGCCGCCATAGCACTTCGAGAGCACGTCCTTGCGCAGCGCCCGAATATTCTCACGCGCAATCACCTTCGAGCCGATCGCCGCCTGCACCGGCACCTCGAACTGCTGGCGCGGGATCAGCTCCTTGAGCTTCACCGTCATCTTATTGCCATAGGTGCGGGCATGATCGCGGTGCACGATGGCGCTGAAGGCATCCACTGGCTCACCCTGGAGCAGAATATCCACCTTCACCAGATCGGCTTCTTGCTCGCCGGCTTCCTCATAGTTGAGGGAGGCATAGCCCTTGGTGCGGGACTTGAGGGTGTCGAAGAAATCGAAGATGATCTCGCCCAGCGGCATCGTATAGCGCAGCTCGACGCGGTCCTCGGAAAGATAGTCCATCCCGCCGAGCTGGCCGCGCTTGGACTGGCACAGCTCCATGGTGGGGCCGACGAAATCGGCGGGGATGATAATCGTGGTTTTCACGATCGGCTCCCACACCTCCCGCAGCTTGCCCGAAGGCCAATCCGAAGGGTTGTAGACGATGGACTCCTCCCCTGCCTCATCGACCACGCGATAGTTCACGCTCGGCGCGGTGGAGATCAAGTCCAGATCGAACTCGCGCTCGAGGCGATCGCGGGTGATCTCCATGTGCAGCAGGCCGAGGAAGCCGCAGCGGAAGCCGAAGCCCAGCGCCACCGAGGTCTCCGGCTCATAGGTCAACGAGGCATCGTTGAGCTGCAACTTCTCCAGGGCGTCGCGCAGGTCCGGGTATTGCTCCTGCGAGATCGGGAACAGGCCGGAATACACCATCGGCTTGGGCTCTTGATAGCCACGCAGCGGCTTCTCAGCGCCTCCGGTGGCCCAAGTGACGGTGTCACCCACCTTGGACTGACGCACATCCTTCACGCCCGTGATCAAATAGCCCACCTCGCCCGGGCCGAGGCCCTGGCACTTCTTCGCCGTCGGGCTCATCACGCCGATCTCGAGGGTTTCGTGGGTGGCGCCAGTAGACATCATCTTCAGCTTCTGGCGCGGCTCGAGGCGGCCATCAAAGACACGAATATAGGTGACCACACCCCGGTAGGTGTCATAGACCGAATCGAAAATCATGGCGCGCGCCGGCGCGGAATCCGGCATCTCGCTGGCGGGGGCGGGCACCAGCTCGCACACCCTATCCAACAGGGCCTCAACGCCCTCACCGGTCTTGCCGGAAACCCGCAGCACCTCTTCGGGTTCGCACCCAATGATGTGAGCGATTTCGAAGGCGTACTTTTCCGGGTCAGCGGCGGGAAGGTCGATCTTGTTGAGCACAGGGATGATCTCAAGATCGTTCTCCATCGCCAGATAGAGATTCGCCAAGGTTTGGGCTTCAATGCCCTGGGCGGCGTCGACAAGCAAAATTGCGCCCTCACAGGCCTCCAAAGCCCGCGAGACCTCATAGGTGAAGTCCACGTGGCCGGGAGTGTCGATCATCTGCAGCACAATGTTCTCGCCGGCATGCGCGCCGGTGCGCGGCACCCACGGCAAACGCACGTTCTGCGCCTTGATGGTGATACCGCGCTCGCGCTCAATATCCATATTGTCGAGGTACTGATCACGCATATCGCGCGCATCCACCACACCCGTCAGCTGCAGAATACGATCCGCCAGCGTGGACTTGCCGTGATCGATGTGCGCGATGATGCAGAAATTACGGATCTGCGCCGGATCCGTGAACGTAGTTTCCGCACAATTGATAGCCATATCTCAACCTTCCCTGTTTTAGCCCCTCATACCCTACCCGAGCCGTATCGACGCCCACGGCAACGGCGTATAAACTGGGCAAGCATGGGTGACAGACTCGGCGCCATCGCCTCCTCGCTGCGGGATTCGGTGTGCTATGTCGCGGAACAATTCCAGCCCCCCAGCGATGGAGACCTCGACGATACCCTCGCGACGGTACGGGAACGCCTCGGCATATCCGGCACCGAAACCACCGAAGATCTACGCCGTCTGCGCGCCGCCACCTCCGTGCTGGTGCACGACAGCCGCGTGCTTTCCCGCAATATCTACTACGCAGCCGACATGGACGGCCAAGCCGAGCCGGGCGAAGTGGTGTGGGTATGGCTGCGCACCGAACCCACCTCCGAGCCAGAAGACCGCGCCCTCGTGGTGGTGGGGCGCACCCGACAAACCATTTTAGGGCTCCTCATCTCCTCCAACCCCGAACACCAAAACGATCCCTCATGGCTTGATATCGGCTCGGGCAACTGGGATCTCGCCGGCGAGCAGTCTTGGGTGCGCATCGACCGCGTCATCGAAGCCTCCGAGCTAGGAATCCGGCGCCAAGGGGCGATTCTGCCGCGGCGGCGCTTCGGAAAAATCGCCCACCGCCTGCGCTCCGAGTTCGGCTGGAGCTAGCAACTGTTTGGTCGGGCCTTTACCGCCCTGCTAGAGTGTGTCGAGTTGTTCATTTTCGCGCGCGCGGTGCCAGCAGGCAGTATGCCCCGTGGCCGCCGCCGAGCCGGAGTGAGGCATTAGGTGTTCAGTACCTTGAGTTCACCTCCCTGCCCCACGCGTCCGCCCAGATTGGTGCGGGCACGGCTTATACCAGCGCGAACGTGGCTGACAGTGACCATACCGTTTCCGCCAACGATAAAGAGGTTCTAGACCATGGCAAACATTAAGTCTCAGAAGAAGCGCATCCTGACCAACGAGAAGGCTCGTTTGCGCAACAAGTCCGTGCGCTCCGCCGTACGCACCGAGATCCGCAAGTTCCGCGCCGCCGTCGAGTCCGGCGACAAGGCTGCCGCTGAGTCCCAGCTGCGCGTTGCTTCCCGCAAGCTGGACAAGGCTGTGTCCAAGGGCGTGTTCCACCGCAACAACGCTGCGAACAAGAAGTCCAATATGGCTCGCGCCTTCAACAAGATGGAGGGCTAAGTAGCCTTCTGCCTTACCGCGCCACCAGCACTCGCTGGTCTGGCGCGGTTTTTTCATGCCCGCCCTCGTGTGGTCTGGGGCGGGGTATTTGGCGGGGAGGGTGCTCAGCGGGCCAATTCCGCGATGCGACGCACCGCGAATTCCACGGCGTAGTTGGGTTCGAGGCCTTGGCCCTTCACCGCGGCATCGAGCTCGGCCACCACGATGACAGCCTCGCTGACATTGCGGCTGCTCCAGCGGCGGGCAGCCGCGGCCACCTTTTCCACCTTCCACGGCGGCAGGCCCACCACGCGGGCCAGCTCATTGCCGTTGATGCGCCCCCGCACCGAGTACAGCCGGGCGATAGCGCCCACCGAGTTGGCCAATGCCGCAGAGATCAGCACCGGCGACACGCCCAGCTGCAGGGCGCGGCGAGTAGAAGCCACCGCCCGCTCCACACGGCCAGCGCAGGCCAGATCCGCGATATCGAAGCCCGAGACTTCCGCCACCCCGGAATAGAAGACGCGCACCGCTTGTAAGGTGACATCGCCATTGGTGTCAGAGACCAACTGACTCACGGCGCTGGCAAGCTCACGAAGATCCGAGCCCACGCCCTCCAACACGGCCGTGACCACGTCTGGGGTGGGACGCACCCCGTGGGAGCGGAACTCTTTATTAACGAAGCTCGGCAGTTCATTGCGCTTGACCTTGTGGGCCTCGTGCACGGTGGCGATCTTCGCCAGCTTGGTGGCCATCTTTTTCTGCCGTCCGCCGCCAGAATGCACAACGATCAGCGTGATGCCCTCCGCCGGGTCCACGGCCGCCTCGAGCAGCAGCTTCGCGGCCTCCTCCCCTGCCTCATGCGCATGGGTGAACACCACCACCCGCTCCTCGGCGAAGAGGGAGGGACTGAGCAGCTCAATGAGCTCGCTCGTCGTCACCTCACCAGCGCGCAGCTTGGTCACCGGCACTGGGTGGCCGGCCTGCTCAGACACGGCATGGGTAACCGCGCGCTGGGCGCGCTCGGCGAGGAACTCCTCCTCGCCCAGAATGAGGTGCAGGGCTGGTACAGACACGCCCTCCATCATGCCACGCGCCGCCGCGCGGGCAGCAACAGCAGTATCCAGAGCGGATACGGCGGGGAGGCAAGTGAAAGAGGCGGAGGCTGAGCCTCACTACGCCTAGAATCCAACATGGACACAAACTCGCCAAAGAATGAAAACAAAGCACTGAGGCCACACAATCACCTTTGGTGCCAGAATCAACAACGGTGGAGATCGATCTAGAAACCAATTCTCTAGCCATGTACGTCATGCTCATGCAGTAAGCACACGTATAAGCAGTGCGCCCTAGTTACTACTATTGTCTCCAGCTGCGCGTTGTACAGCTGCGATTGCTGCTTACAGGCCAGTGAGAATATAAGGCATGTGACGCTTTTTATCCTCTAAATTAAGAGGTCGATTGCTGGGTACGTCGGTTCAAGACCAAGCTTTCTCTTTTCATTACCTCTAGTGACCCGCATGTGCGGGAAAACACCCCCTAGCGTACTTAGTATCGGCTACACCTGCTCACACCACGCGTGCGGGGAAAACATCCTCTTCTACCTGCTCCGCCACTGGGGGCCAGGTCCATCCCCGCGCGTGTGGGAAAAACTACTGATAGAGCACCGGCCAATCGTAAGCGGCAGGTCCACTCCCGCGCGTGCGGGAAAAACCTGGGCTCTCTCAAGGACAAGATCGTGAACGTGGGTCCACTCCCGCGCGTGCGGGAAAAACGAAAGGACCACCCGATGACTAGTCCCGCCTACGGGTCCACTCCCGCGCGTGCGGGAAAAACCTCTCGCTAGCTTGGCACGTTCACCCCGCCACGGGTCCACTCCCGCGCGTGCGGGAAAAACCGCGGCGCTCACGCTAGCGATCTATACGCATCTTGGTCCACTCCCGCGCGTGCGGGAAAAACGGCGTATCGCCCCGAATGGGGTGCCGGACGAGGGGTCCACTCCCGCGCGTGCGGGAAAAACCGCGGCGCTCACGCTAGCGATCTATACGCATCTTGGTCCACTCCCGCGCGTGCGGGAAAAACGGCGTATCGCCCCGAATGGGGCGCCGGACGAGGGGTCCACTCCCGCGCGTGCGGGAAAAACCGTACCTGCTGAAACTGGCGCTGCGGGAGCATGGGTCCACTCCCGCGCGTGCGGGAAAAACGCGTCCTGTACGTGAACAAGGGATCCTTGGTGGGGTCCACTCCCGCGCGTGCGGGAAAAACTTCGGGAACTGCACCCCCGCCGGGGTGAACGGGGGTCCACTCCCGCGCGTGCGGGAAAAACGTCGCGACGCTATATTGAATGCGCTCAAGTGGAGGTCCACTCCCGCGCGTGCGGGAAAAACCACCACGGCGTGAAGGCGGGCGATCTCGGAGGAGGTCCACTCCCGCGCGTGCGGGAAAAACCCGGTTCGGGTCTGGGGCGCTAGCCCCAGTTACGGTCCACTCCCGCGCGTGCGGGAAAAACGGCTCGCGAGTGAGCCCCGAGTTGCGGAGCATGGGTCCACTCCCGCGCGTGCGGGAAAAACCTGACACCGAGCAGCGACGGCTCTACGACACTGGGTCCACTCCCGCGCGTGCGGGAAAAACTGCCGAAAACCGCTGGTGGCTTCCCGTGGGATGGGTCCACTCCCGCGCGTGCGGGAAAAACGCTCAGCTGGGCGGTACTACAGCTGCGGATGTAGGTCCACTCCCGCGCGTGCGGGAAAAACGCCGCCGACAGCTGGGCGAAGATACCCCAAATCGGTCCACTCCCGCGCGTGCGGGAAAAACCATCAATCGTCAAACTCTGTATTCTCCTCCTCGGGTCCACTCCCGCGCGTGCGGGAAAAACTTACCGGCCCCCTGCGGAGGGGGCTTCGGTGCTTGGTCCACTCCCGCGCGTGCGGGAAAAACCAGCAGCTGCTCAACACAGGCGGGCGGCCCCCAGGTCCACTCCCGCGCGTGCGGGAAAAACCACCATCGTGTTTCAGTCATACACCTAGCCTAGGGTCCACTCCCGCGCGTGCGGGAAAAACTCTCGTGCGATTGCGCTTTCTAGCCACTCGCGGGGTCCACTCCCGCGCGTGCGGGAAAAACCTGCAATAGGCACATCACGCCGCGAACGAGCAGGGTCCACTCCCGCGCGTGCGGGAAAAACCCTCTGCGAACAGCAGGTTTAGCGAGCAAACACGGCGTATAGATTCAACTTCTATTCGCCTTGAACGAACTAAACTACGACCGGTGGAGCAACAGTCTTAAATTTCCCGCGCGTCACCTCCTCCGCCAACAGACCAGAACCACGGTGTCTCCTCGATAGAACCTCTAGAGTCCATAAACTTACTGGATATGTCGGGCGCGGAAGAAACCTCTTTCGGCCTTTGAGGTGCGCCACTCCGTGTTGGGCCAAGGGACGCCCTGACACGGCTATGCCCACGGCAATAGGTAAGTATTCTTCTACTCTTACCGTGTCGGGCGCTGTATCCGAGAGCCGGTCGAGAATATGGTCAGATGCTCCAAGCTCTGGGGAGGTCTGCCATCCTTTACTAGCGTGAAGCATCATCTCAACGCTGACAGGCGGGGCGTCCTGGATACGTTTGAATACGATGCCATTGGCGGCAAGCCACCCTCCAGATAGCTCTGTCTTACCGCCATCTAAAAGCGGCATGTTCGCTGAAAACAGATGCTTACTTACCTTGCTCAAAACCCGGTTTCCCTTGGCTGCGTTGTGGGCACATCTAACTCCATTCCTCAGGTCTGGGATGATGCACCGATGGTTTTTGGTAGTAAGCAGTCCGCTAGTCGCCGAGCGGATGTCCTCTTCCCACCGTTCAAGATCTGGCACAAAAGCCTCGGTGAACCAAGCTGCAATTGCGGGTAGGTCGGATTCTGAAACCCCGTGCAGACGAGGAGCGGCTAGGCCTTCGGGCCAGCTCAATGAAACTCGGCGCCCAGCCACTTCTTCCGCCGCGCAGGCGATTCCGACCGTCGCGTACCATGCGCCAACGCGACTACCTCCGAGTCCGGTTAGGTCAACGAAGGGCTGGGCAGGATCGTCAATATCGTGGGAGGCCTTGTCCAGCAGCGCATCGTCTATCGTCACCGGCCCCAGAGCATGGGGATCCGGTTCCGCAGATGCTTTCCAGTCCGCCAACCGGACCATTGTCTCGGCCCAGGCTAGGAACCACGGATTGTCGCCGCACAAGTCGCGGTAATTGGCCGTTCCACGGTAGCCGTGATGGGACTCAACAAGGTGCGCCACTAGGGGGTTCTCTGGGCAGTAGGCGGCGACAATGCGAGCACCATGGGCAGCATGATCGACTGGGTTAGCGATGTCGCGGGGAAGAGGATTCCGACCGGTGGATTTTGCTAATGGACAATCCCCTGATTGTGCCCCTAGGTATGCCTGAAATGAGGGGTGAGCCTTTCCGAGGTCATGCAGCCCCGCGGCTTGGACGACTGTTTCCTTCAGCTGCGAGGACTCCGCTTTCGAGGGCGCAATGAACTGCTCGGCCAGCCCCGATGTCTGACGGCAATGATCGACGAGTGTCAGAATCCCCGATGAGGTTTCGCGCCGTTTTTGTTGTTCGCGCGGCCGAGAGACCACAAACTTATCGCTAACGCAGACCACCCAACGGTCCAAATATCGTCCAATCTGCTGCGGCGTCATCTCCGCGCATTCTTCGGGAAGTGGAATGATCTCAACCTCCCCAGTGGATGCGTGAACATCCTCGACTGGGGCATCACTGACCCACACTCCCCTATCTGGGAGATATCCCCCTAGGCTGGTATGCAAAACGATCGTTGATCCAGGAGCTATATCCCATAAGGACTGGGGTATGCACCATCCCTCCGCCTTCCGGATCCGTATCTTCTCCAGTCGCTCACGTGTCGTGGTGGTGGGCTCACGCTTGGCTCGCTTGTAGCCGTTGTCAGCATCATCAGTATCGGCCATCTCTCCGTTCCAATGGCCTGCGGCAAGTCCTCGGGCGAGGTGAATCGAAAGTTCAAGCTGCTCACCGCGTGTCGGAGGAGCTGCCTCTAGGATTTCTTCATCAAGTACATCTCTCCACAACACAGCAACAGGAGCTGTCTCCTCCTCTTGGTCTAGGCCACGCAGCCAAAGAGACGTGGCGTGCGGAGCGGGAGCGACGAGCATCAGGGCTGCGTACTCTGCGTCCATCTGTCCCATACGTACTGGCTCCGGCCAAGCGGAGTTGTCACCCAGAACAGCTTCCTTCAAGGAAGGGATACCGCCTAACGAGAAGTCGGCGCCATTAGGTAGCGCCCGCAAGCCACTACAGACGTTGGCTAAGATTTCCTCACCGTAGACCGCTTGGCTTCCTTTGTCTGGGTTTTTCTTCGGCACTACAAGGATCCCCTGCGGGTGGGCTGAACCTCCATAACGGTTGAGTCGACCCATGCGCTGCACGAGCGAGGGCCACGCAGACACCTGGGTGACAAGTAGATCAACCTCAAAATCAACACCCGCCTCGAGGCATTGCGTGGACACGACAAGTTCCCCAGGTTTCGGAGCAAGGTCTTTTTCGTCACGGTCGACCATACGCACACGAGAGGTCACCAGCCGAACATTCGTCTTAGGAAGCTTCTTAGCAAGCGCCGCCGCCACATCGGAGGCTGTCTGCACGGTATTCACGAAGACAATGGAGCGTGAGGTTTCCGTATGGGCGCGCGCAGCCTGTTTTACTAATTCCCTGACGGGAGAAGACGCCGTGCTACACACGATCGAGGCTAAACGCGGTGCATTGTATCTCTCCAGTGCTCCGGAGGTCTCCTGCTCGGGAAGAAACTGGATAGTGTCCTCCGCATCGGGGTCAAGTACATCAACGAGATGGTCGGGAATGGTGGCGCCGAGACACGTCAGCGTCGTGTTTGCCATCGTCGATACTTGCCGAAGTGTGTCGACCATTACGGTCGACAGATGGGGCTCATCGACAACCCACGCAGCATCGTGGCTAATCAACCCAGTGTGAATGATCGCGGTGTTGGGAGTCACGCCGGGAGCATGACCCAATACTCGGAGCACTAGCTGGGTAACGGTGGTGGTGATAATGGTCGCACCACGGGGCCTATCCAGCCACGTCCGGTCGTCACGCCGAGATCCATGAAAACTCGTGACGCCCAGTGGCTCGGCTCCTTCAGCAGCAAGCAGCAATAAGGCATCAGAGACCATGCGAAGGGCCGGTATGGATGGCTCGAGTAATGCCCGTTGCAACTGACGAACGTGAGCGTCCGCCCCGTCGACGACCGCTCGTCGTTCAACAGCATGGACGTAGCGCTGCCCCAGCTGGTGAGGAAAATCTGCGGCCGTGGCGCGGCCAAGCGCCCACACCCAGACGTCCGCTAACGCCGTTTTTCCTAAGCCTGTAGGAACATCAATCATGAGGGGAAGTCGACCCGTGCGAACTGCGTAGTTCGCCGCTTCTTCCTGCCACCGATAAGGCGGCACCCCATGGACTCCATGGAAGAACTCCGCGAAGCTCGGAAACATCGTGGCATCTCCCATTAGTCATCATCTCCTGTGTTAGTGCCAATGTTGCCGACGGGAACAAATAGCGAGTCCGTCGTCAGCGTAGGTCGAGTTTCTGGTGTGGGTGTCTCCACGGTGACCGCGTAAGGAACAAAACCACGTGGATGAAAAGGCATACTCATCGGCGCACAGCCCTTGAGTCTGGGCGAGGTTGATTGATGGCTGAGGAGATGTACTCCCGCCTTCGACGCGTAGTGCTCAAGATAGGCTGCTGCCACTGTTCGGTCGGCGGGACCATAGATGGGTACCGCCGTACGCCAGCGCTGAGACACAGCAAAATAACTGCTCAACCGAGTCCATACTCGACGATCCGCTGGGTCATAACGCAATCCGAGGTTCTCATCCTGCAGCAACCGGTGGGCGGCTGGAATTCCGCGAACGGCTACCCCCATGAGAGCTCCGTTTCCGTGCTCCGGATCCGCGTTTACCAACGGGAAAACATCACCATCACAACCAGCGACAGATCGTACATGGTCCACCGAAGCAGAGATTCTCCTCGTGTCCTTCACCGTCCGGTTAAACGTCAGCGGTATCCACCCGTCGTTATCTGGGTTCTGCGGATCGCGATGATCTGGAAGGTAGGAAACTTGACGTGCGGGCACTGTGGGAACATGAGCTCCAAGCTGATGCTCTTCCTCGAACCTTTTATCCAGTGCTGCCCCGAACCCAGGCTGCCACGTGCGCACCTGGCCGGCTGGGCTCTCCACTCCGACCCACCTCTGGGCGTTTTCTACTGCGCCGGAATCATCGCCTTCTACGACCTTCATGATGCAGCCGTCCATCGACGTGCCGAAGTAGCCGACTGCTGCGGCAGCTTTGTCTAGCAACTCCGCGTGCTCCGAAGAAACATCTACCACGTACGTCACGCGAGTGGCGAGCACCGGTTCTGGAAGCCGGGCGGCTCTTTTCGCCTGCATTTTCGTCAATTGGCCCACAGAAGCAGACTTCCGAGGCAATCCCGAGGGCTTTTTCGCCAAGAATGCATCAGTCCAATCGGCTTCTGGGAGCCGATACTGCCCAGTAAAGATATCCGGCGAGACGCTACGCTCCACCTCTCGAAGGACCGCGCGAATAGCCTCGGTAGTGGAATCAGACAGCTGCGCGTTGTGGCAGCCCGCCACTAAAGCAGAGTAGAGCCGAGCTGGGGACGGTGGCCATTCCCTCTTCCCTTGGCGATCGGTACCGTGAAATGTCGAGTTAAAGTCGACATGGATGGTAATCATTGGCCGCCTCTACTCGTCGGTGGACGACTTCGCTGCAGTAGCCAGAAGTGCGTCTAGTACCACCTGTGCCATGCTCGACGACATACGCAGCTTGATCTTGCGCGCACCGCTGCCCTGCTCTGCCGCCGGCAAGAAGCCCGCCTTAACAGATTCCTCCAGCGCCTCTAGGGTCTCTCGGCGAAGCTCATCTACGTCCACCTCGATACGACGCGCTCCTCGCTGGCCGCGTACACGAAGCCCCCATGCCGGTGGTGCAATCTCGACGAGATCGCATTCGCTACGAATATGCCCGTCGTTTGCGACTAATTCGGTGGCCAGCATAGAGACTCCCAGTGCGGCTCGGATCACGGGTTCTTTGACCTCGTATCGATCGAGCGCTCGCAAGTCGGCTAGGGACACCGACGTCAATGATGCAATGCTCTCGCAGGTGTAGTGAATCGGAACGGAATCACCGGAAGTAATGATGGCGCCCAGACCAAAAGCTGACGGCTGCTTAGGTTTGATCCCCTTTACCTTGGAGTCGGACTCGACGACGGTGAGCTCTCCATCGTCTAGAACCAGTCGAGTACGACCGGAGGCAGGCAGTTTACCGGGCGTTTTGGTGGCGAACACGGGTGATGGTGACGCGCCGGTGCCGATGATTTGGGAGGAAATTGACCGTGCTCGTCGATGGGTGGACGTCGCTCCACTGGCCAACCAGTACCCCCAAATCACTGAGTTCAGGGAGACACCGGCGATCGTAGCGGCCTCTGAAGAAACGATCTCTCGATAGAGATCGGAGCTTGGCTGGGACCAGAGTGCCTTTCCGTTGTCCTCTGTCAAGCTGTAGCGCACCCAGCTATCGATGTGACGGTGCGACAGCTCCCACGAGGATGTCCGCAGCCGCTTCAGGACATCACCTAGCTCTGCTCGACGAGCCTGAGATTCTAGGCTGGGCATATTTTTAATCGCCCTAGCCATTGATTTTTCGACGGCTTCCTCGATGTCACTGTCGGAAGGCGCAGTGATTTCCACTGCGGGCAGCCAAGGATACAACTCAGGATCGTGGTAGATGACTGGCTCAGCACGCGTTGCCTCGCCTGCAACAGACGAGATGACAACCGATGGTGCTGTCCGTCCTGAGTTAGTGAACAAGAAGCCCTCATCATCGGGCAAGAGGACTGGCGCATTCTGGTTGATGCGATACGTGCGGCCGTCGGTGTCACTGGGGTAGACAGCCGGAGCTACCGGCGTGGCCGGTCCGGCCGCCGGCTCAAGCTGGGCGTGACGAACAAGCGAGGGAGATTCAGAACGGAGGATATCCGAAAGCAGAGACATATACAGTGCCTTTCAAGAGTGTGGTTAGTGGATGGGTTGTACGTGAGCGAGGCCCAGGCCGTAGTTGAGGCCTCGCCCGAGACCATGGCTGAGAACGTGATCGAGTTCAGCACCACCTCGGACAGTTGCGGTGATGGTCACTGCGGGAATGATTCCCGTGCGCCCAGCGGTTCGCCTGACATTGAACCTTTCGCTCACTGTCAGATCATCCGGTTCGAGGTTTCGCCGATTGAGGAGATCGAGAGCCCACTCAGGGAGTTCATCTGGAGGAACCGGTACTCTGCGCCCGCGAGGAGAATGTTGTTGGCGAACTTCTGGTGGTAGCGCTCCTCTCTGGGAGCGTGCAACCAGGGCGTTAACAGTTACTTCAAGGTGGTATCGCTGTTCTGGGTCTGTGGCTTGAAGCGTGCTGCGCTCCGCGGACAAGCCCGGTATCTGATGGTTGAGGTCGGGCCGGTGGCGCACGATGAGGTTGCGCCCAGAAACGGCAAAAAGACATCTGGCGTCTGAACGAGGCATCGCCTCGTCCAACTGCCCATCTTCAAAACCGGACATCACAATTCTGTGGAGATCTTTCCTAGTGGCGTGTCTCAGATGGGATGGAAGCCCATACTGTAAGTCCACTCCAATACTGTCTTTGTGGCTCATGGCTTAACCATAGCTAGGCCTGCGGACACGTACTCAGAACTTGAACGCTTTTTCGTATGTACGTTCGCTTTCTCGAATCGACATAAGTCTGGAAGTCCTGCGAAAGACTACCGTCGGTATGCAGGTGTATGGCTAGGACATGATGGAGCTGTTCGGGAGCTCATTGTGTGTGACTTATTTGTTTTTCCACGCGCCGCCGCGCGGGCAGCAACACGAGAAACCAACAACAGGCGAGGACCACCCCCACCACCGAATACGGCCCAGAACCGATCTCAATCACTGCCCAGGGCACGCCGGCAAAGAACTCGGCACACCAGTGAATCCACCACGTACAAGGCTCGATAATTCGCACTGCCACAGCGGCCAGCGCCTCCGCCCGCAGCGCCACTAACACCACAGCGAACAAACCGACGATCGTCACCGGCGCCACCGCTGCGGCCACACACACATTTGCCGCCACCGCCACAGCAGATACCCGCCCCACCATCAAAGCCAGCAGGGGCATAGTCACAATGTCTGCGGCAATCGCCACAGACAATGCTCGGATACACACATCGGGTATAGGCAGCCATGCCAGCCGCGGGTAGAGATACGGGTGTAAGGCCACAATCCCCGCGGTAGCAGCACAGGAGAGGGCAAATCCATAGCTCACCGCCAGATCGCTGTCCCATAGCAACAGCCCCGTTATCGCCACAGCGAGTGCATGCAAAGGTTCAGCCCGAGAGACACTCACTACCGCCACCAACCCCACCACTCCGGTTACGGCCGCTCTTTTCACCGAAGGCTCCGGCCCCACCAGCACCACAAAGGCCACCAGCGCTATGCCCGCGGCCGCGCATTGCCAGCGCGGCCCACAGCCGGCGAGCCGGCATACGATCACGCACGCGGTGGTCACTATGGCCACATTCGCCCCCGAGACCGCCGACAGATGGCTGAGTCCCGTGGCGAGATAGGCTGCGGTTTCCTCCTCGCTTTGCAGGGAGGTATCGCCAAAGACCATGCCGGGGATGAGCCCCACCGAGCGCTGCCCCACGTTCTGCTGCACAATCTCCATGAATCGTGCCCGCACGGCGTGCGCACAGTGGTCCCACCAGCTCGGCTCGCCCACAACACGGCCGTGCTGCAGCCGCGCCACCACGGCGTTCAGCCCGACGCGGGTGTCCTCGTGCAACTGCACGCTGGCGACTACCTGTTCGCCGCGGTGGGGCTGCCAGCGTTCGCACGGGTGAAAGACGGGCAGCTCGGCTGGGTAGCGGGCAAGGCGCAGGCGGGTGAGGCAGGTACTGCCGCCAGATAATTCCGTGCTGCTGACTACTCGGCCGGCAAGCTCGTAGTGGCCGCGGGCCTGGGTTATGGGGTGCTGCTGGATGAGCAGGCGCCGCAGCTGGGCGACGCCACCGTGCACCACGACCGTAGCGGCCAGCAGTAGGGCGCTTCCCGGCGCGCGATACGCCCACGCGGCGGCGACAGCGACCACTCCCAGCACCACGAGGAGCAACGGCCCGTGGTCGGTGGCCACCACCACCCATGTGGATGCCCACGCCATGCAGGCGATCGGGATAAGGCGCAGCTCGATGAAAGCAACGGGAGGGTTCACAAGGTGACCAGGTCCTTTACTGCCTCGAATTTGGCGGAGCCGATTCCTTTGACCTCCAGCAGCTGATCGACGCTCTCAAAAGGCCCGGATGCCTCGCGGTGGGCGATAATCGCTGCGGCGGTTGCTGCCCCCACCCCGGGCAGGGTCTCTAGTGCGGCACTATCGGCGCTATTGAGCGCTACCTTCCCGACCGGCGCAGCGCCCGGTGCGGCGGGGCTGAGTGGGGCTGCGCCGGCGATGGCGAGATCCTCCTCGGGGCCGGGCACATAGAGTTGCTGGCCGTCGCTGAGTTTTTGGGCCAGGTTGATTGCGCTGAGCTGCGCCTCCGGCAGCGGGGCGGCATGGCGGAGCGCATCATCGGTGCGCGCACCTGCAGGCAGGTGCTGTAGCCCGGGATTGGCGACGTGCCCGATCACGGCCACCACGATCTCCTTGGGCTGCTCAGTGGTGGTCTCGTCTTCGTACACCGCCACCGATTCGACCGGCGGCGGGGATGCACTACGGAACTGGGGCACGAGGAATACCCCGCCGAGGAGCAGCAGTACCACGGCGGCGATCAGGCCGTGGCGCGGGCTGAGCCGCAGGCGGGGGTTATCGGGATAGCGGACGTGCAGGAGGTCTTCTTCGCCGGTGGGGCGAGTCAGCTCGCGCAGGCGATCAAGCGGGGAGGCGGAAGTCATGCCCCGCAGGCTAGGTGGCGGGCGAGGTGGCGTCGATAAGCGTGTGGTGCGGGCTGTGGACTACAGCTCGTTTTCCACAGCCAGGGCCTCGATGACGGCGCTGGGGTTGCCACGAGTCACGCTCACCGCTACGGTGCCCGGCCCGGTATGGGTGGCGAGAGCCGGTTCGAGGCGATCCAGCCGCACCGTGGAATCAACGTGGATGCGCTCCACGATGTGAATAGCCAGCTGGCGGGCTGATTCCCGGGCCTCGTGGTGCAGCACCGTCACCACCGCCGGTTCCTCGCAGCAATACAGCTCCACTACCTCAGCGAGCTTCGCTAGCGCCTTGGCCTGTGTGCGGGTTTTCGCGGCGATCTCGATGCGGCCCTGTTTGAGGTGCATGAGCGGCCTGATTGCGAGCGTGGCAGAGAAGAGCACATTGGCAGCCGAGAGACGCCCAGATTTGCGCAGCTCATCGATCTTGTGCACGTAGAACCACACCTCGGAGTGCTCGAGCACCTCCAAAGCAGCGTCATAGCAGGCATCAAGATCGGCGCCCTCGCGGGCTTTGAGGGCAGCGGCAATACAGGCGATGCCAATGGTCGGCCCCAAGGATTCGGTGTCGAGCACGCGGACGCGGCTATCCTCAAATACCCCGGCGGCGGTGACGGCCGCGGACCATGTGGAGGAGATCTCCTTGGACATGTGCAGGGCGAGCACGCCCTCGTCGCCGCCGCGTTCCAGCTGGCGGGCATAGGCGGCCACCAGCTCGAGCGCGGATAGCCCCGCGGTGGTGCGGTCTTTGTCCGAGTGGGTGACATGAATATTCACCACCGTGATGCCGAGCTGCTCGGCGAGCGTGGGCGGCAGGCAGGCGGTGGAGTCGGTGACGATGCGCACCGTCATGGGTTCGTGCTTTCACACACCGTCAGCCCCGGAGTCACACCCACGTTCCATCCCTCGAGGTACCACTGGGCATTGTCCAGATTATCGGGGGTGAAGGACTGCGGCCTAGTGCAACCGGGGGCATAGTGTGGGCGGGCCTGTAGCTGCGCCCAACAGGTATTAGCCACCGTGGAGAGGCGGGAGAATTCCTCGGCTGTGGCAAAACCGAGCAGCGAGCCGGTGAGCGCGTTGATCGTGCCGCCGTGAGCCACAAACAGAATGGACTTCTCTTCCCACTCCTCTACCTCGGCCATGGCTTCATCCACCACGGCCCGAGCACGGGCGGCAACCTCAAGGCGGGTTTCCCCACCCGGCGGCGCCCACGAGACATCATGGCGCCAGCGGGCGCGCGCGCCGGGAGTGGCGGCGTCGATCTCCGCGTGGGTTTTGCCCTGCCACTCACCGAGATGGGTTTCGCGCAGCCGTTCATCGGTGATGAGGGGAACGTCCAGCAGTGTCGCGACTTCCCGCGCCGTATCGTGGGCGCGATGCAGATCAGAGCAGACCACGCGCACGAAGTTCAGCCCCGATAGATAGCGGGCGGCTTGGCGCGCCTGAATCACACCACGCTCGCTGAGCTTCGTGTCGAGCTGACCTTGCATGCGAGCGGTGGCGTTATATTCGGTCTCTCCGTGGCGTAGCAGGACGAGTCGTCGGCCCATCGCGCTAGATTTCGTTCTCGGAAGGATCCTCGCCGGCGAGCGGGATCTGTCCGATGTCGCTGACCTCGCGGATATCCACCTCGTCGCCCCAGTCCTCGGGGCGGGTGAGCGTTTCCAAACCCTCAACATCTACCAGCGGGCAGTCCGCCCAGAGACGGTCGAGGCCGTAGAACTGGCGCTCGGGCCCGCGGAAGATGTGGACCACGATGTCTTCATAATCCAGCAGCGCCCAGCGTCCCTCACGGGTACCTTCGCGGCGCGTGGGGTGGTTCCGGCCAGCCTTGGCCAGCTGGTCCTCCACCTCCTCCACGATGGCGCTGACCTGGCGCTCGTTATCGGCGCTGGCGATCACAAAACACTCAGTAATGGCGAGGCGCTCGGACACATCGATCACGGCGATCTCTTCGGCCAGCTTCTCGCTGGCAGCAAGCGCTGCGATCGACGCGTACTTAATGGCGGATTCTCGTGCTGTCACTTAATAAAACTCCTTTAAAATTCTTCTTCTACCGTAATCTATCGACTGCCCTCGGCGTGAGTTTCCGTGCCTGGGCCGCCCACGCCGCCCTCAACAGCGCCTGCGCCATCATAGGACGGCTGCGATAAACGATCCCGCCCCTCAGGCCGATAAAGCTGCCGCTTGGCTATGTATTGCACCACTCCATCCGGCACAAGGTACCAGACCGGCCGGCCGGCCCGCGCTCGGGCGCGGCAATCGGTGGAGCTGATCGCCATTGCGGGAATTTCCACGATGGACAGGTGCTCATGATCCACTTCGGGAAGAATGTCCTCCTCCAGCTCATAGCCCGGGCGGCTAACCCCCACGAAGTGCGCAAGGTTGAACATCTCCTCCCAGTCCCGCCAGGTGACGATCTTCGCCAAGGCATCCGCGCCGGTAATAAAGAAGAGCTCGGCGCGGGGAAACTGGGCCCGCAGATCATGCAGGGTGTCGATGGTATAGGTGCTCCCACCGCGGTCGATATCCACCCGCGAGGTCGCGAAGCGTGGATTGGAGGCGGTGGCGATCACCGTCATCAGGTAGCGATCCTCCGCATCAGAGACATCGCGCCCGGCTTTTTGCCAGGGCTGGCCGGTGGGCACAAAAAGCACTTGGTCCAGCTGGAAACGATCGGCCACTTCGCTGGCGGCCACGAGGTGGCCGTGGTGAATCGGGTCAAAGGTGCCGCCCATGATTCCGATACGTGCAGGGGCGCTCACGGACGGGTGTGGCCTTCCCCACGCACAATCCACTTGGTGGAGGTCAGCTCCGGCAGCCCCACGGGGCCGCGAGCGTGCAGCTTCTGGGTAGAGATTCCGATCTCCGCGCCGAAGCCGAACTGCTCGCCATCGGTAAAGGCGGTAGAGGCGTTGAGCATCACCGCTGCGGAGTCCACTTCGCGGCCGAAGCGTTCCACCACGCCGCTGTCCTGGGCGGCAATGGCCTCGGTGTGGCCTGAAGAGTGGGCGCGGATGTGCTCGATTGCCCCGGCAACACCTTCCACCACCACGGCAGTGATGTCCATGGAGAGATACTCGGTGTCTAGGTCCTCCTCTGTGGCGGCCACGGCCTCATCATTGAGATCCAGTAGCTGCTCATCGGCGTGCACGCGCACCCCAGCAGCCACAAGGGCGTCGATGATGGCACGACGGCTGGAGGTGTCGAGGGCGGCGTCGATAAGCACGGTCTCGGTTGCGTTGCACACGCTTACCCGACGGGTTTTGCCATTGAGTAGCAAGGCGATGGCCTGCTCCAGATCCGCCGAGGCATCGATATAGAGGTGGCAGTTGCCCGTGCCGGTTTCGATGGTGGGCACCGTGGCACCGGTGACCACGGCATTGATCAGGCCGGCCCCGCCACGCGGGATCACCAGATCCACCAGCCCACGAGCAGTAATAAGTTCAGTAACGCTCTCACGGCTCTCGCAGGGCACAAGCTGCGCGGCGGCACGCGGCAGATCATGCGCGGCGAGCACATCCTGCAGGATGGCCACTAGCGCCCGGTTGGACTCCACCGCGGACTTAGAGCCGCGCAGCAGCGCCACGTTGCCGGATTTCAGGCACAGGCCAAAGGCATCAACGGTGACATTCGGGCGCGCCTCATACACCATGCCAATCACTCCGAGCGGCACCCGCACTTGGCTGAGTACCAGCCCATTCGGCAGGGTGTGGCCACGGGTGATCTCCCCTACGGGATCGCTCAGTGCCGCCACCTGGCGCAGGCCATCGGCGATGCCCGTAATGCGTTCGGTGCTCAGAGCGAGGCGGTCGAGCAGCGCCTCCGAGGTGCCGGCGGCGCGTTCCCGTTCAAGGTCGCGCTCATTGGCGGCAATAATCTCCTCGGCGCGCTCTTCGAGGGCCGCGGCGGCAGCCAGCAGCACCTCATCCTTCGCTGGGGTGCGCAGCTGCGCGATGGTCGTGCTTGCCTCACGCGCGGCGCGGGCTAGTTCCAAAGTCGTTGTATCTGCGTTCATAGCTCACAACTCTAGCGTGCACTGACGCTTGACGACGCCATCTCGCAACCACAGCAGCGTGGCAGGCCACTAATAGCCCTGATCCACCGTCACCTCGGTGGGCATGGTCTCCCCCGCCTGATAGGCGGTGAAATTCTCCACGATCTGGGGCGCGATGAGCCGGCGAATCGAGTCCTTCGTATTGGCGGTGTGGGGGGTGATCACCACCTGCTCCATCGCCCACAGGGGGTGGCCATCCGGCAGCGGCTCCGGCTCCGTCACATCGAGTCCGGCGCCGGCGATCTCCCCGCGCTTTAGGGCATCCACTAGGGCATCGCTATCTACGAGCGGGCCGCGGCCAACGTTGATGAGCACCGCATGCTCGGGCATGAGCTTTAAGGTGCGCTCGTTGATCATGTGGTGGGTGTCGTCTGTGAGCGGGGCGGCGAGAATCACCGCGTCCGAGGAAGCCAGCACCTCATCGCGATGCTCCGAGGAATAGGTCTTATCGGCCCCCTCCACGGGATTGCCTGAATTATTGACCGCGAGGACAGTGCAGCCGAAGCCTTTGAGCATGGGCACCAGCTCGCGACCGATACCGCCGGCGCCGATGATGCTCACGGTGCTGTCAAAGAGCCAGCGGGTGGCGCTATCCACCTCTTTCTGGCAGCTCCACGACTGGGCGCGGGCCACCGGGGTGTGCTGGTGCAATTGGGCCAGCAAGAGCGCCACGGCGGACTCCGCCACTGGGCGGGCGAAGGTGCCGGAGCAATTAGAGTAGCGGCGCGATCCATCGATAACACCATGCGTGAAGTAGGCATCAATACCGGCGAGCCCAAACTGCACCCACTTCACGGAGTCGGGCAGCTCGGGAAAATCCTCGGCCGAACCGTTGTACACGAGCAGCTCTGCCTCGGAGAGATCGTCGGTCAATTCACCACCGACGGCAGCGAGTTGTTCTTCTACGGTGTCCCAGTGCGTAGGTCCCATTGCATATTTCATGCACCCCACCCTACGCATGTGAGGAATAGCTCGACAGGTAATCCGCGTGGATCACCGGTCGCTTCATTCCTTCCGGCAGCTCGTGGGTGTGCTTGCCCAGCATTCCATGCAGGGTCTTAGCATCATAGGAGACCTCACCGCGGGCAATGGTGGTGCCCTTGGGGTCCTGGATTTCCACGATGTCGCCGGAGCGGAACTCGCCATCCACCTCGGTTATGCCCACTGCCAAAAGCGAGGAACCGCCACGCTGCACCACGCGCGCCGCCCCCTCGTCTACGCGCACCACGCCAGAGACATCCGCGGCATAGAGCGCCCAGAAGTTCCAGGCTTTCAAGCGTCCCTGCTCAGGGTGGAACACCGTTCCCACCTGGGCGGAGGCGAGTGCCGGGCCGATGTTATCGGCGCTGGCGAGCAGGACGGGGATACCACCGCGGGAAGCGAGCCGGGCAGCCGATACCTTGGAGGCCATGCCGCCGGTACCCACCTTGCCGCCATCGCCGGCTACAACCCCGGCGAGATCCTCCGGCCCGGTGACATCGGAGACAAACTGTGCTCCGGGCTCGGTGGGGTTGCGGTCATAGAGGCCATCCACATCCGAGAGCAGCACCAGCGCATCAGCCCTGATGAGGTGGGCGACGATCGCGGCCAGGCGATCATTATCGCCGAAGCGCAGCTCGGAGGTAGCCACCGTATCGTTTTCGTTGATGATGGGCACACAGCGCAGCTGCCGCAGCCGCTCCACGGTGCGCTGAGCGTTGCGGGCGCGGGAACGCTCAGCTGCGTCGGAGGCGGTGAGCAGTACCTGGCCGGTAGTGCGGCCATAGCGGGCGAAGGAGCGACCCCACTGATAGGCCAAGTGCACCTGGCCCACCGAGGCGGCGGCCTGCTTGGTGGCCAGATCTCCCGGCCGGCTTTTTAGGCCCATGGGGGCCATGCCGGCGGCCACTGCACCGGAACTGACGATAATCACATCGGTGCCAGCCTCCATGCGGGCTTGGCAGGCATCCACGAAACGGTTGATCTTCTCCGCCGAGACCGCATAGTTCTCGTCTGTCACCGAGGAGCTGCCCAGCTTGACCACGATCTTCTTGGCCTTGGCAATCTCCCCACGCAGTCCTTCTCCAGCGGGTTCGTCGAGCACCGTCTCCGGTATCCCAGCGGGCGGAAACTCAGCCGGCGGGGTGTCCTGCAGGGCATAGGGGGTAGTGGGCAGCAGTGTATCTTCGTTCATCTATTCCTAACCCTCCCAGCGGTCGCGGGAGGCTTCTTCGTCACCAAAGTCGAACTCATCGATCAGGCCGCGGCGCGCTTGGGAGGCGCGCTTACGCTCTGCGGCGGTAGAACGGGTGGAGCGCCCAATGCGGGCATCGGTGCCACGGGCGGTAGCTGGGGAACCGGTGTCACTGACTCCAGCGGTGGTCAGCGGCTCCCACTCGAAGGTGATCTCACCAATGGTCACCTCGGCCCCCTCGCGGGCGCCCATCTTATACAAGGCATCCTCCACACCCAACTTGGCCAGACGATCCGCGAGATAGCCCACCGCCTCGTCGTTCTCGAAGTCGGTTTGCTGAATCCAGCGGCGCGGCTTCTCGCCCAGCACCTCGTAGCCGCCGGGGTTATTCGGATCGGCCACCACGCGGAAATCATCCTTCTTATGGGCGTCCACCGCAACGGGGCGCACCACGGTGCGCTGTTGGCGCTGCTTCGGATGCTTCTTCCGGTGCTCCTTCACCAGCTCCATGAGGCGATAGCGCAGCGGGTCGAGGCCCTGATGCGCCACGGCGGAGATGATAAACACCGGCCAGCCGAAGGCCTCGCAGAGATCCTCCATCACAAACTCGGCCAGCTCCCGCGCCTCGGGGATATCGGCCTTGTTCAAGATGATTACGCGGGGGCGTTCGCGCAGATCGCCCAAGCCGGTGTCATGATCGAGCACCGACTGGTAGGCGGCCAGCTCATTCTCCAGCGCCTCGATATCTGAAACCGGATCGCGCCCAGGCTCGAGCGTGGCAAGGTCCACCACATGGGCGAGCACGGCGGTGCGTTCAATATGGCGCAAAAAGTCGAGGCCAAGGCCCTTGCCCTCGGAGGCGCCCGGGATCAGCCCCGGCACATCCGCGATAGTGAAGGAATCATTGCCCATGTCTACCACCCCGAGATTGGGCTGCAGGGTGGTAAAGGGGTAATCACCAATCTTGGGCCGTGCCGCGGAGAGCACCGAGATCAACGACGACTTACCGGCAGAGGGAAAGCCCACGAGTCCCACGTCTGCCATGGACTTGAGCTCTAGGATCAGATCGCGTTGCTCCCCTGGCTCACCCTTCAGCGCAAAACCCGGGGCCTTGCGCTGCTTATTAGCCAGCGCCGCATTGCCGAGACCACCGAAGCCGCCCGAGGCGGCCACGAAGCGGGTACCCACGGCCACCAGATCCGCCAGCACCTCTCCGTCCTCATTGAGCACGACGGTGCCCGGCGGCACCTCGAGCACGAGGTCCTCACCGCGGGCGCCATTGCGGTGATCGCCAGCGCCATTGTTGCCGCGGGAAGCCTTCAGGTGGGGGCGATAGTGGAAATCGAGCAGGGTGTGGGCTTGGTCAGAGACCTCAAGGATGATGTCTCCGCCGTGCCCGCCATTGCCGCCGTCCGGCCCACCGAGAGGCTTGAACTTTTCGCGGTGCACAGAAGCACAGCCATGCCCGCCGTCACCAGCCTGCAGGTGCAGCACAACGCGGTCTACGAAACGGTTCATGTGGTCCTTTAGATCGAGGAAGATTAAGCACCTGATTGTAACTCACAGCCGCAGCAATCCACACGATCCCCGTTGCGGAGAGCACGCGCGACACCTCCAGCCTGCCCTAGCGCCGCGAGTAGCCTACCGGAGAATGATTAAAGCCGCCTGCCTCCCCGTGCGGGGAAACAAGCGGCCTAGATCTCAAGCTCTACAAGCTTTAGGCAGCTTCGGTCGGAACGATGTTCACCATGCGACGGTTGCGCTTGGTGGTGAACTCGACGGAGCCTGCTGCAAGAGCGAACAGGGTGTCGTCGCCACCGCGGCCGACGTTCTCGCCGGGGTGGAACTTGGTGCCGCGCTGACGGATGAGGATCTCGCCTGCGTTCACCTTCTGGCCGCCGAAGCGCTTCACGCCGAGGCGCTTTGCTTCGGAGTCACGACCGTTGCTGGAGCTGGATGCACCCTTCTTGTGTGCCATGACGGTTTTTCTCCTTTAAGCCTTCTCGGCCTACTTGATGCCGCTAATCTTGATAACGGTCAGGTTCTGACGGTGACCCTGACGCTTCATGTAACGGCTCTTGTTCTTGTACTTCAGGTTACGGATCTTCGGGCCCTTGACGTGCTCGATAATCTCCGCGGAAACTTCCACCTTGGCAAGCTTGTCGGCGTCGGTGGTCACATCGGCGCCGTCGACGAGAAGAACCGGGGTGAGAGCCACGGACGAACCCGGCTCACCCTCGATCTTCTCGACCTTGACGAGGTCACCTTCGGCAACCTTGTACTGCTTGCCGCCGGTCTTGACGATCGCGTACATAGGAGGGCTACCCCTTTTTCTAAAAACTCGGCTCGGGCACTCGAGGCGCCCGATTTAAGGACTTGTACTTTATTTCATGCTGAACGCACTGCGAACAGCGACTGTCCAAGACTACCTTTATCGGCTAGCAAAACACAAACCGCTACTTTTTGTTTGTGCTCCGGCGTGTCGCGCGGCGCCTCCGACCCTTGCTTGTCGACGCCGCCTGGCGCTTCTCCGGCTGTCGCTTCTCGGACTGGCGCTTCTCCGACGCCTGCTCCCGCGCGGGTGCCTGCTCCGCACGGCTGTTCTTGCGCACCACCCGGCGACGACCACGCCGCCGGCGCGGGGAGGAGTCCTCGGATTCGTCCTTATCCGCGTGCTGCTGCGACTCGGATGGGGCCGGCTCGGACTGCGGGGCGGGGCTACGGCTCTCCTCGGAGCGAGCGCCCCGAGTGGAGCTACGGCGCCTGCCGCCGCGGCTGCGCCGCGAGGACGGGCGACGGGAGCCATCACCGGAGTCGCGTGAGTCACGCGAGTCCGCTGCCTCCTCGGCCTCCTCGGCCTTATCAGCGCTAGGCTGGGTAGGCACGAAGTCCTCTCGCTTGGGCGCGTGATCCGAGCGGGAGTTCCCGCGGGTAGCACGCTTGCGGCGCGGGGAGCGTTCGAACTCCGCCATGGCCTCGTCGAAGCTGGCTGGGGTGTAGTCCGCGCCCGAGGGCTCGTCCGGGTCTTCCGCATCGGCGGTGTGGACCGCCTTGGCGGCGATGGCCTGCACATCCTCGGCGCTGCTCTCTTCGGCACGCTTCTTCTCGGAGCGCTTCTTCTTAGCAGGCTCCTCAGCCTGGGCAGAGTCCTTATTATCGGCAGAACGCTTCGTGTTCGTGCGCTTGGTGCTGCGGCGACGGCCGCGGCGCTGACGCTTCTCGGATTTCTCTTCGCGCTCAGCGTTCTCCGCCGAGTCCTCCGCGTTATCCGCTTGGGAATTGAGCGAGATGACGGCGTCGGCAAGCTCCTCGATGCTCTTCTCCGACTCCTCCTCGCGGTGCATCGCGAGGGCTGCGGGGTGCGAAGCCGGATCGTGGGAGGAGTGCTTCTTGTCTTGCTTGTCGTTCTTCTCGTTCTTCTCGCGACGCTCGGAGCGATCGGACTTATCGCCGCGGCGGCGAGGCTTGTGCGCCGGCTGCTCGCTCTGCTCGACCGGGTCGGTGTGAATAATCAGGCCACGGCCATCACAGTGCTCACACTCGGTGGCGAAGGTATCAAGCAGACCGGTACCCAGCTTCTTGCGGGTCATCTGCACCAGACCCAGCGAGGTCACCTCGGACACCTGGTGGCGGGTACGGTCCCGGCCCAGTGCCTCCTTGAGGCGGCGCAACACGAGATCCTGGTTCTCGGGCAGGACCATATCGATGAAGTCCACCACGATCATGCCGCCGAGGTCACGCAGCCGCATTTGGCGCACGATCTCCTCCGCAGCCTCGAGGTTGTTCTGGGTGACGGTTTCCTCGAGGTTGCCGCCGGTGCCGGTGAACTTTCCGGTGTTCACATCCACCACGGTCATGGCTTCGGTGCGATCGATCACTAGAGTGCCGCCAGACGGCAGCCACACCTTGCGGGAGAGGGCCTTGGAGAGCTGCTCATCCACGCGGTAGTGCTCGAAGGCATCCACCCCACCGTGCTTGTTGGGGTCATACTTTTCCATGCGGTCCTCCAGGTCGGAGGCCACGGAGTGCACATAGGCGTATACGGTGTTCCACGCCTTCGAACCATCCACCACGAGGTGGGAGAAGTCTTCATTGAAGAGGTCGCGGATCACCTTCACCAGCATGTTGGGCTCTTCATACATGGCGACTGGCTTCGCGCCCTTGGAGGACTTCTCCTTCTTGGTGCGCTCATCGATCTGCTCCCACTGGGCGTGCAGGCGGGCCACATCAGCAGCGATGGCCTCCTCGCTCACCCCTTCCGCAGCGGTGCGGATGATGGCCCCACCTTGCTCGGGAACAACGCGCTTGAGAATATCCTTCAGCCGTGCCCGTTCCGGGGCGGGCAGCTTGCGGGAAATACCTGCAGTACGACCACCCGGGACATACACCAAGAATCGACCGGCCAGCGAGATCTGGGTGGAGAGGCGTGCACCCTTGTGCCCGATCGGGTCCTTCACTACCTGCACGAGCACCTGATCGCCGCTCTTGAGAGCGTGTTCGATGGTGCGACGACGCCCGCCGAGGCCGGCGGCGCGCCAATCCACTTCACCGGCGTAGAGCACACCATTGCGGCCCTTGCCGATGTCGATGAACGCGGCCTCCATGCTGGGCAGCACATTTTGGACGCGGCCCAAATAAATATTGCCCACCATCGAGGACTGGGTATCGGAGGTCACAAAATGTTCCACCAGCATGCCGTCTTCCAGCACGCCCACCTGCGTCACCCGCCCTGGGTGATCGGTGCGCTCCTTTTCCCGCACCACCATGGTGCGCTCCACGGACTCGCGACGCGCCAAGAACTCGGCCTCGCTGACGATGTGGCGTTCATTCTTGCGCGCTTCTCGACGCTCACTCCGGCGGCGACGCTGCGCCTCCAAACGGGTCGAGCCCTTGATGGCCTTGGGTTCATCAATCGGTTCGGGATCGGCGTCCTTCTGCGGCGACTTCTTGGACTTTGCCGGCTTATCCTCGCGCTTGTCCTCATTCGACTTGCGGGACTTGCGCTCGCGCGGCTTGTCCTCGCGGCGAGGCTTCTCCTTCTCCGCAGCAGGTGCGGCCTCCTCCGGCGCAGCGGCGTCGACGGCGGGAGGGATGAACAGCGGCATGGGTGCCGCTGCGGCGGAAGGATCCTCCGGCGCTGGGGTGATCTCGGGGACGATCTCCTCAAGGAGCTCCTCGGAGGCGTAGCTCGCGAGCTGCTTGTCCACTTTTTCTTCGATCTGGCTGATCTCGTTTTTCACGTTGTTTTCCACGCGCTTACGGATCCGCACCTCCGGGGATTCCTCCCCGTTTTCTGGCTCCGGATCCGGGGTGTCGCTGCGGAGGGCCTCGAGCAGCTGGGCGGCCTCGTCCTTGGTGAGCGAGGACTGCGCCACCTTGACCAGTCCGATCTTGTCCAGCTCAATGATGAGTTCCTTGGAGCTCATGCCCAGCATCTTCGCCATGGCAAAGACTCGGGTTCGCTCCCCTAGCTGGTTGACATCAAGTTCAGTTGTGTTGGGCTTTTCGGCCACGTTCTACTCCTTTATGCGAATCCGCGAGGGAGCTCGGCTCGACCACGCGCGATTCAGATGGGGATGAAAGTTCGGTGTGAAGTTATTGCTTGGTGAAATCTCCGCCTTCCTATTGTGGCACATCCCCGACCCCACCCTTGGAGTTAGACCGACCCGGCGTTGCAGATCGCCCGAACCGAACACATGTGTGGCAGGTAACACAGCCATGGAGGTAGGGATCCTCTTCACGCCCGCGTTAATCTAAAGAGAAATTCAACAAATTGCATCAAGGTGAGGAGAAACAGCGTCATGCTGATAGGTATCCCGCGGGAGACCGATCCCGCACAGCCCCTCGTCTCCGCCACCCCTGATACCGTAGCCAAGCTCTTAAAAAAGGGCTTTGAGGTGCAGGTTCAGCGGGGCGCCGGTGTGGCCAGCGCCTATCCGGACGAGCTGTATGAGCAGGCTGGGGCACAGCTGGTGGGAGAGGACGTGTGGCATGCAGACATCGTCACGTGCCTCGATACCCCGGACCACGAATCGCTCAGCGCCCTGCGGGCGGGGGCCACGCTCATCGCCCGCATGGACCCCGCCCGCAATGAGGATGTACTCACGTATCTGAGCGAACGCGGCATCACCGCGCTCGCGATGGATGCTATTCCTCGTATCTCTCGCGCCCAGTCCATGGATGTCCTCTCCTCCATGGCCAATATTGCCGGCTATCGCGCCGTGATTGAGGCGGCCACCGCCTTTGGTCGGCTCTTCACCGGCCAAGTCACCGCCGCCGGCAAGATGCCGCCGGCCACCGTCTACGTCATCGGTGCCGGCGTGGCGGGACTTGCCGCCATCGGCACCGCCCACTCGATGGGCGCGATCGTGCGCGCTACTGATCTGCGGCCCGAAACGGCCGAGCAAGTGGAGTCTATGGGGGCCGAGTTTGTGCCCATCCCCGTGGCCGCGGAGACCTCCACGGATGGCTACGCCAAGGAGATGACCTCCGCCCAGGCCGAGGCCGCCGCCCAGCTCTACGCCCGAGAAGCCGCCGGCGCCGATATCGTTATCACCACCGCCAGCATCCCAGGCCGGCGCGCCCCGATCCTGCTGCGGGGTGAGGATGTGGCACAGATGGCCCCCGGCAGCGTGATCGTGGATATGGCCGCCGCCAGTGGCGGCAACTGCGAACTCACCCGCCCCGGAGAAGTCGTGACCACAGCGGGCGGAGTTACCATCCTGGGCTTCAAGGATCTCGCAGGCCGCCTGCCCGCGCAGGCCAGCCAGCTCTATGGCCAAAATATCGTCAATCTCCTCGGCCTGCTCTGCCCCGAACGCAACGGCCAGATTGCCTTGGATCTTGAGGATGAGATTATCCGCGCCATCACCGTCACCTACGACAACCAGATCTACTGGCCACCGCCGCCCGTGACGGTATCCCACACGCCGCAGGCGCCCGCGGCGGAAGCGACGCCGGCAGAGCATGCAGAAGAACCGAAGACGGCCTCCTCTCGCCTCTGGTATCTCCTCGGTGCCGTGGCGGCGGTGGCATTGGTACTGTCCAGTCCGCTCGCGGTGGCCTCGCACTATATCGTGCTGCTGCTCGCGATCGTGGTGGGCTTTTATGTAATTACCGCAGTCACGCACTCGCTGCACACACCACTGATGAGTGAGACCAATGCGATCTCCGGCATTGTGATTCTCGGCGCAATCCTGCAAGTGGGGTCCACGAATGTGCTGGTATCGGCCTTGTCCTTTGTGGCCATCATGGTGGCCTCGATCAATATTTTCGGCGGGTTCCGCGTAACCTCCCGCATGCTCACCATGTTCCGGCAGGAGGGGTAGACAATGGATAGCGCACTTCTTATCGATCGCATCACCCAGGTCGCGTATCTGGCGGCGGCGCTGCTCTTTATTCTCGCGCTGGCGGGACTATCGCGACAAAGCACCGCAGCCCGTGGTAATCGCTTCGGTGCCCTCGGCATGACCATCGCGGTACTTGCCACGATCGCCCAAGCATTGATGAACTCCACCGCTGACCCCGTCCACTACCGCTCTCCCCTAATTACCTTGCTGCTGGTGGTCATGGCCATGGCGCTCGGCGGGCTCATCGGCTGGGTGCGGGCGAATAAGGTGGAGATGACCGGCATGCCTGAACTCATCGCCGCCCTGCACAGTTTCGTTGGCCTCTCCGCGGTACTCATCGGATTCAATTCCTATCTGCACGCCCATGCGGTGCCCACGGACATGCTTCGCTTCCACTTGGCCGAGGTGAGCGTGGGCATCTTTATCGGTGCCGTCACTTTCACCGGCTCCATCGTGGCCTATCTCAAGCTCTCCGCACGCATGAAGGGTGCACCGCTGGAGCTGCCCGGCCGCAACATGATCAACCTGGCGATCCTAGTGCTCGCGCTGCTGGCGACGGTGGTGTTTATCCGCATCGGTGAGTCCCACTCGGTGTGGGCATGGTTAGCGCTGCTGCTGGTGACGATCCTCGCGCTCGTCCTCGGCCTGCACCTGGTGGCGGCGATCGGCGGCGGCGATATGCCCGTGGTGGTATCCATGCTCAACTCCTACTCTGGGTGGGCTGCCGCAGCCGCCGGCTTCATGCTGAGCAATAACCTGCTCATTATTGTCGGCGCGCTCGTCGGCTCCTCCGGCGCCTATCTCTCCTACATCATGTGCCAGGCGATGAATCGCTCCTTCATCTCGGTGATCCTCGGCGGTTTCGGCGCCGAATCGGCCAGCTCTGGGGCGCAGCAGGACATGGGTGCACATACGGAGACCACCCCCGAGGAGGTGGCGGAGATGCTGGCCACTGCACGCACGGTGATGATCACCCCCGGCTATGGCATGGCGGTGGCCCAAGCCCAGTACCCGGTGGCCGCGCTCACCGCCGCCCTGCGGGAGCGTGGCGTGGAGGTGCGGTTCGGCATTCACCCCGTGGCGGGGCGTCTGCCCGGGCATATGAATGTCCTCCTCGCCGAGGCCAAGGTGCCCTATGACATCGTGCTGGAGATGGACGAAGTCAATGATGACTTCGCTGATGTGGATGTGGTGTTGGTGATCGGCGCTAATGACACCGTGAATCCCATCGCCTATGAGCCGGGCTCCCCCATCGCCGGCATGCCGGTGCTCAAAGTATGGGAGGCACAACGCGTGGTGGTGTTCAAACGCTCCATGGGTGCCGGCTACGCCGGAGTGCCCAACCCGCTGTTCTACAAAGACAACACCGATATGCTGCTCGGCGATGCTCGGGCGTCCGTGGAGGCCATCCGCGCCGCCCTAGATTAGCCCACAGACGCCTACAGCCCTCCCTGCCGATCGGCGGGGAGGGCTGTACGTATGAAGCGCGGGGTTTAGAGGTTCGGGAACCAGATGGAGATCTCACGCTCGGCGGACTCGGGAGAGTCGGAACCGTGCACCACGTTCTCGGCTACCTCCAGGGCGTAGTCGCCACGGATGGAGCCCGGGGCGGCCTTGGACACCGGATCGGTGCCGCCGGCCAGCTGGCGCCATGCCTCGATGGCGCGGGGCCCCTCCACCACACCAGCGATCAGCGGTGCGGAGGTGATGAAGTCCACCAGCTCGCCGAAGAAAGGCTTATCGGAGTGCTCTGCATAGTGCTTCTCGGCGGTCTCCTTATCGGCGACGCGCAGATCCAGTGCCGCGAACTTCAGGCCTTTGCGCTCGATACGGGCGATAATCTCGCCCACCAGTCCACGGTTCACACCGTCGGGCTTAATCAGGATGAGTGTACGTTCAGTCATGGTTTCCTACTCTAATGCACCAGGATCGCGCGCGGGCAGAATCCTCCCCACCGCCGGCATGAATGCAGGTCAGAGCCCGTCGACGTAGTCGATGGCCTCCTGGAGTGTGACCCGGCGGTCATAGCGCCGCACCTGTTTGACGGCGGCCGCGGTATCCGTGGCCTTGAGCTCACGCACATGCCGACGCTGCTCCACGCCGAGTTCCACGGGGCGCGGGTTCTTCGCCCGAGTGTACTGCGACCATGAGGTGACCGCGAAGATCACCAGCAGGATAAGGCTGGCGATAAACATCCAGCCACCGAAGTTGCCGTCGATAAGCATGAGCACCACCCCGATGGCAGTGATCACCACTCCGAGGAGGCTGATCATTATTTCTTTATTCATGTCTCTCCTTATCGAGGGCGGCTTTGACCGTCTTGGCCCCGGCGCCGGGAAACCAATACGCGAGGCGGGTGGCCGCAGCAGGATCGTCGAGCTGTGCCAGCTGCTTCCGCTGCTGCCGAGACAGCCGAATGATGCCGCGTTGCTCTTCTCGGCGGTGCCGCGTCCATGCGGCGAGTATCACCGGCATGAGCACCAATAACGCCAGGGTAATGAGGGGATGCGCCCCGAGCACTGAGGCGCTTACGATCAGCGCCGATAGGCCGATGAGCTGATAGAGATCGCGTTGGGAATTACGCATAGGTCTCGACCGCTTTAGGTGTGCTGGCTGGCGAGATAGCCACGCCGCATCCGCTCAAGAATGTTCTTGCGCAGGTAGAACACATAGGCCCACACCACGATGAAGACTAGGGCCATGATGCCCATGGACACGTGCACGATGATCCCTGCGAGGGCAAAGATTTGGAGCACCCAAATGGCGGGCAGCGCCCAGCGGGCTTTCATCATGAAGGCCAGCACCATATGTGCCACGCCTACCGCGCTCACATATACCCAATTGAAGGTGGTCCAATAGGAGCCGCCATCCACGCGCAGGATCACGGTGAGCACCAGCAGCAAAGAGATGGACTCCATGCTCAAAATGCCCGCCATCACCCCGCGCAGCCCCTTCATGGGGTCTTTATCGGGGGCGTGGCCTGGACCGAGCGGACCGTATTCCACGTTCTTGCTCATGTTGGTTCCTTTCCAAACAGGGCGCGGGCCTCCCCAGCGGTAACCACCGATCCGGTAATCACTACACCGGAGCCAGAGACCATCTCCCCTACCTCGCCGGTGTCTTCGGCCAACTCGATAGCCAGCTCGACGGCGGTGGGCAGCTGCTCGGCCACATGCACGCGCTCTTCCCCGAAGATTTCGCGGGCGGTCTCCGCGAGCTCATAGACATCGCTGGCCCGCGGCGAGGTGTTCTGGGTAATGACCACCTCATCCAGCACTGGCTCCACGGCCTGCATCAGACCGCGAGCGTCCTTATCTCCGAGAATCCCGAGCACGCCGACGAGGCGGCGGAAGTTGAAGTCGCGGTCGAGCGCCTGCGCCAGCGCTGCCGCGCCATGCGGGTTGTGGGTGGCATCCACGAACACGCTCGGGGTGGAACGCACGCGCTCCAAACGACCAGGGGAACTGACCGTGCCGAAGCCCTCGCGCACCGTATTCAGATCGAGGGCGCGTCCCGGGCCGGCACCGAAGAACGCCTCCACGGCGGCTAAAGCGCAGGCGGCGTTGTGCGCCATGTGGGCACCCGATAGCGGTAGGAAAATATCCTCATAATCCCCTGCCAGGCCGCGAATGCTGATGTCTTGACCGCCCACAGCCACCGTGGAGCTGAGCACACCGCACTCGTGACCATACCGAGCCACGGCGGCATCGGATTCCACGGCGCGCTGCAGCACCACGTCCATCGCCGCAGGCTCCTGATTGCCCACAACCACCACATTGTCGGGCGAGGTGAGCAAGTCGGAGGCATCCCAGCGGGGCTTGATAATGCCGGCTTTCTCTCCGGCGATCTCCTCGAGGGTGTCGCCGAGATAGTCCGTGTGATCGATCCCGATGGGCATAATCACGGCCACATCCGCGTTGATCACGTTGGTGGCATCCCAGCGGCCGCCCATGCCCACCTCCACCACGGCGACGTCCACGGGGGCGTCGGCGAAGGCCGCATAGGCCATGGCGGTGAGCACCTCGAACTTGGACATGGGCACCTCCGAGGAGGCGTCCACCATCTCCACGTAGGGCTTGATCTCTTCCCAGGTGCGCACATAGTCGCGCGGATGGATCGGCTGGCCGTCGATGGCGATGCGCTCGGTCACCAGCTGCAGATGCGGGCTGGTCGTGCGGCCGGTACGCCGATGAAACGCACGCAGCAATGATTCAATCATCCGCACCGTGGAGGTTTTGCCATTGGTGCCCGCCACGTGAATGGTGGGATAGCTGCGCTGCGGCGAGCCCAGCAGATCCATGAGCTTTTCGATGCGCTCTAGGCTGGGATCTAGCTTGGTTTCTGGCCAGCGCAGATCCAGCTCCGCCTCACAGGCGGCGAGCGCCTGCATATCCTCAGGCGTGATCTCCTGGGATTCCGGCTGCTCTACCTCTTGGTTGACGTCGATAGGCAAACTCAACCCGGTCTCGGAGAGTTCTAGTTCTCCGAATTCTTCATGATCAGTCATGAGAGCTGCTCAAGTCGCTTGCTAATACGGTCGAACTCTTCGCGAGCCACCTGCTGGCGGGCACGAATCTTCTCCACCACGGCCTCGGGGGCCTTGGCGAGGAAGTTCTCATTGCCCAGCTTCTTCGCGGTGGTCTCGAGTTCCTTCTCGGCGTTCTTCAGATCCTTTTCCAAGCGCTTGCGCTCGGCCGCAGTGTCCACGGTACCGGAGGTGTCGAGGTCCACGCTGACGGTGGCGGCACTGAGACGTACCTCCACGCTGGCGCTGGCGTTGAAGCCCTCACCTGGGGCATCGAGACGCGCCAGGGAGGTGATAACTTCACGCTGGTTATCGAGGTCGGCACGGGCGAAGTCCACCCGGGCCGGCACCTTCTGCGAGGGCTTGACTCCTTGATCGGAGCGGAAACGACGGATCTCCGTGATGAGTTTGACCGTATCGTCGATGCGACGCTGCGCGGTCTCATCGCTGGCCTGCTCCTCGGCCTCCGGCCAAGACGCCACCACGAGGCTCTCGCCATCAGTGAGCGCGGTCCACAGCACCTCGGTGACGAAAGGCATGGTGGGGTGCAGCAGCCGCAGCACAGTATCGAGGGCGTGGCCCAGGACCCGCTGGGTGATGGCGCCACGGTGACGCTCGGCCTCGCTGGCGGTGTCGTTATCGCGCGGGATCTGCACCTTGGCGATCTCGAGGTACCAGTCGCAGAGCTCGTCCCAGGTGAAGTGGTAGAGCTCCTCATTCGCCTTCGCGAATTGATAGTCATCAAGATAGCGATTGACGGCGCCTACCACCTCGTTGAGGCGGTCGAGGATCCACCGGTCGGCGTCGCTCAGCTCGGCACGCGCGGGAAGCTCGCCCACCTCGGCGCCGTTCATCAGCGCGAAGCGGGTGGCGTTAAACAGCTTGGTGGAGAAGTTGCGGGCACTCTGTGCGGCATCCTCACCCAAGGGCAGATCCACTCCAGGGTTGGCGCCGCGGGCGAGGGCGAAGCGCAGTGCATCAGCGCCGAAGCGCTCCACCCACTCCATCGGATCGATGCCATTGCCCAAAGACTTCGACATCTTGCGGCCACGCTCATCGCGCACCAGGCCGTGCAAGTAGAGGTCGCGGAAAGGAATCTGCGGACGCCCCGCAGTCGCGGTACCCAACTTGGTTTGGGTGGCGGCGAAGGTGCCGAACATCATCATGCGCGCCACCCAGAAGAAGAGGATGTCATAGGCGGTCACCAGTACCGAGGTGGGATAGAACTTGGCCAGCATTTCGGTATCGGCGGGCCAGCCCATGGTGGAAAACGGCCACAGCGCCGAGCTGAACCAGGTGTCCAACACATCGGGGTCCTGCTCATAGCCTGCGGGGGCCTCCTCACCCAGGCCGAGACAGAGCACATCGCCCTCGGGGCCGTACCAGATGGGGATGCGGTGGCCCCACCACAGCTGGCGAGAGATACACCAATCGTGCATATTGTCGACCCACTCGAAGTAGCGCGGCTCCAAGGAGGTCGGGTGCACGACGGTATCGCCCTCGCGGATCGCATCGCCAGCCATGCGGGCCAGCTCCTCGACCTTCACCCACCACTGCTGAGAAAGGCGCGGCTCGATCGGCTCGCCGCTGCGCTCGGAGTGGCCCACGGAGTGCACATAGGGCCGGATTTCCTTGACGATGCGCCCCTCGGCGGCGAGCGCCTCGCGCACGGCCACGCGGGCCTCTTCGCGGGTCAGGCCATCGAACTGGGTGCCGGTATCGGCGATGCGGCCCTTCTTGTCCATGATGATGGGCATGTCCAGGTCGTGGCGCAGGCCCATCTCATAGTCATTGGGATCATGCGCCGGGGTGATCTTCACCGCACCGGTACCGAACTCCGGGTCCACATAATCATCTGCGATGACCTGCAAGGAGAGATCATCACGGAAGGGGTGCGGCAAGGTGGTGCCGACGAGATCGCGGTAGCGCTCATCATCGGGGTGAACGGCCACGGCGACGTCGCCGAGCATCGTCTCCACACGGGTGGTGGCCACAATGACGTGCGGCTCGGCATCGTCGAGAGAGCCATAGCGCATGGAGACGAGCTCGCCTTCCACATCCTTGTACTCGACCTCGATATCGGACACGGCTGTCTCCAGCACCGGCGACCAGTTCACCAAGCGGTTCGCACGGTAGATCATGCCAGCGTCATAGAGCTGCTTGAAGATGGTCTGTACCGCCTCGGACAGCCCTTCGTCCATGGTGAAACGTTCCTTGGACCAATCCACGGAGTCACCGATGGCACGCATCTGGCGGGTAATGGTGCCGCCGTATTGGCGCTTCCACTCCCAGACTTTGTCGACAAACTCCTCGCGGCTGTAGTCGAAGCGATCCTTACCTTCGGTTTCCTTGAGCATCGCCTCCACCTTGGTTTGGGTGGCGATGCCCGCGTGGTCCATTCCTGGCAGCCACAGCACCTCATAACCCTGCATGCGCTTGCGGCGCACGATGGAGTCCATCAGGGTGTGGTCGAGCGCGTGGCCCATGTGGAGCTGGCCGGTGACGTTCGGCGGCGGCAGCACAATAGAAAACGGCGGCTTCTCGGAGGCAGGATCCGCAGTAAAGTATCCGGCGTCTACCCACCGCTGGTAGAGCTCGGGTTCAACGGTCGATGGGTCCCATTTTTTTGGAAGCTGCTCGCTGCGGTTGGCCATACGGGTTGGCACTCCCCCTTCAAGATAGAAGTCGTTCGTATTTCTCCCATCTTAGCCCGTCGCTTATCGACGCCCACTCGAGCCTTTAAGGCATGAGTAAACGAGCCAAGTGGGCGAACTGCTCATCGCTAATGGTGTAGCGCACCCGCCGACCCTGCTGATAACGATGAATGAGCCCTACCTCGTGCAACTTCTTGAGGTGATGGCTCACTGTGGGCTGGGAAATCTCCAGAATTTCTTCCAATTGCGCCGAGGACATCGAGCTATCCGAGGCCACGAGAGAGAGCAGGCGCAGGCGGGTGGGATCACCCAAGACCTTGAAGGCTGCGGCAATGGCCGCGGACTCATGTGGGGAGAGGTGGTGGCTATTGAGCGAGCGCTCAACCGGAAGCTCACTGGTGCGCGTCGGGGCGCTCATCTTAGTCCTCCTATTTTTAGGTTTGGCTAACTTTGTTTAATGTACATCGCCGCAGGAGGGGGAAGCAAGCAAAAACCGCCAGACCCCACATAGGGGAACCTGGCGGTAGCAGAAGAACGCACCCGATGGCGCGCACGAGATGTTAGAGCAGGCCGGCATTCTCCACGGCGGCGCGCTCCCCGAGCAGCTCCTTAACGTTCGCGGCAATACGCTCAGCCTGGAACTCGGAGATGTCGAGACCCTCGACGATCTTCCATTCACCGTTTTCGCAGATGGTGGGCTGGCCGGCGAGGATACCCTCGGGCACGCCATAGGCGCCGGTGCCCGGAACGGCGGCGGAGGCCCAGCTGCTGGTGCCGTTGATCCAGTCGTGCATGTGATCAATGGCGGAAGAGGCAGCGGAGGCAGCGGAGGACTTACCGCGCACCTCGATAATTTCCGCGCCACGCTTGGCCACGCGCGGCACGAACTCGTTGACATACCACTCGTGATCCACCAGATCGGAGACCTTCTCGCCATTCACGGTGGCGTAGGTGATGTCCGGGAACTGAGTGGCGGAGTGGTTGCCCCACACAACCATGTTCTCGAAGTCGGCGGCATCCTTGTCCAGCTTGGTGGCCAGCTGCGAGATGGAACGGTTGTGATCCAGGCGCATCATGGCGTTGAAGCGCTCGTGGGGCACATCCTTGGCGGCGGACATGGCGATCAAGGCGTTGGTATTGGCCGGATTACCCACCACGAGCACGCGCACATCATCAGCGGCGTGATCGTTAATAGCCTTGCCCTGCGGGCCAAAGATCTTGCCATTGGCCTGCAGCAGCGCGGAGCGCTCCTCGCCCTTGCCGCGCGGCTTGGCGCCCACAAGGAACGCTGCATTGGCACCATCGAAGGCCACAGCGGCGTCATCGGTGATGTCGATGTTCTTCACCAGCGGGAAGGCGGAATCCAGCAGCTCCATGGCCACGCCCTCCGTGGCCTTGACGGCCTCAGGAATCTCGAGGAGCTTCAGCTCCACGGGAACATCCTTGCCGTAAACATCGCCGTTGGCGATGCGCCACAGCAGGGAGTAGGAGATCTGGCCGGCGGCACCGGTGACGACGATTTTCTTGGGGGACTGGGACATGATGTGGCCTTGCCCTTTCTTAGTAGAGTACTTTGAGCCCAGCATAGCGAGTCCGATCGCGTTTTGCTTGTTTGATTGCACACATCACATGTCTGAAATCTGGGATAATACCCACGGAAACACCACAAACTCGGAACTTTCCTGTCCGAACCCTTGTGTGTAGGCCAATAAAACGGGCATGCCGCTGGCCCCGCCGAGTGAGCATCGATAAGCGAAAAAGTACGGATCTAACACCACACGCGGGTGAGGGAATACCAACCCCTAAATGGTGTGATGAGCTTCGTACTCACGGTCGGAGGAATATGCGGGTAGTACCATAATTTGGGGTGGAAAGGACACCACCCCTGCCCGTTGTGCTTCACCGCGAGGAGCGTGAGGGCACGATTGAATAGTTGAAGGAACACCGCACGTGACGGCCGCACGACCCACCCAGAACGGACGTCAGTGGCCCGATCTCAAGGAGGATAACGCGCAATCATGACATCTGACTCCTCGCCCTATAAATACACCTCTGCGGACGCCGCGCAGTCCTCAGTGTATGCGGGAGAAGATCTCGCTCCCTTGAATTTCGAAGACGGCAGCATGCCACTACCCACCACCCCCGAGGCGGACTCCGCTGCGGCCACCGCCCCAGAGAATGAGGAGGGGGTCACTCCGGAGCATGTGGTGAAGGTAGCGCTGCGCACATTCGCCACGCACGGCTTCAAAGATTCCCGACTCAAGGCCATCGCCAGCGAGTCTGGGATGTCCAAGCGCATGATCCACTATCACTTTGGCGATAAGCGCGGGCTGTATGTGCGGGTGATCCAGCGCGCCATCGCCGATCTGCGCCCAGTCATTGATGAACAGGCCCTCGAAACCGCCGTGCCGGTGGAGGGTATGCGCTCCATGGCGGAAGCGATCTATGACCAAATCACCGCACACCCACTGGCTGCACGGCTATTGGTGATGGAATCCCAGCAGAATCAGGCCAACATGGAGCTCTCCGGCCCCTTCGCGGATCAGTCCCAGGCGATGCTGCACATGGAGAAGCTACTGATGCTCGGCCAGGATTCGGGAGCATTCCGGCCGGGGATTTCGGTGATCGATATCTACACCATCATCATCGCGCCCACGCTCATGCGCAGCACTTACTATTCCGCATACCTCAATCTCTACAACGTGAACCTGTTGTCCCAGGAGAATACCGAAGGCATGCGCCGCATGGCGGTGGATACCGTGTTGAGCTTCTTGACCTCTAATATGCAGTCCAGCGGCGGGATGAGCTATCTCAGCGCCGATGCCACCACGCATCTCAAGCACGACAATCAGGCCGGCGGCGAGGACATCTATTCCATGGAAGACAGCCTCTACGGCAGCTCTTAAGATTGGCGCTCATCGACGCCCTCCCAGCCACATCCTTTCGCAGAAAAAGGCCAGCCTCGTTGGGCTGGCCTTCCTGTATGTGCCGGTGTGACGCTTCGTCCTTAAGCAGTTTTTTCCGCACCGTCTCCTTCTGCAGAGTATTCCGGCTCCCCTTCCCCACGGGCAGCAGCGCCGGTTATGGTGACGGTGGAAACATCCTCGCGATCTGGGACCGTGTACATGATGGGTACCAAGATCTCTTCCATAATTGCACGCAGGCCGCGTGCACCGGTCTTACGCTCCAAGGCCTGATCGGCGATAGAGGCCAATGCCTCCTCCGTGAAGTGGAGGGAAACTCCATCCATCTCGAAGAGACGCTCGTACTGCTTGACGAGGGCATTTCTCGGCTCGGTAAGGACCTTCACTAGGGCCTCACGGTCGAGGTTGCCCACCGAAGCCACTACGGGCAGGCGACCAATGAACTCTGGGATTAGCCCAAACTTCACCAGATCTTCCGGGCGCACCTCGGTGAAAACATTCTCCGTGGTCTCCGGCTTGAGGGAGCGCACCTCCGCACCGAAGCCCAAGCCCTTCTTACCCCGTCGCTCCTCGATCACCTCCTCCAAACCAGAGAACGCACCGGCGACGATGAAGAGAATATTAGAGGTATCAAGCTGGATAAACTCCTGATTCGGGTGCTTGCGCCCGCCCTGCGGTGGAATAGCGGCCACAGTGCCCTCCAAGATCTTCAGCAAAGCCTGCTGCACGCCTTCACCTGAGACATCACGCGTGATGGAGGGGTTTTCAGACTTCCGAGAGATCTTGTCGATCTCATCAATGTAAATGATGCCCGTTTGAGCGCGATCTACATCAAACTCCGCGGCTTGCAGGAGCTTCAACAGAATGTTTTCCACATCCTCGCCCACATAGCCGGCCTCGGTAAGGGAAGTGGCGTCGGCGATAGCGAAGGGGACGTTGAGCAACCGAGCCAAGGTTTGAGCGAGATAGGTCTTGCCCGAACCGGTGGGTCCCAGCATGAGGATATTGGACTTGGCGATCTCCACCTCGTCCTCCCCCATGGAGAAGGAGGCGCCAACTTGGCGCATGCGCTTGTAGTGGTTATACACCGCCACAGCGAGAACCCGCTTGGCCTCGTCTTGGCCGATCACGTACTCATCGAGAAACTCCGCGATCTCGCGCGGGCGAGGCAGGCGACTATCCTCCGCCTCCTCCTGCGCGGCGGTATTGAGTTCCTCCTCGATGATCTCATTACACAGCTCGATGCACTCATCACAGATGTAGACTCCGCCACCTGCAATGAGCTTTTTCACCTGCTTCTGGCTCTTTCCACAGAAGGAGCACTTCAACAGGTCAGCGGTCTCTTGCATATGTGCCATAAGCTGGAAAAACCCTCATTTACGTCTCGTTTGTTGTGCGGCAGGAGCCGAGTGCGTCCTACCTACTCTAGCGCCTCCGCTCCCACGAGAGGCAGCAACCCCGCCGAGGACACTGCCCTTCAACCACTCTGCGCTCGGAGCTATTCCTCGCAGCCTCGCACGGCCCCACCCAGCGGAGCCGAGGAACCCCATAAGGAGAATTTTTTTAGGGAACGCAAACCTTTGCCTAGTAGAAGTTACACCTCACATTAATTGCGATTAAGGAAGATTAAAAGCAGACCTGAGGGAAATATGCCGATTGTGCACTACTCCCATAATCGTCACATATCCATAACATTCTCAGGTTTAATTTGATATCGGATCAATGAGCACTACAGTTAATACGGAAGGCCTACTGCACGGCCCATCAGCCCTGCATGGACCACTTTTCTCAACGAACCTATTTACTCAAGGAGTTTGATTATGCGTAAAACCACCCTGCGCACCGTCACCGCAATCGCTGGTTCCACCCTATTGCTCGGCCTTGCCGCTTGCTCTAGCGATGACGCCTCTGACGCCGTGTCCGATGCCACCGATTCCGTAAGCTCTGCCGCCTCTGAGGTCAGCGACGCCGCCGGTGACGCCAAGGACGATGCCGAGGATGCCGCTAGCGATGCCAAGGACAAGGCTGAGAACGCCATGGACGACGCCAAGGACGCCATGAATCACAAAGATGCCATGGACGTCGCCGAGGCTGACCTGCCCTCTGAGATCGCCGAGGCTGCTGAGTCCTACGACATGTACGGCGAAAACGCCGGAGCTTTCGTCTCCGCCTATGAGCGCGACGGCGTGACCGTTGCCGAGTACGAGAACGCTGCCTTCGTTAAGAGCGACGCCGGCACCTACCCCGTTATCGGCGGTATGTGGAAGGTATGGCAGAACGAGGGCGGCCTAGATTCTGAGATCGGCGCCCCCACCGAGGCTGAGCGCGAGGTTGACGGCGGCTGGGAGCAGACCTTCACCGGCAAGACCATTCACATCATGCCGAATGAAGACGGCACCTTCGTCGAGTCCTTCAGCTAACTAAGGATCCGCTGAGCAGCCTCGGCGGCCCAGCTCGGGTGCTAGCACCACAACTCCCCTCCTCGTCTGCTCGAGGAGGGGAGCTGTCGTCTGTGCGGTGAATGGTAGGCCACCCAGACGGCGTCACGACATAAGAACGGCGGGCGATACCCTCTCCCATGGAAGGTATCGCCCGCCGTTGCGCTCGTTCTGCAGACGGACTAGCCGTTGAGCTTGCGGTAGTCGAATACTTGGTCCACGATGCCATAGTCCTTAGCCGCCTCAGCGGTGAGGATCTTATCGCGGTCGGTATCAATGCGAATCTGTTCCGCGCTCTGACCGGTGTGACGGGCCAGCGTCTCCTCCATGAGGGTGCGCATGCGCTCGATCTCGGCGGCTTGGATCTCGAGGTCTGAGACCTGGCCCTGAATACCCTGGGTGGCGGGCTGGTGAATAAGCACGCGAGCATTCGGCAGCGCGGCACGCTTACCGGGGGCGCCGGCGGCGAGTAGCACGGCGGCTGCGGAGGCAGCTTGGCCGAGGCAGACGGTAGATACGTCGGGGCGGACGTACTGCATGGTGTCATAAATCGCCATCAGCGAGGTGAACGATCCGCCGGGGCTATTGATGTACATGGTGATATCGCGGTCTGGGTCCTGCGACTCCAGCACCAGCAACTGCGCCATGATGTCATTGGCCGAGGTGTCATCCACCTGGGCGCCGAGGAAGATGATGCGCTCCTCGAAAAGCTTGTTATAGGGATTCGACTCCTTGGTGCCATAAGCGGACTGCTCAAGGAAGGACGGCAGGATATAGCGGGACTGTGGCATCTGCATAGTGAAAGGCTCCTTAGTCGTGGGGGTGGATTAGTTATTAATAGCGCCCTTGGCGGACTCGATCACGTGATCCACGAAACCATAGTCCTTAGCCTGCTGGGCGGTGAACCAGCGGTCACGGTCGGAGTCTTTCACAATCTGCTCCACAGGCTGGCCGGTGTGCTCGGCGATGAGCTCAGCCATTTCTTTCTTGGTATAGGCGAACTGTTCCGCCTGAATAGCGATATCCGCCGCGGTGCCTCCCACTCCTGCGGATGGCTGGTGCATCATGATACGGGCGTGGGGCAAAGCGAAACGCTTGCCCTTGGTGCCGGCAGAAAGCAGGAACTGCCCCATCGATGCTGCGAGACCCATGCCATAGGTGGCAACGTCGCACGGGGCGTACTTCATGGTGTCGAAGATAGCCATGCCGGCGGTAACGGAACCGCCAGGGCTATTGATGTAGAGGGAAATGTCCCGGTTGGGATCCTCTGCCGAGAGCAACAAAATCTGGGCGCAGAGTTTGTTGGCAATCTCATCGTCCACCTGGCTTCCGAGGAAGATGATGCGCTCGCGGAGGAGGCGCTCAAAGACGGAGTCGCTCAGGTTGAGTCCTGCGGCTGCGTTTGTCATGTGTGGGGTGGTCATTGTTTCTCCTTTGAATCCCAATATCTCGTCACTTCAGGCTACCGCTGTGGCGGGAGCAGAGTCAGCTTTGTTCGCTCACAGCTTAGGGGTATCTCCCACCGTGTCACGACGTACAGCAGAAAACGAAAGGCAGCACCGCACCCATGCGGTGCGGCACTGCCTCAAGGCTTTGCGCTGCAGTCTCGAATTTACTCGGACTCAGCTTCCGACTCGGACTCCGGCTCCTCATCGCCGAAGTACTGGGCCGGATCCACCTCGTTGCCCTCGGTGTCCTTAACGCTCACCTTGCAGATAGCCTCGGCGAGAGCCTTGCCGCGGCGCACATCAGCGAAGAGCGCGCCGAGCTGACCGGACTGCTGCAGCTGGCCGAAGAACTGGGCCGGCTCCATGCCGTAGCGCTGGGCGGTGAACATGATGTGATCGGACATCTCCTGCTCGGTGACCTCAGGCTCGAGCTCCTCGGCCAGACGGTCGAGGAAGAGCTGGTTGCGCACTGCATCCTCGGCGGAGGTGCGGGCGTCCTCATCGAACTTCTCACGGCTGGTGCCCTGAGCCTCAAGGAGGGTGTCTAGGATCTTCTCGTCGCCGCCGACCTGCTGCAGCAGCTGGTCACGCTGAGCCTTTACCTGCTCCTCGACGACACCTTCCGGCAGCGGGAACTCGGACTGGGAGAGCGCTGCGGAGAGAACCTCATCGCGAATAGCGGCGGCCTGGCTGCCCTTGGCATCCTCTTCCACCTTCTTCTCGAGAGACTCGCGGAGCTCGTCGACGGTGTCGAACTCAGAGGCCATCATGGCGAACTCATCGTCCACTTCGGGAAGCTCGCGCTCCTTGACGGACTGCAGGGTGACGGTGATCTCGCCCTGCTCGCCGGCGTGCTCGCCCATGTGCAGCTCGGATTCGAAGCTGGTGGACTCGCCAACAGACAGACCGGTGAGGGCCTCGTCCAGCCCCTTAATCAGGTCGTCGGAACCGATGTTGTAGGACATGCCCTCGGTCTTGGAGTCCTCGATGACCTCGCCATCGACCTCGGCGTGGAGGTCGATGCTCACGAAGTCGCCCTCCTGAGCGGCGCGCTCCACGGTCTTGAGAGTGCCGAAACGGGAACGAAGCTCCTCGAGCTCCTTCTCCACAGCGGCATCCTCCACCTTCAGCGGCGGCACCTCAACGTTAATGTCTTCGAAGGACGGGAGGGTGATCTCGGGACGGACGTCCACCTCGGCGACGAACTCGACGAGCTCGCCGTCTTCGATCTTGGTGATGTCAATCTCGGGCTGGCCGAGCACCACGAGCTCATTTTCTTCCACGGCCTGGCTATAGCGAGACGGCAGCATGTCATTAACAACCTGCTCGATGACAGGGCCGCGGCCGAAACGAGCATCGATGAGCTGGCGCGGAGCCTTGCCCTTACGGAAACCGGGAACCTGCACCTGCTGCGCAATAGCCTTATAGGCTTGGTCAAACTCGGACGAGAGTTCCTCGAAGGGAACCTCAACCGTAACCTTAACGCGGGTGTCGTTCAGCTTTTCGACGGAACTCTTCACGAGTCACTCTCCTGAATTTTCTTACTGCGTACGATGATGATCTGCTATGTCTGAGGGCCCGTAGTAGCCGCGCTCTCTTGCGGTGTCACGTTGGTGCTTCACCGGCTGAAGCGTAGTGCCCCTACGAGCCCTCATTGTCGATATATGTGGACATCTCGCGCCGAAGCGCTCGATATCCCTCGTCGGGACGACAGGATTTGAACCTGCGACCCCCTGCTCCCAAAGCAGGTGCGCTACCAAGCTGCGCCACGTCCCGTTGTGTCGTATTAGCCCGATGCCCTCGAGCTCCTACGTAGTCTACAAGTAGCAACACTACCCGCCTCACAATAGGGTGCCCACTACGCGCATTTACCCCGCTAGGAATGCTTTTATCCCCCCCTCAAAGCGCAGCTGCTGCAACAGATAGCTGTGCCGTTTTTCTCACGCCACCCCAAGCCAGACAAGGGCTCCCGCGCACACCCCGCCCCTCACGCGCACCCAGTAGTTCCACACCGCCACCCACGTGGCTGAGATCTCACTAAGACAGCCCTAACGCCAGTCGTCCGGCGTCCCACAGAGAGAGATGGGTATCCCATGACCTTCGCCATACATGCCACCCTTTCGAGGGGGGATTCTCACACCCGGAAGCGCACAGCAGACACGCCCCACTCACCACACCTAACACGAACCAAAGCCAAGTACCCGCAGACTCTCCCTAATGCTGCCCAATACGGCCCCCATAGACGTCAGACATAAACCTCGATAGCCAACCCTCCACCGCAGAAAATGTCTTTTGGAAATATTTAGACGGTGAGCGATCGCCCCTTCCAACGCTTACGGCGGAGCAGGTTACACAAGGAGTGCCGCCACCATGGACCCACACACAACCACCCCCTAAGTTGAACTTCCCGCAAACCCTCTAAATGTGGCGGTAGTCACTTTTGTGCTAATATTTTCCTAAGATAGATCAGCGGCTGTCTAGCTTTCCCGTGGCCCCTTGAGATCGAGAGGATCCGATGTTCTGAGGGCATCACTGCAGTGGCCCAACTGCTGCTCGACACCGGCACCAAAGCGAAAACGAAGGGATGCGCCCCTATGGCGAAGTACCTACTAAAGAAGATCGCTGGTTGGTTCGCGATGATTTTTATCGCGGTCAACATCACGTTCTTCTTGGCCTCCGCATTCCTCGACCCTCGGTCGAACTACGCAGGTAGGCGTCCAGCGATTCCGGAGGAGAGGATCGACGCAATCCTCGCCCCGAAAAATCTCAACGATAAAGACCCCATCTTGGAACGGTGGTGGACCTGGCTAACGGACATCTTGTTCCACTGGAACTGGGGGTTATCCCCACTCGGAGATTCAGTCAATGATGAAATCTCCTACCGCATCTGGGTGTCCGCGCGACTCCTACTGCTTGCCACCATCCTGTCTGTTCTCGTTGGCGTAAGCATCGGCGTGTTCACGGCCTCTCGCCAGTACAAGCCGGGCGATCGGTTCTTCCAGTTCTTCTCGATCGTCACCATGAACATCCATGTTGTTGTGGCGTCGATCTTCTTTGTATGGGCGGCTGTAAAGATCAACCAGCAGGCTGGAAAAACCATCTTCTACGTCACAGGGGCCTCATCAATCGGAGTCGAAGGCTTTATCCCAAAGGTGATTGACGCAGCCCAGCACCTCGCTCTACCAACAATTTCGCTGGTAATCATCTCCTATGCGGGCTATCACTTCATGCAGCGTTCCATGCTGCTCGACAATATCGACGCCGATTATGTGCGGACAGCTCGGGCAAAGGGCATGACGCGCAACCAAGCTATTCGCCGCCATGCGCTGCGCACCTCTGCTATTCCGGTGGCAACGTCCGTGGCCTTTTCCATTACCGGTGTGTTCACCGGCGCGATCATGACCGAGACGATCTTCGCGTGGAACGGTATGGGCAAGTACTTCCTGCAGACCCTCAACAGCAATGACATCCATGGCACCGTAGCCGTGGCCGCTTTCGGAGCGCTCATGACCGCGATCGGCGCGATCCTTTCCGACATCCTGGTTGTCATTCTTGATCCTCGAGTGCGGGTGAACTAACAATGCGCAAAGAATTCCGAAACAATGGCGCTGACGACTCTGAGGATGTCAACGCCAACGCCCTCCCGACTAATGACTTCACTGCGGCGAGTTCGCCCTCGACGCAGAGCGCGATCGCCTCTGTGACCGAGCAGGAGATCGATAAGGCACAAACCCAGCTCGAGCACGATCACCTCGCTGGGGGCAAGCCGATTTCGCGCCTGAAGCTCTACGCTCGCCGATTCATGCGGAACAAAATGGCGGTTGCCGGCGCCGTGGTGTTCCTTCTTCTCGTTGTCTTTGCCACGGTGGGCCCGCTGACCGCGAAGTACGCCTATGATTTTTCCGACTTCACCGCCCTCGGCGTGCAGCCCAATTCTGAGCATTGGTTTGGCACCAGCGCCTCGGGCAATGACCTCTACGCCATGGTGATCCAGGGGTTGCGGCGCTCGCTGGTGATCGCCGTAGTCGTCTCTGTGGCCACCACCGCACTGTCCGCCCTTATCGGAACCACAGCTGCCCTTCTTGGTGGACGCCCAGAGAAAGCCATCTTGGGTGTTATTCACTTCCTACTCGTGGTGCCGACCTTTCTTATCCTCGCCCTCTTGGTCTCCGGATCTGGCGGCGACTGGAAGATCCTCATCGTCGTGTTGATCGCCTTCGGCTGGATGTTCCCCGCCCGCGTCATCTGGTCCATGACCATTTCCGTGCGGGAACGCGAGTACGTTAAGGCGGCCCGCTACATGGGCGTATCCAATGCACGCATCGTGGTGCGCCACCTCATTCCGAACATCGGCTCACTGCTGGTTATCAACCTCACGCTGGGAGTGGTCAGCGCCGTGATGAGTGAAACCGGACTCTCCTTCTTGGGGCTCGGTGTGAAGCTGCCCGACGTCTCGCTCGGCACGCTCCTCTCCTCTGGCGCATCGAGCGTTCAGGTCTCGCCATGGGAGTTCTACTTCCCCGCGGCGGTACTCACCCTTCTGACCGTGTCCATGGCGTTCATCGCCGATGGTCTTCGTGACGCCCTCGACCCCAACTCCGCCGCAGCAGGAAAGGCATAACACATGACCACGCCAGTCCTCTCAGTCAAAGACCTTCACGTCGCATTTCCCTCCGAGGCGGGAAACGTCGACGCCGTGCGCGGTGTCTCCTTCGACCTTAAGCCCGGACAGACACTCGGCATCGTTGGCGAGTCCGGCTCCGGTAAGTCCGTATCCTCCCTCGCAGTCATGGGGCTGCTCCCGGATTATGCGAAGATCACTGGCTCCGCCACACTCGGCGGGCGGGAACTCCTCGGTCTCAGCGACACAGAGATGTCCAAGGTACGAGGCAAAGAGATCGGCATGATCTTCCAAGATCCGCTCTCCGCTCTGACTCCCGTGTTTGATGTGGGAACACAAATCGTGGAGGCCATCCAGTGCCACGAGAAGATCTCGAAGGCGCGAGCATGGGACCGTGCCGTCGAGCTGCTCGATCTCGTGGGTATTCCGGATCCGAAACGGCGGGCTAAGGCGTTTCCGCACGAGTTCTCCGGCGGTATGCGGCAGCGTGTGGTGATCGCTATTGCTATCGCCAACAACCCCTCAGTCCTCATTGCCGACGAGCCCACCACGGCTCTCGATGTGACCATCCAGGCGCAAGTACTGGAGTTGATCAAGAAGGTACAGCACGAGACCAACGCGGCCACCATCATGATCACCCACGATATGGGCGTGGTCGCGGATATGGCCGATGACGTAATGGTGATGTACGCCGGCCGCCCCGTCGAGCAGGCCCCAGTCCAGGAGCTCTTCGATAATCCGAGGATGCCCTACACCGTGGGATTGTTGGGCTCTATTCCCTCGGCGGCGAAACGCGACTCCTCGTCGTTGACCTCGATCGAGGGAAATCCCCCGATCGCTATCAATCTCCCCGATCAGTGCACCTTCGCGCCGCGCTGCCCCATCGCCACCGAACAGTGCCTCGAGACCGAACCGAGTCTGCGCAGCATTGAGCCGGGACATGACGCAGCGTGTGTGCGCAGTCCAGAAATTGAGCGTGGGACGATCGACGGTGCAGACATCTTCCCTGCTCCACAGATCGCGGAGAACACCTTGGCACACATCCCCCGCGAACAGCGCGAGATAGTGCTTGATGTGCAGAACCTGCAGAAAACCTTCCCGCTGATCAAGGGGGCCTTGTTAAAGCGCAGGGTGGGCGATGTGCACGCGGTAAAAGACGTGTCCTTCACTATCCGTGAAGGAGAGTGCTTCGCCATCGTGGGCGAGTCCGGTTCCGGTAAGACCACGACCCTCTTGGAAATCATGGACTTGGCTCCAAGCGAACCAAGCAAGGTGGTCATTAGCGGCCAGGATGTAACCACTCTGAAACGAAAGGAGCGTCGCCTACTCCGCCGCGATATCCAGATTGTGTTCCAAGATCCGATGGGGTCGTTGGATCCTCGCTTGACCGTGGCGGATATCATTCGAGAGCCGCTCGACGCTTTGGAGTGGGAGGGAGATAAAAACGAGCGCATCTATGAGCTCATGAGGTTTGTTGGACTCAACCCCACCCACGTGGATCGCTTCCCCGGCCACTTCTCGGGAGGTCAGCGCCAGCGCATCTCCCTCGCCCGCGCTCTCGCGGCGGAACCGAAACTGATTGTTCTCGATGAGCCAGTCTCCGCACTCGACGTGTCCATCCAAGCTGGCATGTTGAATCTCCTGGACGATCTCAAAGCACGCCTTGGCGTGAGCTACCTTTTTGTGGCCCACGATCTGTCTGTAGTTCGCCATATTTCCGATCGAGCCGCAGTGATGTATCTAGGCGAGTTCGTGGAGAAGGGCGACACTGACGAGCTCTTCGATAACCCCCGCCACCCCTATACCCAAGCGCTTCTCTCGGCCATTCCGCTTCCCGATCCTGTTGCCCAGCGCAATCGCACACGGACGCTATTGAAGGACCACCTGCCTTCTCCCACCGAGAAAATTAGCGGCTGCCCCTTCCGCACTCGCTGTCCTCTCTACGAGGAACTCGAGGAGTCGAATCGCTCGATCTGTGAATCGACAACTCCTAATCTGCGCCCTGTAGACGGCGCCGATCACTACCAGTCATGTCTCATGCGGTAGTGCTCGGTTGCTTATAACTTCATATTGCCCTAGTTCACATTCCCTCAAGAGAGATGAGTGACACCATGAAATTACACACCCCAACCAAGAAGTTGGTGGCAGTGCTCTCTGCCTCAGCCTTGGCACTCGCTGCCTGCGGGGACGATGGCTCTGGATCCGTGTCCACTACGGATGGAGCTGGGGTCCCGGACGCCGACTTCAATGAGCAAGACCGCGACAATCTCAAGGACGGCGGTACCCTGACCACCGCTATCGGCGAGATCTCCGAGCAGCAAAACCCCTTCCACGCAGACGGCACGTTGTACTCCACCATTATGTGGTCCTGGTACAACCCGATGACCGTCCACTACTCTCCTGAGGGCGAGTGGTCGACCGACCCGAACTACATCCTCGACGTGAAGGAAGAGGAAGAGGACGGCAAGACCAAACTCACCTATGAGATCAACGAGGACGCCACCTTCAACGATGGCACCCCGATTGACTGGCGCGCGTGGGAAACCACGTGGAAGATCAATGATGGCAAGGACGAGTCCTACACTCCCAGCTCTACTGATGGATACGAGCAGATCACATCGGTGGAAAAGGGCGAGACCGATAAGGAAGCGGTGGTGACCTTCGCAGGCACCTACCCTTGGTGGCAAGGCCTGTTCAACTTCATCGCTCACCCCGAGCTGGCAAACCCAGATAACTACAACTCCTATCTGAAGGAAGTGCACCCTGAGTGGGGCGCCGGCCCGTTCAAGATTGAAGATGTGGACTTCCAGAACGGAACTGCCACCTTCGTACGCAACGAGAAGTGGTGGGGTGACACCGCGAAGCTCGACAAGCGTGTTTTCCGCCAGATGGAGTCCCAGGCAGCGATCAACGCCTTTAAGAATGGCGAGATCGACGCGGTCAGTGCCAGCTCCCGCTCTGACTATGCGGCAGTGAAGGATCTCGCCGACACCGAGATCTATGTGGGACGCGCCCCCAAGAACACCCTCTTCTTGCTCAACGGCGAGTCGGATATCCTCAAGGACATCAAGGTACGTGAAGCCTTTGCTAAGGGCCTGGATCGCGAACAGCTCGCGGATATCTGGTATCAGGGTCTGCCCGCGAAGCTGGAGAACCCCGGCTCCTTCGTCTTCTACCCCTTCCAAAACGACTACGAAGATAACTTCGAGGCTGTCGCCGGCTACCACCCCGAGGAAGCTAAGCAAATCTTGGACGAGGCTGGCTGGACCGAGGGCGCCGACGGTATCCGCGAGAAGGATGGCGAGAAACTGACTCTGCGCTACGTGCTCGTGGGCGAGTCTGACCTCGTGAAGTCCTCCGCGCAGGCTACCCAGCAGATGCTGAAGAATATCGGTATCGACATCTCGATCGACGTCCGTCCGAGCTCTGAGTTCTCCAAGACCCTGCAGAGCAAGAACTACGACATCTTCCCGATGGGCTTTAGCTCGAGCGATCCTTATGGTGTGGCGTACTTCGGCCAGACCTACCGCTCTGACTCTCAGCTGAACCGTTCCAACACCGGCACCCCGGAGCTGGACGAGAAGATCGCGGAGCTGCAGAAGCTGCCGACCCGCGAAGAGCAGATCAAGCGAAGCAATGAGCTGGAGAAGGAAGCACTTGCCCTTTATGGCATCCTTCCGATCAACACCGCTCTCGGTGTCTCCGCCGTCAAGAGCGGCCTGGCCAACGTTGGCCCCATGGCCTTCGGTGATGTGCCGATCGAGAACATCGGCTGGGTCAAGGAATAACCCACCCAGTCACTGACCTAGGTTGTGCGTAACAGCGCCGAGCACCAGCTGCTCGGCGCTGTTACTTATTGCAATGGAGACAGTCGGCCCGTGCCGGATCGGAGGGAGTGAGAATGGGACGTGCTCGTGGCGTCGATAAGCTTCTGCTTGCGTATGACGCCGCGTCAACCTCGATGCTGATAGTCGGGCGCACGCATCAGCGGCGCGCTGTGAAGATCAAGGAAAGGACGCCTGCAGATGGACGAGTTCACAATCGGTGATGTCGCCGAGCTTCTGGGGGTGAGTACGCGCACGCTGCGCTATTGGGACCAGATTGGGCTGCTTAGCCCCGCCCAGCGCACGTGGGCCGATCATCGTCTCTACACCCTGGGCGATGTGCACCGCGGCATGGCGGTCCTGATTTTTCGTGCCACTGGCATGTCTTTGCAGGCAGTGGCGGAGATTATGGACGATCCTTCCGCAGTGTGTTCTTCTTTGCGAGCGCAACGACGCCATCTCGCCGCCGATGCAGCCCAGCTGCGCGCTCGAGTGCGCGCGGTGGACAACCTAGTGGACTATTTCGTCGAGGAGGACTCAATGTCTGACACACATTCCAACCCCACTACCCGCCTGGCGCGAGACGCCGCTGCCTGGAAAGCCGAGTGGGAGCGCCATCAGGATGAAGCGGAGCAGCGCTGGTCCCACACCCCAGAATGGTCGGCCAGCCGCGCCGCTGTCGAGAGCATGGATGAGGCCGGCTGGGCGCACATGAAAAAGAGCATGGACGGCTTTGTCGAGGATCTCGTGGCGGCAGCGGAGGCGGAGGTGAGCCCGAGCTCGCCTGCAGCGGCTGCACTGGTAGATCGTCATGCTGAGCTCATCAGCCACTACTACGAGTGCACCCTAGCCAAGCAGGTGCTGCTCGCCCGCATGTACGAAGCTGATGAGCGCTTCGCCTCCTACTATCGCGGCGCCGCGCCCTTCCTGCGGGCATGCGTGGAGCAGCAGGCGACCCAGCGCGGCATTGATATCGACGCGGTGGAGTGGGAGGATACGCCTCAACCCGACGCCGAGGTATAAGCCTGCAAAGAAAAATCTCCCGCGGTATCAGTAGTAGATACCGCGGGAGATTATTTAGAGAGGGAACGACGGGAATCGAACCCGCGTCTTCAGCTTGGAAGGCTGAGGTATTAGCCACTATACGACGTTCCCTTGGTGCTGGGTTATGTTAGCGCATGGATTCCGCACAACGCAAAAAGGGGTGTTTCTTAGTTACCAGACAGAACGAGCGCACTCTGCGTATGCTGGGGGTATGCGCCCCAAAATCATTGATGAAGATACTGGACATGAATTGTGGACTGCGTCTGAATGTGCGGACTACTCCGGCACAGCCCGTGGCACGTTCACCAGTTATGCCACCCGAGGCCGCGCCCCCAAGCCGGTAACGAAGCTCCACGGCCTCACCCTCTGGGATTCCACCGTGGTGCGCGAGTGGGTCGCGGAAAGGTCCGGCTCCTCCAACTAGCCGAAGCGGCACCGCTGGCTGCACTGCCGGCACACCCACGGGAACCTCCGAGCCGTTTCCGTCGTTTTCTCCAGTGAACCCTTGTTCAAGGATGCTCTCTGCAGAAAGATTAGGTGAAAACCCAGTGTCAGCTTGGATTTTAATTGCGGTGTCGATTGTCCTCGTTGTGTTTCTCATCAACCGCGTGCAGCAAGGCCAGAACCAGAAGCTCACGCAAACGGACATGGATGATGCCGTGGCAGATGCGCGGCGCTGGATCGAAAGACTCGGCTCCCAAGTGCTGTCGCTGACTGGCTCGGACGCCGCCTCTACCCAGGCGTTGGCGGATGCCTCGGAGCGCTATAACGCCGCCAGTTCGCAGATCTCCACGGCGAATACCCCACAGCAGGCCCGCTTGGCCCGCGAATCTGCCTTGGAGGGCCTGCACTATGTCAATGCTGCCCGCGAGATCATGGATATGCCCGCAGGGCCAGAGTTGCCGCCGTTGGAGGGCCAGCGCGCCGCCGGTAAGGTGACCGAGCCGCGTACCATCCAGCATGAGAACAGCACTATTTCTGCCTCTCCGCACGCTAGCGCGGATACTCCTCACTATTACCCCGGCGGCACTGTCGCAGGCCGCCCCGTTCCAGCCGGGTGGTACTCCAGCGCGTGGTGGGGCCCTGCGCTTGCCACCGGCATGTGGACGGCCGGCTCCGTCATGATGTTCTCTGCCTTGTTCTCGGGGATGTCGGGAGTGCACTATGGCGCGGACCAGTTCGCGGATGGCACCGCGGACGGCAGCGACGACTTCGGTGACGCAGGCGACGCGGGCGACGCCGGCGATATGGGAGACGGCGCCGGTATGGGCGATGACGGCGGCTTCTTCGACGGCGGCGATGGGGGCCTCTTCGACGGCGGCGGCTTCGATTTTGATTTCTAGGCCCAGCGCCGCGCCACAGCCCTACTAAGCAGAACAACCCCGAGCATCACGCTCGGGGTTGTTCTGTGTCTTTAGGCCTCGTCTTTATGCCTCGGGGGCCACGCCGGTCTTTTCGTAGTCGGCGATGATATCGATACGCCGCTGGTGGCGATCCTCTTGGGACCATTCCTGATCGAGGAAGGCATCCACGATAGACAGGGCCTCCTCCTCGGTGTGCATACGGCCGCCGAGGCCGATGAGCTGGGCGTTATTGTGCTCGCGGGCCAAGCGGGCGGTCTCCACAGACCACGCCAGCGCGCAGCGCGCGCCCGGCACCTTATTGGCGGCGATCTGCTCGCCATTACCGGAACCACCGAGGACGATGCCGAGCGAACCCGGATCGTTCACGGTGCGCTGTGCCGCCTCGATACAGAAGGCGGGATAATCGTCAGCCGCATCGTAGGTGTGAGCACCACAGTCGATCACCTCGTGCCCCTTGGACTCGAGGTGGCTTGCAATAATGTTCTTCATGTCGAACCCAGCATGGTCCGCTCCGAGATAAACGCGCATGGCGTTCAGTGTAGACGAAAAGCGAGGTCCTCAGCCGTGAAGAAAACTCTGGCAACGCTCTGTGCCGCCCTTGTGCTCGGAGGATGTGCCACCGATACAGAGGTAGAGCGCCTCTCCACCCCCTCGACGCCCAGCTCTTCCACTACCGAGAGCACCATAGAGAGCGCACCGGCGACCACAGAAAGCACGCCAGAGTCCACCACAGCTGGCGAGCTGCCCGCCACGGCTGTCGCGGCTGCAGCACTGCTGGATGAGCTAGAGGTTAAGGGCCGCGCCCCCACTACCGGCTATAGCCGCGAGGAGTTTGGCCAGCGTTGGAGTGATGATGTGACTGTGGAGTATGGCCACAATGGCTGCGATACCCGCAACGATATTCTGCGCCGCGACCTGGTGGAGATCACTCTCAAACCGAATACCCGAGATTGCGTGGTACTACAGGGGCAGTTGTTGGATCCCTACACCGGCGAGTGGATGGATTTCGAGCGGGGCGAGCGCTCCTCCGAGATCCAGATCGATCACGTCGTGGCGCTGTCGAATGCGTGGCAGACCGGGGCGCAGCAGCTTAGTCCGGAGAGCCGGCGTAACTTTGCCAATGATCCCCGTAACCTGCTGGCTGTGAGCGGGTGGCAAAACCAGCAAAAAGGGGCTGGGGATGCTGCGACGTGGCTGCCGAAGAACTCCTCATTCCGTTGTTCTTATGTGCGCTCCCAGATCGAGGTCAAACACGCCTATGCGCTGTGGGTGACCTCGCCGGAGAAAGCAGCGATGGAGCGCATTCTCCGGCAGTGCCCTGCCAGCGATACACACCCCACATCTACTGAGCCGCCACAGTCTGCCACCCCACCGGCGCAGGACACTGCGCCGGCCCCAGCGCCCGATCCCGCACAGGTTCCCGCCGCCCCGGCCGGTGCGACGGAGTATGTGCGTAACTGTGCAGAGGCGCGGGCGCGCGGTATGGCACCGCTGCTACGCGGCGAACCTGGGTATCGCTCGGGCCTCGATGGCGATAATGACGGCATCGCCTGCGAATAACAGCCGCTTTATGAGCAGGGGCGGGACGTGTCTCAGACAGGGCCGCAGTCCTGTTGTCGTGGGGTTTCTTCCCGCTGCATACGGTGGGTAGTGTTGAGAGAGAACACATCATGTGCCGCTATGAGCAGCACAGAGGACGCAGGGAGGATTCATGTTGGCGAGCGCACACGGCCCCAGCGGGGTGCACCATGATCTGTCCTCGATGCACAATCCCGCGCATAGCCTCCCCGCCACTCAGAGTGTGCCGAGTTTTCTCGCAGACGAAAACACCCAGTTTCCCCGCGCGGCGGAGCTACGGGCTGCCGCCGAGCCGGAAGCGGACCACTCCCCCAGCCCGGCGCCCGCCGCTGCGGATAGTACCGCTGCTGGAGACGATGAGGCCCGCCCGTGGTGGCGAACCATGGCCGGCATTATCGGCATCTTCATCGTGATTAATCTGATCGCCTTAGGCTTTGGCTCGCTGTTCTTCTAAGCGCGCCGCCTACGCGCGCCCACCGCGATCGTCGAGCTGCGGCCCTTCGGTGCGGGAACGCTTGAGCTCAAAGAAGTAGGGATAGCCGGCGAGCGTGCAGGAGGCGTCGAATAGCTGTCCTGCTTCTTCGCCGCGCGGCACTCGGGTGAGCACCGGGCCGAAGAAGGCGACATCTCCGAGTTCGATGACGGGGGTGCCCACCTCCTCGCCCACCTTGTCCATGGCGCGCTGCTGATAGGCGCGGAGGGCATCATCATTGCTGTCGGTGTGGCCGGCGTCGAGCAGCTCAGCCGGAAGCCCCACCTCGGCGAGGGACGCTGCGATCACCTCGTCGGCGGCATGGTAGCCGCGAACGGTGATCTCCCCACCGTGGTGAATGCGAGTGCCCATGGCGGTGTAGAGCGCGTCGAGTTTCTCTGGGTGCTGCTCTGCCACGGCGACGAAGACGCGCGCAGGCGCCCAGGTGGCCTTCATCATCTCCTTATAGGCCGCGGGCAGCTCATCGCGGCCCTCATTGAGTACCGCCAAGCTCATGGGCTGCCAGTTGACGCTGATATCGCGGACCTGCTCGACCTCCTTGATCCAGCGGGAGGTGATCCAGCAGAAGGGACAGGTGACATCGAAATAGAAAGTAATAGAGCGCTTATCGTTCATGCCCGCCCATGCTAATGCACAACGCGCCACCGGCTCTGCGTAGCGCCCATGCAACACCCACACACCCCGCCGGCAACGCGACCTGCGTCACGCTACTACTGTGGTGCGCATGACAAGTGTGAACCTAACCAGAGATGAAGCGCGCGCCCGCGCGGCCATGCTAGAGACCGAGCACTATGACATCGCCCTCGATCTGACCACCTCCGACGAGACCTTCCGCTCCACCACCACAGTGCACTTCACGGTGAAGGAGGCGGGTGATACCTTCATCGATCTCCGCGACGCCCACATCCATTCCGCGTCCCTGGATGGCGAGGACTTCACACCGGAGTATTCCTCCGAGCACGGGCTCCAGCTGAAGCAGCTGAGCGTCGGCGAGCACACCCTCGTGGTCGATGCCGACTGCACCTACTCTCATTCCGGCCAGGGCCTGCACCGCTATGTGGACCCGGCCGATGACAAGGTGTACCTGTACTCCCAGTTCGAGACCGCCGATGCCAAGCGGGTCTATGCCTGCTTTGACCAGCCCGATCTCAAGGCAACCTATCGCCTCAGCGCCGTCACCCCGCAGGACTGGATTGTGATCACCAATGGGGAGACCACCTGCACCGAGTCCGAAGGAAAGCGCGTACACACGGCGGACTTCCCCTATCCGATCTCCACCTATATCGCTGCGGTGTGTGCCGGCCCCTATCACGAGGTACGGGAGACCTGGACGGGCACGCTCACCCACCACTCGGAAACCCCAGCCGATCAGCCCACCGATCTGGAGATCCCGATGGGCCTGTACTGTCGCGCCTCGCTGGCAGACTCGCTGGATGCTGAGCGCATCTTCACCGAGACCCGGCAGGGCTTCGATTTCTACCACCGCAACTTCGGCGTCGCCTACCCCTTTGGCAAGTACGACCAAGTGTTCGTCCCCGAGTTCAACATGGGCGCCATGGAAAACGCCGGCTGCGTGACCCACCGCGACGAGTACGTTTTTGACTCCCAGGTGACGCACTACATGTACGAGCGCCGCGCCGATACCATCCTGCACGAGATGGCCCACATGTGGTTCGGCGATCTCGTGACCATGGAATGGTGGGACGATCTGTGGCTCAACGAGTCCTTCGCTACTTGGGCCGCGGCGATCTCCCAGGCTGAGGAGACCCGCTATGACACGGCGTGGACCACCTTCGCATTTGTGGAGAAGTCCTGGGCCTATAACCAGGACCAGCTGCCCTCGACGCACCCGATCTCTACGGATGCCTCCGATATTGAGACCGTGGAGCAGAACTTCGACGGCATTACCTACGCCAAGGGCGCCTCGGTGCTGAAGCAGCTGCAGGCCTATGTGGGGCGTGAGGAGTTCTTCGCCGGAGTGCGCCGCCACTTCGCGCGCCATGCTTTCGGCAATGCCACCTTCGATGATCTGCTCGCCTCTTTGGAGGAGGCCTCGGGACGCGATCTGTCGGATTGGTCCAGCCAGTGGTTGAAGACCACCGGCATCAACTCGTTCTCGGTGGAGTCCACGAGCAGCGATGGCGTCTACGATTCCTTTGCCATCGTGCAGTCCGGAGCCACCCCCGGCGCTGGCGAGACCCGCACTCACCGCCTTGCCGTGGGCCTCTATAGCCTCCAGGATTCCGCTGTGGTGCGCACCCAGCGCATTGAGCTGGATGTGGACGGCGAGCGCACCGAGGTGACGGATCTCATCGGCGCCCCGGAGGCAGATCTGGTGCTGGTCAATGACGATGATCTCACCTACTGCCTCTACGAAGCCGATGAGCAAAGCTTGGCTTTCATTGGCGAGCATATCGACGCCATCGAGGATTCCATGGCGCGGGCACTGTGCTGGTCGGCCGCCAGCCAGGCCACGCGCGATGGTCGTATGCCGGCCCGCGACTTCCTCGCACTGGTGCAGCGCGGTATCACCTCCGAGACCGAGTTGGCCGTGCTGGAGCGCATCTTGCTGCAGGCTCGCATCACCCTGCGCTCCTACGCCGATCCGGAGTGGGCAGAGCAGGAAGGCAAGCAGGCCTTTGCCCGTACGCTTTTCGACGCCCTCTCGCAGCCCCACGACCTCGCCGCCGGCACCGATGCCCAGCTACCCTTCTTCAAGGCGCTGGCCCAGGTGGAATTCGGGGAGAACGAAGCCGCGTTCTTCCGCTCCATCCTCGAGGGCACGTGCACGGTGCCGGAGCTGGAGGTGGATAGCAATATCCGCTGGAGCGCCCTGACCGCCCTGATCGCCCGCGGCGATATCGCCGACCCTGAGGCCGCCATCGCCGCAGAGCGCGAGCGCGATGCCACCGGCTCGGGCCAGAAGTCGGCGTGGCGGGCCGCAGCGGCCATCAATACCGCGGAGAACAAGGCCCAGGTATACGAGCGCCTCAGCACCGCAGCCGGCGAGATCTCGAACCTCGAGCTGCGCCACACTCTCGAAGGCTTGCTCTTTGCGGGCTCGACGCCGAACCTGGAGCAGTTCAACGAGCGTTTCGTTGAGCTCGCCCCGCAGCTGTGGGCCGATCTGCCGAATGAGACTGCCCAGCCGCTTCTCGAGGGCATCTACCCCAGCTGGGATATCAGCGCCGCGGGCATCGAGCGCTCCACACAGCTATTGGATGCGGATATTCCGAGCGCTTTGGCCCGCTTGGTGGCAGAAAACGTCGATGCGCAGCAGCGGGCATTGCGTAACCGCGAGGTGGATGCCCGCGCTGGAGAGCAGCGATAAAACCCGCCAATCTTAGGCGCCACTAAGCAGAGGGTGGCCAATATCTCCCAGCTCAGGGGCCGTTTCTGTTGGCGCGGTCCGGCTGTGCTGTCTTAATCTGGAAGGTGCCTGTGCTTTCCGGTCGCTGACGCTGCTCGGAGGGCACGATCGCCGAAGATGAGAGGGAGCTCAGCACTGTGAAGCATCGCATGCCGGTTGTGCGCACGGTCCGCCATGACATCAACCAGAAGCCGTTCATTGTTATCTGGGAGGTCACCCGCGCCTGCGCTTTGGTGTGCAAGCATTGCCGCGCCGATGCCCAGCATCACGCCGCTCCTGGCCAGCTCACCACAGCCGAGGGCAAGGCACTGCTGGAACGCCTCGCCGCGTATGAGCATCCCCGTCCTCTAGTGGTGCTCACCGGCGGGGATCCTTTTGAGCGCGATGATCTGGTCGAGCTCACCGCCTATGGCACCTCCCTGGGGCTGAGTATCTCGCTCTCGCCCTCGGTCACCCCGAAGCTCACCCGCGAGCGTATTAGCGCGCTGCGCGAGGCGGGTGGCAAGGCCATGTCCATGTCGCTCGATGGCGCCTTCCCGGAGACGCATGACGCCTTCCGTGGCTTCTCCGGCACCTTCGAAAAGACCGTCGAGATGGCCCCCATCATTAATGAGCTGGGCTATCGCTTGCAGATTAATTCCACGCTCACGAAGTCCAATATTCACGAGGCCCCGCACCTGCTCAAGCGGGTGATCGATATGGGGGCGAAGATGTGGTACGTCTTTTTCCTCGTGCCCACTGGCCGCGGCGCCGCGCTGAACTCCCTCTCGCCCCAGGAGCGCGAAGACGCCCTGCACTGGCTGCATGATGTGTCTAATCGCATCGCCATTAAGACCACAGAGGCGCCGCAGTATCGGCGCGTGGTGCTGCAGGCCCAGCAGGCGAAAGAAGAGGGAGGCCCCGGCTATGAGGGCGGCCCGTTGTATCGCGAGCTCACCGAGCTCACCACCGAGATTCTTGGCGAGCACCCCGCTGCCCCGCGTCGTCCCCGCGCCCCGATGGCGGTGAACTCCGGCTCTGGTTTCGCTTTCGTGGACCATGTGGGCGATGTGTACCCAAGCGGATTTTTGCCCATGCACTGCGGCAATGTGAAAGAGCGCGATTTCCACGATATTTACGCCAACTCAGAAGCGTTTCAGGCATTGCGCGATCCCGACCACTGGCACGGCAAGTGCTCGGTCTGTGATTTCCACTCGGTCTGCGGCGGCTCGCGTTCTACCGCCTATGCGCTCACCGGTGACTACCGCGCCTCCGACCCCACCTGTGCCTATATTCCGCCGGCGTGGGCGGAGGAGCATCCGCACGATTGCGGCGTGGATCGGGCAGCGCTGGAAAAACTCATCGGCGCCGAGGCACTACGCAGCTACTCCCCTGCCCACGATACGGAGGCCACCGCAACGCTCGCAGCGCCCGCAATGCCCTGAGAATGGGAGAGATCTTTCTCACAGCACACCTGAGACTACATTAAAGACATCCCATGTCTCATGGGGCTATGGACTTCCTTTATGAGGAAGTCCTAAAAAAGTCACTTTTCGGTCGCTAATGGGGTCATTGTGCATTGGTCATGCTTCGTACTCTCCCGCTACAAATAGTTTCCACTAGGGTTGCCCATCCCGGGCGACCCCCGTGCCCGGAAAGGACACCATGAAGACACTCTCGCAGCGCCCGCTTTTGGCTAGCTTCGGCGTTGTTGTCATTGCCCTTCTCAGCCTCTACTTGGGAAGTGTTGTGACTGGTAAACCCGCAATTAACACCGGTCCAGCCCTCTTAGCTTATGTTATTCCACTCATCGTGGCCTGCGCCGGTCTAAGGTGGCTGAAACTCGGCAACCTCATCTCCCCAGCCGGGTTCCGCCTCACGGATTTACTGCGATTTGGCTGGCCGCTGCTTGCCGTATCGACCATGTTTTTCGCGGTGAATACCCTCTTCGGAGAGGAACCCTCCGCACAGCAAAGCGAGGGCGCGACGAAGCGGCTGATGTTCTTAGTGCTCATCATGGCTGCAACAGCCTTCTTTGAAGAAGTCATCTTCCGCGGCATCATCCTGCAGATTCTTCTCAACGGCGCCACACTCTCCCCTGCCCGTTCTGTCGTACTCACCGCTGTAGTCTTCTCCCTCATCCACTTTGCCAACTTGACTCGGACTCCCGAGATGATCATCGGCACCATCAGCCAGGTGTTCTACACCTTCGTGCTGGGGGTCTTCCTTGGCGCGCTGATGCTGCATACTCAAAACCTGTGGGTGCCTATCATCGGCCACTTAGTGTTCAATGTGCTTGGTAGCTTTACCAGCATTTACGTCCTGCCAGACACAAAGCTCGAGGATATTACGATCTTCGGCGCTATCCTGCAGCTCGTGCTGATCTCTCCCCTCCTCATTTACGGACTGCGCTGGTTGAAAAAAGCCAACAGCTAGCACCGATCAGCCACTGTGCGGAGCGCTACCCACTTGATTCTCAACCATCTGGTGTTCTGCGAACACCTCCCCTATGGTGGTTCGACGTGAATACAGAGATTACCTTCCCCGACTCTATGACCTTGCCCGCAGATACGCTCGTGCAGGCGGCGATGACGTCCACGGTGGATACCACTGTCGATACCCTCGGCTCGTGGTGGGATCAGCCCCTAGTGCAGGAGTGGCTGATCTCCAAGCCGATCCACATTGTCATCATTGTGATCGTGGCGATCGCCCTTAACTATTTCCTGCGCAAGCTCATTACTAAGGTATCCGAGAACGCTGCCGCCAGTGATAAGCGATCCAAGATCGGTTTTGGTGTCGCCCATAATGATCCCGTCGAGGAGGAAGAGGATCCGAAAAAGGCCGAGCTGCTGCGCCAACAGCTTGCCGCCCAGGATAAAGCCCGAGCGCAGCGTCGTGAAGCGCGCATGATGACTCTCGCCACGGTGGGGCGCTCGGCCGTGTCCATCGTGGTGTGGGTGTGGGCGGCGCTCGCGATCCTCGATGAGGTGGGCGTGAATGTGACCCCGCTGATCGCCTCCGCTGGTGTTGTGGGTGTGGCCCTCGGCTTCGGCGCCCAGGCACTGGTCAAGGACTTCCTCTCCGGCATCTTCATGATGATCGAGGACCAGTACGGCGTGGGCGATACCATCTCCGTCGGTGATGTCGCCGGCGATGTGGAGGATGTGTCGCTGCGTGTGACCACCGTGCGCGATGTGGACGGTGTGCTCTGGTTCGTGCGCAATGGCGAGATTCTCTCGGTGGGTAACTATTCCCAGGGCTACTCCATCGCGCGAATTGAAATCCCCGTGTCGCTGTCTGCAGATGTTGATGCCGCGCAAAAGACCATCTTCGACACTGTGCAGCGCTCTGCTGCCGCCGAGGAATACCGCGCCGATATTCTGGGCGATCCCGAGTTGGCGGGTATCTCCAAGTTCAATGTGGACCACATGGTGGTGCGCGTGAATATCAAGGTCATGCCTGCGCAGAAGTGGGCAGTGGAGCGTGCCATGACGGCCGAGATTATGAAGGCTATGAACGCCGCCGACATCCATGCCCCCTACCGCTTCGGTTATGGTTTCGGTGCACCTGGCGCCCCAGCGGGCCTCGAATAGTCACCTTGGCTCTACTCTCGCCGTGGCGTAGTGCCACGGTTTAGCAGAGAGTAGATATCCACAGCAGCAGGTCTTCATAGACCTGCTGCTTATTTGTTTCCTGCAGGATTTCGTGTCGCTTACCCGGGTACACCACGGCGCTGACGCGGTCGACTCCCGCGGCATCGTAGCGATTAGCCACTTGGGTGGCTCCGGTAGCCCCACCCACAGGGTCCTTGGCCCCAGAGACCACCAGAATGGGCAGGTCGCGAGGGGTGGCGCTAAACGTGGCGCGAGTATTCACCCGCCTATGAGCACTGAGAAAATCGGCGAAGAATTGATTAGTAGGCACAAAACCGCACAGCGGATCCGCGCGATAGCTATCCACCACTGCGGGATCGGAGCAGAGCCAGTCCACACTGGTGCGGCGTTCAAAACCCTTGTTATAGCCGGCAAAGGCCAGGGTGTTGAGCAGGTGTGCCATGCACCTCGGTTTCCTCGCGGCCAGGGCAGAAGCGAGAAGCAGGCCTAGGGAGGCATAACGCGGCCACCGGCCTGTGCCCACGAGAATGGCCCCCGCGAGGGGCTGATAGCCGCGGGTGAGGTAGTCACGGGTGGCGAAAGACCCCATGGAGTGGCCGAGCATAATCCACGGCACATCCGGGTAGGTGCGCTGGAAATGCGTGCGCACCAAGGAGATGTCCTCCACTACGCGCGACCAGCCATTCTCATCCGCGAAGTGGCCGAGCACGCCGCTGGTGACGGCCTCGGGTCCATGGCCGCGATGATCATGGGCCACGACCGCAATATCGTTGCTATTCAGAAACTGCGCCAGCTCATCGTAGCGGCCTGCGTGTTCGGCCATGCCATGCACGATCTGCACTACCTGGCGCGGCTTGGCCACCGGCCAGTGATAAGTGCGGGTTCTGATTCCATCGTGAGTGATCACACCGTTGATCATTGGGTTCTCTCGCCACACATCCTTTTGTATACACGCGTGCTGCGCTTATCGACGCCGCCCTCGAGTGTTTAAGCCTAGCCGCAGCAGCACACCTGGTGCTGCTAGCGCGGCTTAAATCACGTAGTGCACATAGCGCTGCTCCTCCAAGCGGGCGCGGAGCACGCGGCCAGGAATGGCGTGCACCAGCCTGCGGGTGAAATCGTCGGAGGGGTTCTCGAACACCTCGGCCACCGGCCCATAGTCCACTTGGCGTCCGCGTTGCATCACCGAGACCGTGGAGGAAATGGCGCGCACAACCGCCAGGTCGTGGGAAATAAAAACATAGGTCAGTCCCAGCTCCTCTTGGAGATCGTGCAAGGTGTCCAGAATCTGGGCCTGCACCGTCACATCGAGCGCGGAGACCGCCTCATCGAACACGATGAGCTCGGGGCGCACCACGAGGGCGCGGGCGATCGCGGCACGTTGCAGCTGCCCGCCGGAGAGCTCCCGCGGGCGGCGGGACGCCAAGGCGGGATCGAGGTGCACCTTGCTGAATCCCTCCTCCACATGTTCCTGCAGCTCGCGGCGACGCCGTGAGTGTCCGAAGTTTCGCAGCGGCTCCGCTACCGACTCACCTAAGCTCAACCGCGGGTCGAAGGAGGAGTAGGGGTTTTGATAGACCAGTTGGACGCGGCGGCGCAGCGTGCGCACCTGCGCCGGCGAGGCATCGCTGAGCGAGGTATCCCCGAGGAGCACCCGGCCAGCAGAGGGAGTGTGGAACATGGAGATAATGCGCCCGATCGTGGTCTTTCCCGAGCCCGACTCTCCCACCAGCCCGTGCGTGGTACCGCGGCCAACCTCGAAGGAGACATCGTCCACGGCAGTCACCCCCGGAAAGCTCTTCGAGAGCCGCTCCACACTCAGCAAAGGGGCGTTCTCTGCCGGCTCTACTGCCGCTGGCATGGTCGGGCTATTCAACGAGGGCGCATGGGAGATGAGTCTCTGGGTGTAGTCCTCCCGCGGGGCACCCATCACTCGCGCGGAGGTGCCGGACTCGACCACCTGTCCGTTATTCATCACCATGATGCGATCCGCGCGATCGCCCGCCACCGCGAGATCATGGGTAATGAGCAGCACGCCGGCCCCTAATTCACGGGTCATCTCGGCCAGTACATCCAGCACCACATCCTGCACCGTTACATCCAGCGCCGAGGTGGGTTCGTCGGCGATGATGAGCTCCGGTTCGCCGGCGATGGCGGCGGCGATGAGCGCGCGCTGGCGCAACCCACCCGAGAGCTCGTGCGGGTATTGGCCATAGCGCAGCTCGGGTCGATCCACCCCCACCTTGTCCAAGAGCTCCACCACCCGCTGCCGAGTGGCGCCGCGCGGATTATGAATGGCGATCGCCTCGGCGATCGTTTCGCCGATGGTGTGGACCGGGTTGAAGGAATTAGTGGGATCCTGCGGTACCAATCCGATGCGCCGGCCGCGGATGGTGCGGAGAAAACGCTCGTCACGTCCCACGAGTTCTTCCCCGCAGAGCGTGATCGAGCCATGGGTGATGCGGGCGTTATCCCCTAAAAGCCCCACGATGGCCTGCGCCGTGGTGGTTTTACCAGAGCCGGACTCACCCACGATGGCTAGGGTTTCGCCAGCTTGGAGGGTGGCGTCGATAAGCGAAATGGCGGGAGTGTTCCCATAGGAGACGCTGAGGCCATCGATGGAAAGAAGCGGAGTATCAGACATCTAGATCGCAACCTTTCTGTGCACGAGTCGGCTGAGCCGGGTGACGGCGAGCACCGTGAACACCACGATGAGGCCAGGAAGGACGGTGAGCCACCACGCGGTGACCACATAGTCGCGGCCATCGGCGACGAGCAGACCCCACTCGGGTGTGGGTGGGGTGGCGCCATAACCGAGGAAGCCCAGGGTGGAGATTTGGAGGATGGCGCTGCCGAATTGCAGCGCCGCCAGGGCGATCACAGGGGTGAGCGAGTTGGGCAGAACATGCCGGAGCAAGACGCGGGGAAAATTTGCCCCCGCCCCGAAGGCCGCCTCCACATAGTCGGCCTGCATCACGCTCAGCACCTGGGAACGGGCGAGGCGGGCAAACATGGCCACGGTGGTCACGCCCACCGCGATCGAGGCGTTGATCGTGCCGAAGCCCACGATAATGATGATGGACAGGCTCAACAGCAGAGCTGGGATGGCCAGCAGCACATCCACCACGCGCATGAGCACGGTTTCGACCCAGCCGCCGCGGGCGCCGGCGAGCACGCCGATAGCGGTGCCGACGATCACGCCCACGAGCACGGCGATCAACGCTCCCGCTAGGGAATGACGGGCGCCGTAGACCACGCGGGCGTAGAGATCACGGCCGGTGGCGTCGGTGCCAAACCAGTGCTCCGCCGATGGCGGCTGCAGCGACTGCAGGGTTACTGCCAGCGGGTCGGCCTGAGCGAAGATCCCCGGCAGGGCGGCCCAACTGATCATGAGCAGGAGAAAAATACCGGCAAGGGCCGTGCTGAGCGTGCTCGCACCGCGGGCCACGACGCGGGCTACGTCGGCGGTGGACGAGGACTGGCGAGGGGCAGCGGTTGAATCGGCTACGGGGTGCTGTGCGGTGATCGTCGTCATCGTGTCTCCTCTTCGGTGGCGGGGGCGGTGCCGGCCGCGACGGTGGCGGGGGCTGCGA
>NZ_PQMR01000004.1:0-154430 GCF_008930935.1 Corynebacterium sp. 11A
GGCTGCGAGGGGCTCGGCGGCGGGGCCAGTGCGGGCAGTGCGCACCGTGCGCAGGCGTGGATCAAGCAGCGGGTAGCACAAATCCACGATGAGGTTGATCAGCACGAACAGTGCCGCGGCGAGCACCACGATGGCCATGAGTACAGGGGTGTCGCGATTGGATACCGCGTTCACGGTGAGCGCCCCGATCCCGGCTCGGCCGAAGACGGCCTCGGTCACCACCGAGCCGCCGATGAGTTCGCCGAAGATCATGCCGGCGATAGTGAGGGTGGGAAGCAGCGCATTGCGCATGATGCCGCGCCACAGCACCCACCGTTCGGTGGCGCCGCGGGCCCGCAACACGGTGACAAAGGGGCTGGCCTCCACGTCATCGATGGAACGGATGAGCACCTGCGCGAGGGGCGCAGCCACCGGAATCGAGAGGGTGATCACCGGCAACACCAGCTCATGCAGGGCGGAGCCGCCGATCACGGGGATGATGGCGAAGCGGAAACTCAGCAACTGGATTAGCACGATGCCGACGAAGAAGGTAGGGGTAGAAGCAAAAAGTGGCGGCAGCGATCCGGCCAGCGCCCGCAGCCAGCGGAAGGGTCCGAAGGTGGCGGCGGTGGCGATGAGGACCGCCAGCACCACGCCGAGGAGAAAGCCGCTGACAGCCAGAGCCAGCGTGTGCGGAAGAGCCTCGCCCAAGAGAGTGGACACGGCACTGCCTTGGGCCACCGAGGTACCGAAGTTTCCTGTGAGATAGCCACCGAGGAGCACGAAGAACTGCACCACCAGGGGCTTATCCGCGCCATAGGAGCGGCGAATCTCCTCCACCTGTTGCGGCGAGAGACCGAGCTCGGGGCTGGCATAGCGGGCTTCGACCGCATCGCCGGGCAAGGCGGCGAGCAGCACGAAGGCGGAGATGAACACCAGCAGTATCACGGTGAAGGCTTGGAGGATGCGCGACAACACAGCAGACCGAGTCATATCTAGTTCTCCTTCGCGGCGCTCAGGCTGGTGGCATAGAACCACGGACGGGCGGTGGGGCCGGTGTGGAAATCCCGCACGTTATCGCCTAGGGCAAACACTTGGGGTTCCTCAAAAAGCGGCAAGGCATAGGCTTTGTCCGACACATAGTTCTGGCTTTCCCCCACCACGCGCTCTCGGGCGACAGGGTCCGCGGTGCCAGAGATGGCGTTCATCAGTCGTTCAAGTTCAGGATCGTGGATCTCTCCCGTATCTGTATCGCCATTGAGCAAAACATTGCGTTTCTCCGAATGCCAGAGGGAGGTCACCACGTCCGCATCGGCACGGCCCACAATGTGATGGGCCAATTGAATCTTCTCGATGTCCTTGGCCGCGGCGGTTTGGGCGGCATAGTCTCCCGGGTAGAGCTGCAGGTCTACCCCGATGCGGCGCAGCTGTGCCTGCATCATGGTCACAATCTCCTTGGAGCGTGGCTGCGGCACCGCCTCGTTGACCGTGAGGCTCAGGCGCTCGCCGTCCTTCTCCCGGATGGCGCCTGGGCCCGCGCCTGCGGGCAGCTGCCAGCCGGCCTCGTCGAGCAGCTGCCGCGCGGCCTCGGGGTCGTAGACATAGTGCTCGGATTGATCCTCATAGCCGCGCGCCTCGCTCGAAAGCGTGGAGGTGGCCAGCGGGTAGGAGTCGGTGAACAAGGTGTCGAGGATTTCCTCTCGGTTCACGCCCTTGATGAGCGCCTCGCGGACCCGCTGATCCGCGAGATAGGGGTGGGCGAAGTGAAAGTTGATGGAGTTATTCATCCCGCCGGTGCCGCCGGCATGGATGCGCACACCCAGCTCCCGAAAGCGGCGCTCATCGGGTGCTTCCACCTGGCGAATCACGTCGGCCTGGCCAGCGAGCAGAGCACCGGTGCGCACCGAGTCCTCTGGGGCGGTGACGATGGTGAGGGTGGTGAGCTTCGCCGGGCCGTGATGGGAGGCCGCCGGCGGGCCCCAGTCATAGTCTTCGCGCCGCACCAGCCGGATCTGGGTGCCCAGTTCCTCCTCCTCGATCACGAAGGGGCCGCTGGCCACCACGTTTACCGCATTGCCGGGGCCGAAGCCCTCGGCGTCGCGACGCAGCGTGGCAGTCGACAATAACCCAGCATTCAGGGTGGAGGTGGCTTGCGCGAAGCCCGGCGCGGGGGCGGAGAAGTGGAAGCGCACGGTGTGCTCATCGAGCACCTCGCCGCGCTCATAGTTGTTGATCTGCTCGCTGGGCGGCAGGGTGCGCTCGGCGTCGCCGCGCCCGAAGAGATCAAAGTTGGCCACCACATTCGCGGCGTCGAGGGCGCTGCCATCGGAGTAGGTCACGCCCTCACGTAGCCGGAAGGTGTATTCGGTGGCATCCTCGTTGATCTCGGGCAGCTCCGTGGCGATCCACGGGTGCAGCTCGAGGGTCTCGGGGTCTTGCCATAAGAGGCGATCGGTGATGTTTCCCACGATGCCCCCATTGGGGTAGAAGCCCGCGGTCGGCGGGTAGAGGCTGGTCCACGGGGCCGAATCGGCATAGGTCAGCTCCGCGGCGGCGGCGCGATCATCGGGGTTGGCTTTGAGGGGCGCGGCACAGCTGGCGAGCATCAGCATGGGAATCGCGAGCGCGGCAAGAAGCGGGGCGAGATGAGGGCGTCGTGAGAGTGTCATGGACGGAGCCTTCCTATGCGATAAACACAACAGCAGGTGCCCGCCAGACGCGGCCCCTCAGCCCCGCCGCGGCGCGCACAGCACGATATTAGACTGGCCATTCTATTTATAAAGGACTAATCTGTCTATTATGGGTATTTCACACTCGGCTCACGCTCACCCCCGCAGCATCGCCATCATCGGAGCAGGACCCCGCGGGATCTCCCTGCTTGAGCGACTATCCACGGCTCAGCGCCACAGCGATCAGCCCACCCCCTTGACGGTGCATCTCCTCGACCCCCACCAGATCGGGGCGGGGCAGGTATGGCGCACCGACCAGCCGCGGACCATGTGCATGAACACCCTTGCCGATGCTGTCACCCTCTACCCCGACCCTGGCGCCAGCGTCGGCATTCCACCACGCACCGGCCCCACCATGTATGAGTGGATCCGCGCACAGCTGCAGGACCCAGACGCGCGGGCGAGCGAGTTCTGGGAGGAGATGCGCGCCACCAAACCGGAGTCCAATCCCAGCCGCGCCCTCTACGGCGAGTATCTCCGTGCCGTCTACCAGCAGCTGCGCGACACCCTGCCAGAGACGATGACTGTGCGCGAGCACCCCCATGCCGCCACCGCCATCGAGCCGCAGGGCTCCCAGGATCTGATAACACTCGCCGATGGCACCACCCTGCTGGCCGATGCCACCGTGTTGGCCCTCGGCTGGGACACCCCAGCTCCCTCCGCCGAGGAGGAGGCCCTCGCCCAAGCGAGCGGCCAGTGGATCGCCCCGGGCAACCCCATTGATCAGGATCTCTCCCCCATCGTCGCCGGCGAGACCGTGCTGGTGCGGGGGTTAGGCATGAGCTTCTTCGATTCCCTCCTGCTACTCACCGAGGGGCGCGGCGGCCGCTTCATCTCTGATACCTACCGGCGTTCGGGGCTGCGCTATGAGCCGAGCGGCCAGGAACCGCAGGTGGTGGTGGCCAGTGGCCGCGGCTATCCCTATCTGCCGAAATCGGAGTACCACTCCCTACCCCCTGCGCCACATAATCCCCGCACTCGCGCCGTGATCGCCGAGCTATCGGAACGCACCGGTTTGGGCTGCATCGATTTCGGCACCGAGGTCCTGCCCGCACTATTGCGCGATGCCCACGAGGCCTACTACCTCACCAGCCGCCCTGCCCGTGTGGAGGAAATTCTCCAGCTCATCGATAGCACCACCGATCCTCGGCTTTTGCCGGAGCAGATCGCACCGCTTCTTGACGCCACCTCTCGCTCCTTCGACCCCTTCGCCTACTCCCAGCCATTGGCGGGGCTCCGCATGGATCCGCCCGCCCTGACCGAGCACATCGCCGCAGGACTCAGCGGCGATATCCACGAGGCTGAACGCGCCCGTGAATCCGCCTTCAAAAATGGCATGTGGGCCCTGGCCGCCTCCCGCAAGGCCGTGGGCATTCTCGGCGAACACGGCCGCTACACCCACGCCTCGCGCACCACCAGCCTCCGCGAATTCATGGCTCTGGGCCAGATGGCGGGATCGGGGCCGCCGCTGTTTCGCACCCGGCAGTTGCTGGCGCTTATCGACGCCGGCCTCGTGGAGTTTCTCGGCGCCACCCCACAGGTGAGCACCACCGAGACCGGCTTTCGTATGTCCTCTCCCACCACCCGCGACGCCCGCGAGGCCCGAGTGCTTCTCGATGCCTTCGTGCGCAACCCCGATATGGGCAGATCCGCCTCGCCTTTGGTGCGCTCAGTGGGCGCGAGGGCTCGGCTCTTCCGTTTTGACGATGGCAGCGCCTCGCGCTCGTGGGAAGTCGATCCCCATACTGGCCGTGTTCTCGGTAGCGAGGGAAAGGCCGATCCCCGGCTGCATGCGGTGGGCATTCCCTTGGGGGCGTTTCTCGCCGACACCACGATCTCGCCGATGCCGCGTACCGACCCCACTATGCTCCAGGAAAGCGACCGGGTGGCGCGCTCGCTGCTACGCATCGCCTGCGGCTCTCCGAGCACCTAAAATGGATAGACATGACTGAACCGCGCAGCGTCTTTGAGGAGATCGGCGAGGCCACCTTCGATCGTTTAGTCGCCGGCTTTTATGCCCGCGTGAAGGAGGATGACATCCTCGGGCCCATGTACCCAGCCGAGGATATGGCGGGAGCCGAGTGGCGGCTAAAAATGTTTCTCATCCAATTCTGGGGCGGACCCAGCGAGTATTCCGCCCAACGGGGGCATCCGCGGCTTCGTATGCGCCATGCGCCTTTTCAGATTGATGCGGCCGCCGCCGAGCGCTGGCTGGAGCTGATGAAAGCCTCCATGGATGAGCTATCCCCCGAGCAGCTTTCCGACGCCCACCGTGCCGCGGTGTGGGAGCACATGGTGCGGGTGGCCTATATGCTGGTCAATCACACCTAGAGCAGGCTGGTGAGGGAGTCCGCACCGGCCCGGTACCACACCGAGCCGTAGTAGGCGTCGATACGCACCCACCTGCCCGAGCGCGACACCAACAAACGATTATGACTGGGCTCGGAGGTATCTGTGGGGATAAAGGCGAAGGCGTTGAGCGCGAACACCGCGCGCATCGGCACCTCCACCGTGATCTCGCCGGTGCTACAACTGATCACTGTGGAGTTGAGCAGGGACACTGGCGGCCCCATGGCGGTAGAAAATTGATTCGCCAAGCCGCGCCCCGCATCCACGAGCTGCCGCACCGCGGCTCCTGGAATGGATTCGATGAGCTCCCACCCGTCTTCTGGGGGTAGGGCACCCGGCCAGGACAGCGCGCCGCCGGGGGCGGGGCTGGGCTGGGGGTGCAACCCCGAGCCATCGAAGGTGAGTAGATCCTGGGCCCGATACACGGCCCCATCGCTGTCGATAGTCCCTTCCGCGCGCCGCCCTGCGAGCACCGAAAAGGGGGTGTGCACAAAGCACTCAAGCCCGCCGGAGCGGCGAGCGATGCGGATATGGGCGTCACTATCGAGCGCGAGGGCGCGCGTGATCAGCGCGAGGATCCCCTGCTGTCCTGAGGAAAACTGCACCACAACCTCGCCGCTCTAGTTACTGCCGTCCGAGATCGCCTTGGTCTCCTCGGCGCGGGTGAGCACCGAGATCTCCCGCTCGCTAATAGGACGCGGGCTCGAGGTGTGCAGGTCCATCGCGATCTGCACGACTTCGATAATGCAGCAAATCTTGCCGTGGCGATCCTTCAGCTTCTGCCGCGAGGTAAAGGAGGTGTGGCCGATGCTAATGACTTGGGTATCCACGGTCACTGCGGTGGTGTCGGTAAGCACCGGGGCGAGATAGTCGGCATCAAGGCGACGCACGAACACGGTGGGGATCTCGAGGCCGCGGGGCACGAACTCGTCGATAGCAAAACGCATCCGCGCCTCCTGAGCAATCTCCACATAGATGGAGTTGCTCATGTGCCCGAAGCGGTCAAAGTCTGTCCAGCGCACCGGAATGGCGCAGGAATGAATGGGGCCGGGCGTGGAGCTTTCCACATGGGCGGCAGTTTCGGTCATCGTGGTTACCTTCTCACATACAATGCGTTCGCTCAGGTGCGTACTTAGGCCATTGTGCCAGTGCGGGCGCGCCCGTGCACGGGATTGGCACCCACGATTGACAGCGGCACCACCGGCTCGGCGATCTTCGCCGTTGCGCGTCCCACCTCGCAGCCCGTGGTCTGGGCGCACCCATTTTTCTTTTCCCTCACGTTCTCGAGCACAATAGAGAGCATGAACATCCTGTCAATCCAATCGCACGTCACCTACGGGCACGTCGGCAATTCCGCTGCCGTGTTCCCCCTCCAGCGCATGGGCCACGAGGTGTGGGCTATCAACACCGTGGAGTTTTCCAACCACACCGGCTATGGCGCCTGGCGCGGACCGCTGATGCCCGCCTCTGATGTCACAGACATCGTCACCGGCCTCGAGGAGCGCGAGGTGCTGGGCTCGGTGGATGCCGTATTGTCTGGCTACCAGGGCGGCCCCGACATCGCGGATGCGATCCTCGACGCGGTGGCGCGAGTGAAAAAACACAACCCGAACGCCATCTATGTGTGCGATCCAGTGATGGGCAATGCCAAGTCAGGGTGCTTCGTCTCCGACGCCATCCCACCGCTACTGCGCGACAAGGTGGTGCCGCAAGCCGATGTGATCGTGCCCAACCAGTTCGAACTGGGCTACTTGGTGGACCGCGAGGTCTCCGATCTGGATTCCACCCTCGCCGCCGTGGACGCCGCTTTCGATCTTGGCCCCTCGGCGGCACTCGTGACCTCCGTGGAGCGCCCCGACCGCGAGGAGGGCACCGTGGAGATGCTGGCCGTCGATGAGAAGGGCGCCTGGCTGGTCACCACCCCGAAGCTGCCGATTAAGATCAACGGCTCCGGCGATGTCACCGCCGCGCTCTTCACCGGCCACTACACCGAGGGCCGCGACGCCGCCGCCGCACTCGCCGCCACCACCTCCTCCATTTTCGACCTGGTGGAGGCGACCTACACCGCGGGCAGCCGTGAGCTGAAGCTCATCGAAACCCAGGATGCCTTCGCGCACCCGCGCATGCAGTTTGAGGTACGCCAAGTGCGCTAAATAGCTCTCGTCTCTAGACAACAACCACCGCCGCTGAGCTGATATCCAGCTCGGCGGAGGTGGTGGTGTTTTTTCGCGGCGCACCGGCCCCGCTGTGGGGGGCGGGTGCTCCGACTTAGTGTCTAGCGAGAGAGCTTGCGGTGGGTCACACGCGAGGGGCGTGCGGCCTCTTGGCCGAGGCGCTCCACCTTATTCTTCTCATAGTCCTCGAAGTTGCCTTCGAACCAGAACCACTGCCCCTCGGCGATATTGCCTTCCCAAGCCAGGATGTGGGTACAGGTGCGGTCCAGGAACCAGCGGTCGTGGGAGATCACCACGGCACAACCAGGGAATTTCTGCAGCGCGTTTTCCAGCGAGCTCAGAGTTTCCACATCGAGGTCGTTGGTCGGCTCGTCCAGCAGGATCAAGTTGCCGCCCTGCTTCAAGGTCAGGGCAAGGTTCAGGCGGTTGCGCTCACCACCGGAGAGCACCTTGGCCGGCTTCTGCTGGTCCGGCCCCTTGAAACCGAACGCAGACAGGTAGGCACGAGAGGGCATCTCGTTTTGGCCGACGTGAATGTAGTCGAGGCCATCGGAGACAACCTCCCAGACGGTCTTTTCGCCGTCGATATTCTCGCGGTTTTGGTCCACATAGGACAGCTGCACGGTCTGGCCCACCTTGACCTCGCCGGAGTCCGGCTCCTCGAGACCAACAATGGTTTTAAACAGCGTGGACTTACCCACACCATTAGGGCCGATCACGCCCACGATGCCGTTGCGCGGCAAAGTGAAGGAGAGATCCTTAATCAGGGTGCGGCCATCGAAGCCCTTGGTGAGGTTGTGCACCTCCACCACCTGGTTACCCAAGCGCGGCGGGGTGGGGATCTGAATCTCTTCAAAGTCGAGCTTCTTGTACTGCTCGGCTTCCTTGGCCATCTCCTCGTAGCGCTCCAGACGGGCCTTGTTCTTGGCCTGGCGGGCCTTGGCGCCGGAGCGAACCCATGCCAGCTCGTCCTTGAGGCGCTTGCGCAGCTTAGCGTCCTTCTTGCCGGCTACCTCGAGGCGCTCGGCCTTCTTCTCCAGATAGGTGGAGTAGTTGCCCTCGTAGGGGTAGAGCTTGCCGCGGTCGACCTCGCAGATCCAGCCGGCCACGTGATCGAGGAAGTAACGATCGTGGGTCACGGCCAGCACGGCGCCGGGGTAGTCCGCCAGGTGCTTCTCCAGCCACAGCACGGACTCGGCGTCCAGGTGGTTAGTGGGCTCGTCCAGCAGCAACAGATCCGGCTCGGAGAGCAGCAGCTTGGCCAGGGCCACGCGGCGGCGCTCACCACCAGAGAGGTGGTTGACGGGCTCATCGGACGGCGGGCAGCGCAGGGCCTCCATGGCCTGCTCGATTTTGGAGTCCACTTCCCAGGCGTCAGCGGCATCCAGCTCCTCTTGGAGCTTGCCCATCTCTTCCATGAGCTCATCGGTGTAATTGGTGGCCATCTCCTCAGCGATGGCCTCAAAGCGCTGCTTCTTTTCGAAGATGCCGCCCAAGCCCTCTTCCACGTTCTCGCGGACGGTCTTCTCCTCATTCAGCGGCGGCTCCTGCTGCAGGATGCCGACGGTGGCTCCGGAATCCAGGAAGGCCTCGCCATTGGAGGGCTGGTCCAGCCCGGCCATAATCTTCAGAATCGAGGACTTACCGGCGCCGTTTGGACCAACGACACCGATCTTCGCGCCCGGATAAAAGGCCATGGTGACATTGTCCAGAATGACCTTGTCACCATGGGCCTTACGGACGTTTTTCATGGTGTAGATAAACTCGCCCAACTTATGTAACTCCCTATTAAATATGACGTGCACGTTAAGTAATGAGCAGCCGCCCCAGCCCGAGCAGAGGGCAGGGCTAAAACGCTGCTAGCCGCCTTAAAGGGTACATGAGTTCCAGCGCGGGCACCTACATTGCACTACGGGGTTAGAAGGGCACGGATTCGGCCTCCTCCCCCAGCGCTTTCGCGGCAGCGGCGCGATTATCCGCGGCGGTATCCGCCGCACTATCTTCGCTGCCCGCCCCCACGCGCAGCAGCGAGCGGGTGACATCGCTGCCGACAAATTGGGCCTTAAACTTGACCTGGCTGCGCTTGGAGGTCACCCCATTGTCTTCCACCTCCCAGACGTCGGTATAGAAGTGGCCGACAAGAATCACGCTCATGCCGCAGCGCAAGGCGTGTGCGGCCGGGGAGGCGATCCTGCCCCAGCATTCGACATCCACCCACAGCTCGCTGACTTGCTCCCAATCTCCCTGCTCATTTTGGCGGGATTTGGAGGAGCAGACGCGAAACTTCGTGAGTTCCTTGCCGCTGGGAAATAGCCGGTATTCGGGCTCGGTGCCGAGATTGCCCATCAGAGTGGTTTGGATCATTGGCATAGCTGCACGGTCCTTTCTGGTGTTCTATGTTGCGTGCGATCACCAGAGTGGCCCATCCATCCGACTGCCGGCCCGAGAGAGCACACGGGCCTGTGGATAACCGCCTCGCCCACCCCCACGGGGCTAAGGTTATCCACAGGCCATATACACAGACCCAGCGTTAGCGGCGGCGCGGCCGCGAAATGTCCTTATTGTGGTAGTCGTCTTGCCTGTCCTCGCCGCGGCTGACCTGCTGTAGCCACTGGTTATAGGCCTCGAGCTGCTCATCGTCGGTAGCATCCGCCTGCGTGTCATAGGCGCGGGACTCGCGGCGATCCGCGGTCAGCCACTTGCGCAGCACCACAATGTAGACGATCACCAGTGGGAATGCGCCAGATGCCCAGGCAATGCCGCCGCCTACGGTCTGATCCCAGAGCAGGTCCACCTCCCAGGGCAAACCAAGGGTGCTGTAGAACTCCTCGCCCATTACCTGCTGGGTCTGCATGAGATAGACCGCGAAGTACATGTGGAAAGGAAGCGAAAACGTCAGCCACGCCGTCTTCGACATCGGCGAGCGCTGCACCGGCAGCGGGTCGGTGGCCATGATGTCCCAGTAATACATGTAGCCCGACCACAAAAACAGCACATTCATGCTCAGGTGTCCGGCGTGCTCGGAAATCGCCACCTCGTACAGACTCGGCACCAGATACATCAGATAGAAGATCACGAGGAACTGCACGGTGTTAAACACTGGGTGCACCACCACCCGCAGCACGGGGTTATCGAGGGCAATCTCCGCGAATTCATAGAGCCCCGGCACATCGCTTGTCGACGGCTCATTGGCTTTCAACGCCAGCTGCAGCGGATGGCCCAGCACCCAGAACACGGGGATGGTCATAGACAGGATCATGTGCCCGACCATGTGCATCGAGAAGGTGGCCGGGATATTCATGCCGATACCCGAGCTCATGGTGATCACTAGGGTGGCGCAGCCGAGCAGGAACCAAGCGCTGCGGCGAACCGGCCAGCTCTCGCCCTTGCGGCGCAGCTTGATGAGGCCGTATATATACAGTCCCGCGAGGATCAGCCCGAAGGTGGCGAAGGCGATATCGAAGCGCCACATCGTCCACACATTCCAGATGGTGGGCTCCTCGTAGAGCTTGTAGCCCAGCTGGATATCCATGGTGTTGATGTCTGCCACCAGCGGCGGGGGCGGCGGGGTGCGGCCCAGCGACACGGCGACGCCGGTGACCGCGCCCATCACCAGCACCTCCACGATGGCGATGCGGCGGAAGGTGCGGTGATCATTCGGGTCGCGCTCCAGCCGCGGGATGGCGATGCGGCGGTGGGCGAAGCCGAAGAGGGCGAGCACCACCACGCCCACAGCCTTGGCGGTAATCAACAGACCATAGCCGGAGGTGAGCCAGTCCGAGAAGTCGATACGCACGGCGGCGTTGAGTAGACCGGACAGCGTCATACCGATAACAGCCACCAGCGCGAGCGGTGAATAGCGTCGAACAGCAATATCGAGGTGGGTACCCCGACGGCGGCCGTGTGCGATAAGCGCCATGAGCCCACCAACCCACAGCACCATGAACAGCAGGTGCCACAGATAGGAATTCGTGCCGTAGTCGTGATTACCGCCGCTGGCGGAGTGCCCCTCCATACCCAGCGGGACGATCATGAGCACCGACAGCAGCAGCCACACTGGCTGCATAATCCACTTCTTGCTCAAGAGCGCCCCCAGCCCGACGACTAGGGCGACGCAGGCCACCACGATCCAGGCCAAGGAGGTAGAAACTTGGGAGATCGCGATGGACCAATTCCCCGGCTTCATCGCCTGCCACAGCGATTCGCCGGAGACATCCGAGAGATACATCGGCACCATCGCCACCGCGATCATGCCGAAGCACAGCGCCGCCACCGCACCGGTGCGGCTGGCCAAGGAGCCATCCACGCCGAGTTCCGCTACCCGCAGCCGGGTGGCCAGTTCTGATTCGCGGTGAAACTCATAGCCATAGCCGCTCGCTTGGGAGCGCTGCTCCGCCGCCGCAAGCCGGCGTTTGTCCACGTACATCTCGCTGACGTGCTGGGTACGCGGCGGAGTAAGAAAAGAGCTGAAATAAAAAGAGCCCACAGCAAGCGCGGCCAGCATCATTCCCCCGGCGCGCAAAAAGGGCAGCCCAGCGGTGGTGGCCGGGCCGGGGTCGGGAATACCCAGCGCCGCTAGGGAGGCACTCAGGAATTGCCAAGAAATGAGGCCCGCAACCAGTCCTGCTGTAGTGAAAAATAGCACGTAGAGCGCCGTGCTCGGGCGCGCCGGGGAGGTCGGGGCCGAGGGTGCCGGTGCGGTTGTACCAGCGGAGATGCTCGTCGCTTCAGCCATGTTCTTAGGATAGCCGCCAGCCCGAGGATCGTTAACTGACCATGTCCTCAATTCCCCGCAGCATCTTCTAGGCCGCGTCCCGGTCCCGCCTTTTGCGCGCTGATCAGCGCGGTGACTAACATACGTAGGCATCGCTGTGCACGCGCCTTCTTGGCGCCCCGTGCAGCGATATACCTCCGTAGCTCAGTGGATTAGAGCAGTGGGTTTCTACCCCATGTGTCGCGGGTTCGAGTCCTGCCGGGGGTACTTTTTCTGGGCGATCCGCGATGTCCTCGAGAAGTACTGTCCGCTTCCCGACGTCCCATCCCCTCACACGCGGGGGTGCACAGCGCATTCCCGCAGGCTGAGACATGTGTCACCTTGGTGGCCAGAGTGTTTTAGTAAGCTCGACGGCATGCTCATTATTGATCACGACACAGTCGAAGCCCATTTGCCCAGCCCCGCCGCAGCCGTGGAGTCCATTAAAGAGGCATTGATCGCCATCGCTGATGGCTCGGCCAACACCGTGCCGAAGATTCAAGTGAGCGCCGGCGAGGGCCGCTCCTATTCCAACTCGATGCCCGCCGCCTGGCCAGATCGCAATCTTTTTGGCACCAAGTGGGTGACACTCACCCCGAACAACCCGGAGAAGGGCCTGCCCTTCGTCCAGGGCAGCGTGCTGCTCTCCGATCCGGATGATGGCTCCACCCTCGCCATTCTCGACGCTGCCCCGCTGACCGCTTTCCGTACCGCCGCCGTCACCGGCGCCAGCCTCGCTATCGACGGCGGGGAGCGCCGTGATGTGACCTTCCTCGGCACCGGGGTGCAGGCCCGCTCGCATGCCCAGATTCTCGAGGGACTCGGTTATGAGGAGATGACCGTGTGGGGCCGTAGCTCCTCCTCCCTCGATGCGCTGATGGAATGGGCCGCCGAGCACACTCCCGGCATCACCTTGAAGCCCACCTTGGATCGCGACGGTGCGATCCGCGACGCCGGGGTGATTATCACCGGCCTCGCCATGCGGGTACCGGGCCAGGAGATCACCTCCGCACAAGTGCGCGATGATGTGACCCTGCTGCCGCTGGACTATGGCACCGTGGTGGGCAAGGAACTGGCCGCCGCCAGCACTCTTGTCGCCGATGACCCCATCCAGTACGAGGCACTGCGCCCCGCGAAGATCGCCGAGGACTACCCCAAGGCCACCGGCGCTACCGGCGATCTGCTGAACGGCGATCGCCCCAAGGGCATCGTGGTGGCACAGAACCTGGGCTCCGGTCTCGGAGATATTGTTATTGGCAGCGACGTGCTCGCCTCCTACCGCGCCGCCAACTCCAACTAATTAGGATTCATCACCTCATCATGTCTCTTCCTCTCCCCCAACCCCAGCAGCGAGCCGTAGTTACCGGCGCCAGCCAGGGTATCGGCCGCGCGATTGCTCGGGATCTCGCCGCAGCGGGCCATAACCTCATTCTTGTTGCACGCCGCGAGGCCGTGCTGCAGGATCTGGCGGCAGAACTCGTCGATAAGCATGGCGTGGAAGTGGAGGTGCGCGCTGTTGATTTGGCCCGTGCCAACGCCCGCGCCGAGCTGGTGGATGAGCTGGCCCAGCGCGAGATTTCCATCATCATCAACTCCGCCGGCATCGCCAGCTTCGGAGCCTTCCGCGATCAGGACTGGAACTACGAGCAGGATCAGTTCGAGCTCAACGCTCGGGCCGTATTCGAGCTCACCCATGCTGTGCTGGCGGGCATGCTCCAGCGGGGCGAGGGCGCGATCCTCAATGTTGGCTCGGCGGCCGGTAATGTGCCGATCCCGAATAACGCCACCTACGTCTTTACCAAGGCGGGCGTGAATGCCTTTACCGAGGCGCTGCACTATGAGCTGCGCAAGACCGGGGTGCACTGCACCCTGCTGGCTCCTGGGCCGGTGCGCGAGGCGGAGATCGCCGAGGAGGAGAAGTCCATCGTGGACAAGGTGGTGCCCGACTTCCTGTGGACCACCTATGAATCCTGTTCGAAAGAAACCCTCGAGGCTTTGGCCAATAACCGGCGCCGCGTGGTGCCGGGGCCGCTATCGAAGGTCATGAATGCGGTGTCCAAGGTGGCACCGACGGGCCTACTCGCGCCACTGATGGGTTCCTTCTATGCTCGAATGGGTTAACCATTGTTGTTCCTCTCAACCCTAGAAAGCGCCCTCCGTGACCATGTCTGAGCCGCAGCTACCCGCAAAATATGATCGCCTCGTGTGGATCGACCTGGAGATGACGGGTCTGGACCCCGCGCGACATGTGATCGTGGAGATCGCCGCCGTGGTCACCGACGCCCAGCTGAATATCCTCGGCGAGGGTGTGGACATCGTGGTGCACGCCAGCGAAAAAGAACTGGCCCAGATGGATGATTTTGTGGCGAATATGCACGCCTCCAGCGGGCTGACCGAGGAGATCACAGCCTCCACTATCAGCCTCGCCGAGGCGGAGCGGATGGTGCTGGAGCTCATCGCGGAGCACTGCGATCCCGAGCACCCCGCCCCCTTGGCCGGTAACTCCATCGCCACCGACCGCGCCTTCATCAAGGCGCATATGCCGGCGCTCGATGCGGCGCTACACTACCGCATGGTGGATGTCTCCTCCATCAAGGAGCTGGCACGGCGCTGGCAGCCGCGGGTGTACTACCACCAGCCGGACAAGGGCCTCGCCCACCGCGCGCTGGCGGATATCGTGGAATCGATCCGCGAACTCGACTACTATCGCCGCGCTCTCTTCGTAGCCGATCCCGGCCCCACATCGGAGAACTGCGGCGACGCCGCCGCTCAGGCCGTCGACCGCTACCGGGAGCATCTCGGACAGTAAAACCACCAACGCCCGCTACCCAGTGTGAAGGGAGCGGGCGTTATGCGTGTTTGCCGTGGGCCTAGACGAGCAGCAGGAAGAGCACTTGGGCGCCAATGATCTTGCCGATCATGCCCACCGGATACACCGTGGCATAGCCCCGCGCGGCGAGATCGGTGCCGGTCTGCGCATTCAGATAGGCGATAATCGCAGGATTGGTGGAGATGCCACCGGCCATGCCCATGGTTTCATCCCATTTCGCCCCCAGCACCCACGCGCCAAGAACAGCCATGGCGATCGCTGCAACCAGCGTGAGAACAAGACCGAAGCCCACGTAGAGCAAGGATTCAACATCAGAGAGCGCCGCGGCGAAGCCGGCTCCGGCGGTGGTGCCCACGCCCGCGAGGAAGAGGGCCAAACCGATATTGATGAAGATCTTGTTGGCTTGGAAGGGCACGATCCACTGCAACCGGCCTGTCCGGCCACGCCACCCCAAGATCAGGCCCATGAGGATGGGGCCACCACCGAATCCCAACGAGAGAGTCAGCCCGCCCGGCATCGGGATCGGAATCATACCCACCAGAAGTCCGGCGAGCAGCCCCAAGAAGAAGGGGAAGAAATCAAAGTTGCCCAGGGCGTTCTCGCTATCACCGAAGAACGTCCTCGCCTCGGCCATCTTGTGGGTCGGGGTGACTACCCGCACCTTGTCTGAGTATTCCAAACGGGTCGTGGGCGTGGGGATGAAGTCGGAGTCACCGCGACGCACCCGCGCGATGAGAAAACGCTTCTCCGCGAGGCCGAGCTCGTCGATAGTGCGGCCCACGATCTGCGGATTAGACACAGAGAAGCGGCGGTAATCGAGATTGTGGTCATCGATAGGGAAATGCACCTCGCGGCCCAGGATGTGCGTAGCCCGCCGGAGTTCCTCCTTCGTGCCGTGGATAAGCAGCACATCGCCGCTCGAGACCTCGGTATCCGCGGTGATGAGAGTTTGGTGTTCCGGATCCTCGTGGTGGATCAGGCGGGTAGCCACCACCTCAGCACCCGTGGGGCGCAGCACCTCTGCGACCGTGCCGGGTTCTATGGGGCCGAGCTCAAGGCCGGTGAGGTGGAGGTCCTCGGTGATCACACCGGCTTCTTTGGCATCTGCGATGTGGTCCACCCTGCGCAGCTTCGCTCCCACGGCGGCCACGAGGATCAGGCCTAGAACACCACCTGGGTAGGCCAGCGAGTAGCCGATCACCGGCAGCGCCAGTGCATCGGGATCGGTGATACCCGAGGCCTTCATGGTTTCCACGATGGCCGCCATACCAGGAGTGGAGGTGACTGCGCCCGTCATGCTGCCGGCGCCTTGGGCTGCGTCGAGCCCCAGAAACTTCACACCGACATAGGCCAGCACGATCACACCAGTGAGCACGAGGGCGGCGAGAGCGCTGATTTTCCAGCCACGGGAGCGGAACTCCGCAAAGAACTGCGCGCCGAAGCTCAGACCGATGGCATACACAAACAGCGCCAAGCCAAAGGTATACAGCAACGGCGGGAGCTGGATCTCCGGCTCGACCGCGGAAAAAGCAATGGATACGAACAACACAGCGGCAGAGCCGAGCGATATGCCAGCCACATTCACTTTGCCCAGAAGATAGCCGAGGGCAAGTATCGCCATCAGCGCAATCAATGGATTGGCGGCGAGATAATCGAACACGAGGGGTCCTTGGGGAGCGCGGGGGCCCACGACAGCGGGCCCAAAAGAATATGAGGAGAGAAACGGCGTGGGCGTGCGACACTCCCCGCTTCCCCGCCCACGCGCGGAGAATGGTGAGAGCATGCGCACCCGTAGGTTCTCAGCAGGGTTACCGTATCACTGAGTCATCCTACGTCAAGTGAGAGCGCCACATCCCCACTGCTTGCGCGCCAGCAATTACCCATACCAGCTGCAGTTTTTGCTTTTCTTATGCGGTGCGCTACTATAACTCTCGCTGCAGAAAACGGCAGCGATGGTGGCTGTAGTTCAGCTGGTAGAGCACCAGGTTGTGATCCTGGGTGTCGCGGGTTCGAGTCCCGTCAGCCACCCCGACGATGAGCCCCCGGCCTTGGAAACAGGGTCCGGGGGCTTATTTTATTGCCTCACCCGGCGCCCCCGAGCAAGTCTTAGGCCTGCTTCTCGAAGAGAAGGCGCCACTGCCAACAGGCACGCACAACGGGCGGCCGACAACCTGCATGACGTCCATCCACACAATGGGGCGCGCTCATACCTGCGACCAGCACTCTCGACCGACCCCCTTACATACTGAGTACACCCGAAGCACTGGTTCGTGTCGACTGTGGACCTCTCAGTGGGCAGCCTCCTCCCCTATACGAATGGCTGCCCGCCACTCGTCGTTACCCCACTTCAGCGAAGCGGCTAGAAGATCGCTGGCGAGCAATTCATTGTGAAAACGCCCGAACATCGTTCCCCCTTGCCGCATCAGACGAACATTCAACTGATATGCGCTATTCAGGAGCGGCTCGGTGTGCGGGAAATCAACGAGCCCAGTGAGGATGTCTTCGAGCCCCTCCATTGTGAAATGCCAGCGCGTGACCTCAGAAAGAGGATAGGCACTGTTTTCGACATACCATCGTCCCTCCGGATCTTGGAGTGAGGCCAGCTCACCATCGACTCTCGCAGTGTTAATGAACAGCTCGATCTCAGCTACGCCAGCGACCATATGTTGGCAAACAACGAAGATCTCGAGGTTTCCCGCACTCACCACCAGCAGCCTTCGGTGTGATTGAGAGCGATTCGTCGCTGGCAAGCATGACACTATCCAGAGGTGTCTGTGCGTGTTGTAGGGGTCAGGCAGTGCCTCGTAGATGAACCATCCGAGGAGATCTCGGAGCACCTCATATTCGACCATCCTCGCGAGTTCTAAGAATTTTTTGCTATCCCTGCCGATGACGTTTTCCCCCGGACGCACTCGCTTCTCTCTATCCCACGGCAGAACCGTGGTGCCCCCCTCTATAGAGGTGAACTCAACATCGGCACCACCGTGGGGCCGTTGCGTATCCCGAACATTCCGGACCGATGATGCCCTTTCACTATCAGCAATAAGGGCCCTCTCTGGGTCGTCTAGATCGCCTTCCGGCAGCGGGAAAAACTCGAAAGTCACGATGTCATTCCACCGCCTGCGGTGGGAGCGAAAGCGAGAGACCACATTCACGGATTGCCCAACGTAGACGCTGCCATCGGCAAACCCCAGGCGATAAAGCCCCCTGAGACTCGACTCCCCCACGAGAATGATCGCGATTGAGTCCAGCTCCCGAACGTCATATACCCGTCCTGTCAGTTGTGTGCACTGGCCATGCTTGGATGAAGGAGACGAAAGATCCGAGGACATAGTGCAATTGTGCCTGATTACCTACTGCCCCTCGGCGGGACACTCACCCCTAGCGGTCTCTGCCACTGAACCCGCGCACAGCAGTCCTGCCATGCCCCCTCCCCTGCCCGACAAAGAATCCACTCGCCCCGGCGTAACCGCCGGCATATGCGCCTACGCGGGTACGCTGAAGAGCAGCACAATCCCCCGTATTAGCTGCGCAAAACTAATAAGAAACGCACGTCACAGTTTCCTCCGCTTTAATAACAATCAGATAACAACTATTTGCGTTTTGGCTGCTCAAGACAGTTTCTGGGTTGCATGCTGAGACCGGTTTCTTGAGTCTTAGTGAGTCTCGTGCACTGCACCCTGCTATTGCTGAGCAGGGCGCATGCCACCGCGCCTTGTACTTCCGCTTTCTTTAAGGACTGAACACATTCATGCTTAAACGCGTCATATCCATCACGCTTGCCTTCATTGGCTTGCTCGTGGGCGCCGGTTTCGCCACCGGCCAGGAAACGATCCAATACTTCGTCTCCCACGGCTCCATCGGCATCGCCGGCGCCGTGCTGGCCGGGCTGCTCATCTCCATCGGCGGCATGCTCTCGCTCCAGCTGGGCAGCTATTTTCTGGCCGACGAGCACAACGAGGTATTCCAAGACATCTCCAAGAAGTGGGTGGCCCGCTTCATGGATGTCTCGGTGATGATCACCCTCTTCAGCTTGGGATTCGTGATGCTCGCCGGTGCGGGTTCCACCTTCAACCAGCAGTTCGGCTGGCCGACTTGGGTGGGCTCCACCGTCATGCTGGCGCTGGTGATTGCCTCGGGATTCCTCGACATCAACAAGGTGTCGAACGTGATTGGCGCGCTCACCCCGGCCATGATCATCGCGGTGATCATCGCCTTCACCTACATGATGTTCAACCTGCCGGACGATCTGTCCAGCCTCAACGATGTGGCCGTGCAGGCCGAATCCCCCATCAGTCCGTGGTGGCTCTCGGCCATTAACTACGCAGGCTTGGTGGAAATCATGGCGATCTCCATGGTGCTCGTGATCGGCGGCAGCTACCTCGACCCACGCGAATCCTCCCTCGGCGGGCTCGTGGGCGGTATCGCCTATACGGTGCTGCTGGTGATGATCTCGGTGACGCTCTTCCTCGGCGCTGACAAGGTGGAGGGCTCCTCGGTGCCCAACCTCACTCTCTTCGAGGAGATCCACCCGGTGATGGCCATTATCGCGGTGTTCATCGTCTACGCGATGATCTATAACTCCGCTATCGGCATGTTCTACGCCCTGGGCCGCCGCCTATCCGCGGGCAAGCAGTCTAAGTTCCGCCTCTACTTCATCATCACCACCTTGGTGGGCTACGCCATCTCCTTCATCGGTTTCGGTTCCCTGATGGCGAAGGTGTACCCGATTCTCGGCTACCTCGGCCTGCTGCTCATCGCCGTGCTGATCATTTTCTACATCCGCGATCGCCGCAAGATCGCCTCGGAGTCGAAGCGCCGTAATAAGATTCGCGACCTCGCCTACCGTAAGCACCACCCAGATAAGGAATTCACCGACGATCACGCAGCGGAAATGGAGAAGCTGATGGGTGATTCCCAGATCTCCGATGACTACCTCTCCAATGCGGTGCAGGAGGAAGTGACCGATTCGCTGGTGCAGGATGATTCCGTGGACTTCAGCGAAGAGGACGCCGAGCAGCTACGCGATACGGACACCCCCGATTCAGCGAAATCCTAAAGCCCTCGCGCCGCACGCCTGCAGCGTGGCGTCGATAAGCTGAGACTCAGGCCCACCACGTGTGGGCCTTTTCTCTACAGTGGGTGAAAGCACTACTCCCGTATGAGAAAGGCACGCATGATTCCGCTGTCGCTCATCGATTTCGCCCTCGTCTACGACGGGGAACGGCCTCGCGATAGTTTCTCGCGCTCGGTACGGCTTGCGCAGCGCGCAGAGACACTCGGCTATGAACGCATCTGGTACGCGGAGCACCACAATATGCCGCGTATCGCGTCCTCCGCCCCGGCCGTGCTGATCGCCCACGTGGGCGCGCACACCTCCACCATCAAACTGGGGGCGGGCGGAGTGATGCTGCCGAATCACGCGCCACTGGTGATCGCCGAACAATTCGGGGCCTTAGAGGAGATGTATCCCGGCCGTATCGGGCTGGGCTTGGGCCGTGCCCCTGGCACCGATCAGCGCACTGTGCAGGCTTTACGACGCTCCCCTCGCGCCGCCGAGCGCTTCCCCGAGGATGTCGCCGAATTGCAGGGGTATCTCTCCGGGGAGAGCCGGATCCCTGGCGTGCAGGCCATTCCCGGCGCCGCCACTGAGGTGCCGCTGTATATTCTCGGCTCCTCCCTCTTTGGCGCCCAGCTGGCCGCACAACTCGGCCTGCCCTATGCCTTCGCCTCACACTTCGCGCCGCAGCACCTCGATGAGGCCATCGCCGTCTACCGCGAGCGCTACCAGCCGAGCGCCGGTAATCCCGACCCCTATGTGATCGCCGCGGTGAATGTGACGGCCGCCGATACCACAGCCCAAGCCCAGGAGGACTGGGAGCAGGTGCGGCGCAGTCGGGTGAAATCACTGGCCGCCCGGGGCCGCGAGATCAGCGAAAAACAGCTCGACGCCTTGCTGCACTCCTATGCAGGCCAGCAGGTGAGCACCATGATGCGCTATACCGCGATCGGTACGAAGCCCGAGGTGCGCAGCTATCTCTCGGAGTTCGCGGAGCGCACCGGCGCTGATGAGCTCATGATCTCGCTGCAGTCGCCGTCGCATGCGGCGATGCTGCACTCCATGGAGATCCTCTCCGCCGCATGGGAGCTACCCAGCGCCGATCCAGCACTCTAACGGCATACACACGACAACGGCCCAGCCATCGCGTAGGTGGCTGGGCCGTTGGTCTCCGGCGCTAGGGGAAAGGGTCTACCACGAGGAGGTTTCGTCCGCGTTGCCTTTCTTCCATGTTTCCCAAGGGATATTCCAGTCGCCGAGACCGTCAAAGCCGGAGAGCTCACCGCCGATGGTGTTTTTCACCTTCACCACATCGCCGCGCTTGACGAGCTCTTGGAACCACTTGGCGTTGTCCGGAGAGACGTTCACACAGCCGTGGGACGTATTCGTGCTGCCCTGGGCCCACATGGACCACGGCGCGGAGTGCACATAGATTCCCGACCAGGACATCTGGGTGGCCCAGTCCACCTTCTGTCGATAACCGCGGGGGCTATCCACGGCTAGGCCGAAGGTAGAAGAATCCATGATCATCGAGGGGTTCTGATCACCAATCATGTAGATACCATTCGGCGTGGGGAAATCGGCATCACCCAAGGAGACGGGCATCGTCTTGAGCACCTCACCGTTCTTGGTCACCGTCATCGTCTTGGTCGAGTCATCGACGGTGCTGATGATCTCATCACCAATGCTGAATGAGATTTCATTATCGGCGTTGCCGTACATGCCGTTGCCCAAATCGACGCCATAGATATCGGCCTTCACCTTAACCTCGGTGCCGCTGGGCCAGAACTCGGCCGGACGCCAGCGCATCTCCGAATTATTCAGCCAATAGAATGCGCCCTCTACCTCAGGGGTAGTGCTTACGGTAATAGCGTCTTGGGCGGCCTGGCGATCAGAAATCGGGGCGTTAAAACGGAAAGAGATGGTCTGGCCCACGCCCACTACCGACCCATCCAGCGGCCCCAAGTAGACAGCCGCCCGGCCATCGGGTGCGACCGTGGTGAAACTTGCCTCGAGGGACTGGCCGTTCTCGGCCTGCGCATCCACGGTGTAGGTGCGGTAATAGCCCAGTGGCTCTGTGACATGCCACTTCTTACCGTTATCGCTGATCTCGGCTTCGACCACCTTGCCGGCCTCGTTCGTCATCGTCACCGACGTCAGCGTGGTGTGCTCCACAGTGACCTCGATGGGATCCGTGGGATTGACATCCGTGGCCTCATCGCCAACATTCAGCTTCGGAGTTTCCTCCTCGCGAACCTTCTCTATCTTGGTCTTCCCAGCGGCCTCTTCTTCCGTGTTGCCGTCACCAATCGTGCATCCAGCAAGAACCAAAGAACACGACACGAGCAGCGCCATCACGGCTCGCAGCAGCCGAGGCTGAGCTGTATAACCCCCGCTGACCTCGCCCGTCAGACCACTAAAAGAGAACCGCCCTGTGCTAAACATTTCACTCCGTCGATAAACCATAGTCTCGGTGGATTCTACACGCCCCGCGCGCTCGGACCGCGCCGGAAAAACCGCTTCCCAAAACCGTGACCAAACTGTTGCTTATCGCATGTCACACACCATGTTGTCGACACTGTGTGTCAAAAATCGAGCCCCTCCCCCGGACCTTGCTAGGCAGCTGCCGCGACACCATCATTCCGGCGAGGAGCGCCGCCCATCATCCCCACAACGCAGCGACACACCCCGTCTCACACCACGCAGCCACACGCGACCCACGAACCTCTTAAATAGCCCTTGAGCTGGCGATTTTACAAGGTGTGAAACTGTTTGTAATATAACATCTCGTTGCACAGCGCACCGGCCACCACGGCAGGGACGCAGAGCATGCGCCATTAGCTCAATTGGCAGAGCAGCTGACTCTTAATCAGCGGGTTCGGGGTTCGAGTCCCTGATGGCGCACTTTTTCTTTACATCCTCTCTAGGCGGTTATCACGCCTAGAGAGGATTGTTGTATCTCTGCACTGGGGTTGTAGGTACTTCAACGCATGCCCCCTGTAGGGGCTAACGCCGTCGCAATCTCACCAAAACCAAGGACCTACGGCACACGGGAATATAACATCACAGACGCGAGGCACGTACCGCCTCAGCGTGTAGCGAGCATCACCACACGCCTGTACAGCCGCAGCGCCTCCGATAACCAACCATCTCTACCTCATCACGCTACCCAAGGACCCCACGTGAACAGCACCCGCACCACAAACAGAATCCCAAAGGTTCTTGCCACCGCATCCCTCATCATCGGTGGTCTCCTATTTCTCGCCAACTTTCTCAGCATCACCAGCGGAGCGCGATCATTTATCGGCGGCCTATTTATCTCCATCGCTATCATCCTCCCCGGCGCAGCGTGGTTTTACTACCAATCCCGCGATAGGAAGCTCCAACAGCAGGTAGAGCTAGACCGGCAACTTGCCGGATACCTCACCGGGGGAGACCGCCAACTCCTACAGGGGGCGTCTGAGCCAGTAACTAAAGCTCCCCGTAAATGGGTGATCATTGCTTTATCTAGCGTCGTGCTGCTTGCCGCAGGAGGGGCGGTTTTGCCTTCCTCGGACAAGAAGGGGTCTTCAGACGGCTCAACCACCAGCACAAGCAAGGCGACGACTAGCACCACGAGCAAGACAACGACTAGCACCACCACACCTACTAGGACTGAGCGCTCTACTACCACTAGCACCAGCACGAGCCACAAGAAAGAGTCCCCTGAGCCTGAGCGGCGTAGCAGCACCTCAAATAGCACAACTCAGCCCCAGCGGGATGAGCCGTCGCAGGCGAATATTGTCCCCACGCCGGAACCCGAGCCTGAACGTGCTCCAACCACGTCGCCCAACCCTGCTCCCGCGCCGGCTCCCGCACCAGCCCCCGCGCCGGCTCCCGCACCAGCCCCCGCGCCGGCTCCCGCACCAGCTCCCGCGCCAGCTCCCGCCAACGACTACTACCCGAACTGTGACGCAGCCCGAGCCGCTGGCGTAGCCCCCATCTATGCCGGCCAGCCAGGCTATCGCCCCGGGCTCGATCGAGACAACGACGGCATCGCATGCGATAAGTAACCCTGAGGTTTACCCACAGTATCCACATACCAAGTGGGCACACACTTCACCCCAGTCGGGAGCGCTCCCGACTGGGTTTCTCGCTATTCGGCGCGGGCTGTACCGGCGGCACGCCTCGTCACCACCGTCTGCGGCAGCCTCTCTACGCCGCAGCGAAGCCCTTCTTCATTCCGAGCCCAACGTAGACCATGGCTCCAAGCAGGAGCACGATGCTGATGATCTGGAAGGTGGCAAGCGCCCCCGTGGTTTCGACCATTCCGCCGCCGATGGCGAGAATAATCCGGCCAACCACGATGGACGCGAGGAGAACGGTCGCGTGGGTACGTACTGGTCCTGGGTGTTGCGCGGCGGCTAGGCTAGCGGCAATGAACGCCACGAAGGCACTGAGGTTCAACATGATGACTGAGATGAACATAGGAACTTCTGCCGTGCTCGAGGCCACTATGTAGAGCATCACCATGATCACGATCGAGGCCAGCAAAGAGATTCCGGTGCCCCAGAAGGCGACAATGAGGGACCGAGGGACTGCAGTGCGCGCTGAGGAATTCATATATAAAACCCTAGTCCTCGCCCTACGCCGAGCAATGGTGCCTAGCCCCTACTTCTCCGTGAGTTCGTTGATGTGCCCCTTTTCCGGGCCTTGGCGCTGCAGCAGCACATCCAGTTCCGCGCGCAGCGCCTCAGCATCCGCATCGCTGGAGAGCGAACTGTGTGTGACAGCAATCCAACCGTCGAGAAGCTCCGTGGCGTAATTGTGCCCGAAGCCATCCGGCACGTCCGCCGCCCCACCTAGATCAGCGCTTACCTGCCAAAAGGTGATCACGGGATACCACGTCATCTGTGGGGCCCGGCCCGGGCCAAGCGGCTCGACGAGCCAGTCGGGGCGTTTCCACAGCAGATTCGGCTCCCACCACACCACTGGGTCGGTAGCGTGCTGCAGATAGAGCAGTCGATGCTCGCCCCAGCGGGGATCTGCTCCCAGCTGCCGCGCGTGGCGGCCGGTGGCGGCAAAGCGCACGGCACTCGACTCAGGCATGCGCGGCTGGTATTCGGGACTGCCCGGTTCGCGATTGGTGGTGAGCCAGCGGTGCAGCTCATTGCTGCGCGGCGGGCCCACCATGAACACACCATCGGGTTCTACATTCAGAGCGCGCAAGGACTCCAGTGCCGCCTCCACGCCCGTGGTGCCGAGGGACTCGCCGTAGAGATAGAGCTGGGGCCGGTTCCCAGCGGGCAACGCAGACCACCATTGCGCCACCGTGTGGATCAACTCGCGCCCTGCTTCCGCAGCCGCCCCCGAGTCGCTGAGGAAAGACACCGCAGAGGGCAGCACGCCGAATTGGGCACTGGCAATGGCAGTATCGCCAGCAAAAAGCAGCTCGAAGGCCTGGGCCGCCACCGGATTGGCCCACCCCGTGCCGGTGACTGGGAGGATGAGCAATGCCTGCCGGTCGGCCGCCCCGGTACGATCGAGTTCCCCCACGAGCTTATCGACGCGCTCCTGCATATCCGCGCCATTGCCCACCCCTGCGTAGAGGCGGATAGGCTCGCGGGCGGGGCGCCGCGTCACCGCTTCCAGCCGCTCTTTGGTGGCGCCATCGGCGATGAAGCGTGAGCCCTCGTACCCTAGGCCCTCCCATGAGATCTCGCTGCCGGGTCCAGCCGAGCGATACGCCACCGTGGGTGGGGCGATGTCCTCGCGATAGGTGGCATTGCGATCGGCAGCTTGGCGCTCGATGATGGTTAGGCCTGTATTGGGGATGATAATTCCCACACTGGCCACCATGATCACCACTACGAACACGTTGGACACTACGGCCGCGATCCCAGGCGCCAGGCCGCGATGTTCAAGCACCTCTGCCGTGGACTCCGCCCACGCCGCCAGCAGCCGCCACAGCCAGATCAGCCCAAAGCACAGGGCCAATCCGAGGGCTGCGGAGAGCGGCAAAAAGTGGGTGAGGTGCGGTGTGGGCAGCCCTTGCGCAGTGGCGAGCTGCTCCTGCCACGACAGCGATGCCCACACCACCCCGAGCGCCACGAGAGCAAGCACCACGATGCCGATATAGTCGATCATCCGGCGCTGACGATCGGATAGCTGCAGGCGCGCCGCGCGCGGGCCGAGACGACACAACAGCATCCACCCCAGCTGACTCACACCCATGCCCACGCAGTAGCCGATATTCGCGGTTACCCCAGAGACAATTCCTTGGTAATACCACGTACGGGGCAGCAGTGAAGGCGTATAGGCGGCGGCGAAAAATAGGGCCACCCCGATTAGGCCAACCACGTTGTAGTGGCGGGATGTGACGGTCAGCCGCTCTGGACGGTCACTGCTACTCATTGGGGTCTCATATATTCAGCGTTGCCGGACTTAAAAAAGCCCGCGCCACACCGACTCCCCTCGGGGATAATCGGCGCGGCGGGGCGTCGAAAAGCGAAAAGCGATTAAGATTAACGGGAAGCGAGCAGCTTCTGAATCTCCTTGAGATCCTTGTTGCGCTTGCGGGAACGCAGCACGCCAACGACGACTGCCCCCACAACAACCGCGCCCACGCCAGCCAGAATCTTCTGCACCTTCGGGTCCTGCAGCTTGTTGGTGGCTTCCTTCTTCGCATCGTTCACGATGTTCTTGGGCTGGCTGCGCTCGGCAAGCTCATCGAGGGTGTTCGCCAGGTTCTTGCGAGTGCGCTCGATGTCGCGCTGAATGTCCTCAATATTGCGTGCCACTGTTGTCGATACTCCCCTAGCTAGTTTTATCCATGTATTGTGCGCCCCGTAGGGTGCGGCGTTTACCTGCATGAGCCTACCTAAAACCACGCTGTGGTTTCTAGTCGGCATGCCTACCGCACTGCAGAAATGACGAGCCCTCGCTTACCCTAGAGCCATGACTCAACCCGCTTCCATTCGTCTCAGCGAGGGCGATACCGCCCCCGCTATCACTTTGCTTAACGACGCCAACGAGACAGTCAGCTTGGCGGACTTCCGTGGGCAGCGCGTTCTGGTTTATTTCTACCCGCGCGCCAACACCCCCGGCTGCACCACCGAAGCCTGCGATTTTCGTGACAACCTAGCCCGGCTCAATGATCTCGGCGTGGCTGTGGTGGGCATCTCCCCTGATAGCCCGGATAAGCTCGCGGCCTTCCGCGCCGATCACGGGCTCACCTTCACGCTGCTCTCCGATCCCGATAAAGAGGTTATGACACAGTGGGGCGCCTTCGGTGAGAAGAAGAACTACGGCAAGGTAGTCCACGGCGTGATTCGCTCCACCTTCTTGGTCGACGAGCACGGACGCATCGCCAGCGCCCAGTACAATGTGCGCGCCAAAGGCCACGTCGATCGGATTCTGCGCGACGTACTCTCAACGCCCAGATAGCTGGGTGGCACGAGGATAAACCGTGTTCACAGGGGCGTTCTGATTCGATAGACTCGGTAGCTACCATGGCTAGAACCTCCGATCACACCGGCTCCACCCAGACGCGCTCCACCGCGTCCGAGCCTTCTTTGATGCAGCACCCTGACTCCGCAGCGCAGCAGCGCAGCGATGCCTCCGACGCCGCCGATGGCGATACTGCCATTCTGGTTCCACGCCGCCGCCCAGCCCAGCAACGCAGTCGGGAGAAATTCGCCCGCATGCTGGAAGCGGCGCGCAGCGTCCTCGTCGATCACGGGTTTGAATCCTTCACCTTCGACGAGGTGGCCAAGCGGGCCGAGGTGCCCATTGGCACGCTGTATCAGTTCTTTGCCAATAAGTATGTGATGATCTGCGAGCTGGATCGCCAGGACACCGCGGTGATCGTGGCCGAACTGAAGAAATGGCCCAGCCGCGATCCGTCAATTCAGTGGCCGGATTTTCTGGATAACTTCATCGACCACCTCGCCCAATTGTGGAAAGCGGATCCCTCCCGGCGAGCGGTGTGGCATGCCATCCAGTCCACTCCAGCCACCCGCGCCACGGGTGCGGCCACCGAATCGGAGCTCTTGGATTTGCTGGCGGAGGTACTCATCCCCCTCGCCCCGACGCTGCCACTTCCCGAGCGCCGCAAGCACGCCGGGATTTTGGTGCACACCGCCACCTCGCTGCTTAATTTCGCGGTGCGCGATGCCACCGCCTCGCCGGAGACCTATCTCACCACGGTGGAAGAGATCAAGCGCATGCTCATTGCCTATCTCTTCTCCGTCGCCCAAGGCTAGGTGTTCTACTCACACCCAGCGGTTTTCTCCCAGCATGGCGTGGGCGAGGCGGGCCGCCTCGTCTAGCGCGTCCTGCTCCTCTGACTGCGAGGATTCTGCTCCGGGCCCGGCGGTCTCTGCTGCGGGCGCCGCGGCACGGCGGCCAGGGGTGGGGGCATCCACCACGTGCTCATTATGGGAAAAGTCTTGGCAGGGGTGCTCGGGGATGACCTCCGCCGCGGGAACGAGCTGGTGTTCGGCGAGGTAGTCATCGAAGTCTTTCGAGATACTCACAGCTTGTAGCCTAGCCGCCCCGCTCCCCGCGCCTGCGTCGGGCGGGGCCGTGGGGCGGCTATGGGGCGGGGCTAGCTGAGTACGCAGACCGCCACTGCGTAGTCGCCATCATGGCTGATACTCAGCTGCACGGAAGCATCGAGGTGCTCCGCGCTGATCCCGAGACTTTCTGCGGCTAGGGCTCGCAGCCGGCCACGCAGCCGGAGCTGGACTCGGCCGAAGGGATCGGTCTGCACCACGATGTCGCGGAAATCCACCTCGTGTTCCGCCAGCACGGGAGGCTGCCCAAACAGCGCTTGTGACCAGGCCTTAATCCAGGCCTCTTTGGCCGCCCATCGCCCCGCGAGATGCCGGGCCCGGGGCAGGCCAGTCAGGCCGCGCTGCTGGGAGTGGCGCAGCTCACTGCCGTGGAATACCCGCGCGAAGCGGGTACCTGGCTGGGCGAGCTGCTCGGCAAAACCCGGCACGTGCACCAGATCAATCCCGCACCCACGCACCGGCAGGTGCGGGATCTCTCTCGGCTGCTGGGCTGTGTCCACTGCCTTAGCCCTCGGTGGACAGGCGGTAGCGGCCGTCGCGGAGCCGGGCGTCGGCGTCGAGCAGCATGGCGATCTCCCGATCGTGGGCGGCATCGCCATCGCCGCCCAGGTTGCGGCCGGAGGTGCGCTCGTACAGCGGCGCGGCACCGTAGATGCCGGCGAGGATACGCTCGGCACCCGCCTGCTCCCGCGCCGCGGCCTGTGCGGCCCACTCTGCTGCCACGTCCTCGCCGCGCTGGGCCCGAACCGCCTCATAGAAGGCCGCTGGGTGGACCAAGGCCACCAGCGCCGAGACGTGACCGAAACCGAGCGAAGAGACAAACCCGGCCTTGAGCACGTCCTGCTCCGGCATCTTGAGCGGCTGGCGCAGCCACACAAGGTGCGGATGCTCGGCCAGCACGGGATCCACGCAGTCCAGCGAGAAGTTCGCCGGGATCACACCGGAGCACAACACCTGGGCGAGGCCGGTGAGCTGGAAGGCTGCGGCACCACCCTTGGCGTGGCCGGTGAGACTCTTCTGCGAGATCACATACAGCGGGCTGCCCGCATCGCGACCAAGTGCCTGCTGGATACGCTCGTGCAGCTCAGACTCGTTGGGGTCATTGGCGTTGGTGGAGGTGTCGTGCTTCGACACCACGCGGATGTCATCCGCGTGCACGCCCAGCTCGGCCAGCTGGGTAGCCAGCGCCGAATGCGTGCCACCTTGGGCCGCGGCCAAAGCACCGAGCCCCGGCGCGGGGATGGAGGTGTGCAGGCCATCGGCGAAGGACTGGGCATAGCCCACCACCGCTTGCACCGGCATACCCAGCTCCAAGGCCACCGAGCCGCGCATGAGCAGCAGCGTGCCGCCGCCAGCGGATTCCACGAACCCACCGCGGCGTCGATCATTCGCGCGGGAGAAGTAGCGATCCTCGATGCCCTTATCCCGCATCGCCTGGGAATCAGCGGTAGCGGACATGTCGCCGAAGCCGGTGATGCCCTCCACGGAGAGATCATCGATACCGCCGGTGACCACCACATCGGCCTTGCCGAGACGGATCTTATCCATGCCTTCTTCCACCGACACGGCCGCCGTGGCGCAGGCCGCCACCGGGTGCACCATCTGGCCGTAGCCGCCCACATAGGCCTGCATGACGTGTGCCGCCACCACATTGGGCAGGGCTTCTTGCAGGATGTCGTTGGCGCGGGCCTCGTTGAGCAAGCCGTCCACGTAGAGCGAGCGCATGGAGGACATGCCGCCCATGCCGGTGCCCTGGGTGGAGCTGACCTTCGCCGGGTGCACGTGCGCCAGGATCTCGGCGGGAGTGAAGCCCGCAGAGAGGAAGGCGTCCACGGTGCACACGAGGTTCCACACGGCCACGCGGTCGAGGTTATTGACCATCTCGGCGGGAATGCCCCAGCGCGTGGGATCGAAGCCCTCGGGGATCTGCCCGCCCACGAAGCGCGACATCACCGCGCGGGTGGGCACCCGCACCTCGGAACCAGCGGGTCGGGTGACCAGCCATTCCTCGGTTTCTGGATGGAAGCGCACCACCGTGTTGGAGTCTTCGGCAGCATAGCCCTCGGCCTCCTCGCGGGTCGCCACGGCGAAGGTGAGGTCCTCTTCGAGGTAGATCTTGCTCAGCTGCGGGGCGAGGTTCGACACCATGGAGAAATCATCGTGGTACTGGCGTACGCCCACGCGGCCGAGCACCTCGTCATGATAGGCGTCAAAGATCTCGTCCTCGGCGATCTCCTCGCCTTCGGCCGTGAGCCAAGCGCCGTCCTCATAGGAGATCAGCCCCATGGACCAGGCCAACTCGACCACGCCGGCGGCGCTGAGATCGCCGCTCAGCTCGGCCTCGAAGCGGGTGCGCGAGGAGCCATAGGGCCCCAGCTCCGCGGCGGAGACCATGACCACCATGTTCTCCAGGGAGGCACTCACCGAACCGTGGAAGGCTGCGGCGGCCGTGGCCGGTGCTGCGGGCAGTGCCGGCACATTCGGCAGCGCGTGGAAGCGCGGGGTGGTGTCCACCTCCTGCAGCTGCTCGGCCTCGGGGTTGCCGGCCGCGGAGCGTGCCAGCTCCGCGAGGTTGAGCTGCGCCTCGGCGAGCCCGCCGGTGAAATCGGCGAGCAGCGGCGTATCGGCGGCAGCCTGGCGCGACTCCTGCGAGGCCAAAGAAATGAGTTCGCGGGCAATCTCGTCGGTGGAGTAGGTGCGCACGCCCTTGGCTTCGACCAGCTCGACGAGCGGATCATTAGCGCCCATCAACCCGGTGCCACGCACCCATCCGATCAGGGCGTGGGCCAGGGTGGTGCGGGCGGAGAAGTTCTCCTCCACGCTCCAGCGATTCACCAGGGCGTCGAGGGCGGCCTTGGACTCTCCATAGGCGCCGTCGCCGCCGAAGATTCCGCGGTTGGGCGAGCCCGGCAGCACCACGTGGGTGCGCTGGCCCACGTGGGTATCGCGGCCCAGAGCGGAGAGCCCGGCGATGAGACGTTCCACCGACCACAGGAGCAAACGCATCTGGTTTTCTGCCTGCGGGCCGGCTTCGTCGATGCTGCCCTGCACCGGCGGGGCGGCGAAGGGGAAGATCAGGCTCGGCACGAGCGCCGGCTTCGTCACCACGGAGGATGCGCCCACGGTGACGCGCTGTTCGGAGCCGATCCACTCCACGACCGCATCGAGGTCCGCATAGGAGGCCAAGTTGGCGGGGATCACCCACAGGGTGGCGCCGAAGCGGGCGTGCTCCGCGTAGAGCCGCTTGTAGAACTCCAAGCGCTCATGGCTCAGCCTCGAGGTGGTGGTGATCACGGTGGCGCCTTCGGCCAGCAGCTCTCCCACCACGGCGGCGGCGATGGACTGCGGCGAGGAACCGGTGACCACAGCCACGTCCTCAGCGAAGCTGCCGCGGCCCTGCTCTAGGGCCTGGTGGGCGAGGGAGTCGAGCCCGAAGTGACGGGCGTGGGCGGCGACGGTTTCGCCTGCGCCACTGACGTCAATGCTCTCGGGATCCACCAAGCCCAGCCCGGCGCGGGTGATGTCCTCGCGCGCCGAGGCCCAGCGGTCGTCGAGAAGCACCGCGCGCCGCGGATCGAAATTGCGGGAGACCATACGCGGCCAGTTCTGGCCGAGCTCCGCCGAGACCAACTCGAAGAGCTTCTCGTCGGCGCTGTGATCATCCAGTCCCACGGTTTGCGGGGCGTGATCGTGGCCGAGCTGCTTGAGGATCATGCGCGCGGTTTCGGCGAGCACGCCGGCCTTGCCGGTGACCTGCTCCGCGAAGGCGCCGAGGGCGGCGGAATCCACCGCGGTCTGCTCCCCTCCTGCCGCCGCGGGCTTAGCGACGCTCACTCCCAGGCGCTCTCCCGCAGCGAGCACAGCATTATCGATGAGCTGATCCAGCTCGCTGGCCGAGCTGGGCTGGGCGGGGCTGAGCTCTGCCAGCGCGCCACCCCGCACGGAGTCGCCATCGCGGGTACCGAGCACCATCTGGGCCTCGGCGTGGAGACGCCAGCCCTCGCCGAGCTGCCATACCTGGCTCACGCGCTCGGCGACAGCCGCGGGCTTCGCGCCCGCAGGGCCGGTGACTTTGCGCAGCCCATCGCTGATGGCATCGCCGAGGACCGGACCAAAGGCCTGGTAGCCCTTGGCCATGCGGCTCACGGTGTCCTGCAGGTCCGGGATCTCGGCATCGGCGGCGCCATCGATGGCCCCGAGGCCGAACTCCACGCCGAGATCCAGCAAGAGCTGGTTGCGTCGGGAGGAGACGCCATCCGTCAAGGTTTCGATGGTGTCGGTGGCGGTGATTTGGCCCGGCTGCACCTTCGTCCACAAGCTCAGCAGCACAGTGGTGGCATGGGCCGGGGTGAACTCCACCTCCGGGGTATCGCCAGCGGCCGCAGCGGGAGCCGGGGCCGGGGCGGGCTCGGGCTCTGCCACCGGCGGAGTGGCCGGGGCTGCGGGTGCGGGCTCGATATCCTCGGCGCTCTCGGCGGGTGCTTCTTCCTCCTCCGGGGCGGCGAAGGAGAAGCTGTCCTCGGCGAAGACGATGCCGCGATCGCGCTCAATATTGAGCACCTCCAGCCCTTCCCCACCGGGGGTCACGGCTGCGGTCTGGGCCATGATGTTGGCCAGGGTGGGCGCGTTGGCCACACCGATCTCCACGAAGCGCTCGACACCAAGCTCCGCGAGCATGAGGTCCTGGGTTTCGATCCAGCGCACTGGGGAGGCGAACTGCCATGCGAGCAGCTCGATCAGGATGGTGCGTGCCACTGCGGCGGTGTTCTCCGCCACCGCGGCATCGAAACGCTCGAGCAAGCGGTCCAAGATCGGGGAATCCACGACCTCCCGCATAGACTCCACGAACTCCGCGGTGATCGCGAAGGGGCGAGCCACCAAGTTCGGGATATAGCGTCCCACCAGCACCTCGGGGTCGATTTCTGCGGGCAGCAGGCTGTCGAGGTGATCGCGGAAGTCATCCACCCCGTCGCGCAGGACGGAGGAGTGGAAGGGCACATCGATGCCGGGGATGAGGATGAGCCCGCGGGCACCGGGGGCGCGCTGCTCGGCGGCAGCGGCGAGGGCCTTGAGACCGGCGCGAGTTCCGGCCACCGCGTATTGCTTGCCCTTGAGATTGTAATTGGCGATTTCGAGGAACTCGCCGGTGCTGTGGGATACCTCGGCCACGAAGTCGGCCACCTGATCTGCTGCCAAACCAAACTTATTGGGGCGCAGGGCGGCGAGGCCATAGTTGGATACGCCTTGCTCATCGCGCTCTACGAGCCGGTGCATCGTCAGCCCGCGGGCGTAGACGATTTCCACCACAGATTCTAGGGACAGCACCCCCGAGTAGGCGGCTAGGGCGTTGTACTCGCCCACGGAGTGCCCAGCGAAGAAAGCGGTATCGTCGAGCACTCCTGCTTCGCGCATCTGCGCCACCTGTGCCACACCAAGGGTGGCCATGGCCACCTGGGTGAACTGGGTGAGGAAGAGCACGCCGTCGGGGTGGAAGAAGCGTTCTCCGCCCACCACTACCTCGCGGGGGTTGGTGCGCACGATCTCCAGCACGGAGAAGCCCAGCGCAGCGCGTGTGTGGGCGTCGGCGCGATCCCATACCTGCTTGGCTTCGCGAGAGGAGGCATAGGCCTCCATACCCATACCCTCGTGCTGGATTCCTTGGCCGGGGAAGGCGTAGAAGGTCGTCGGTGTTGCCATCACGGCTACTGCGGTGAGCACAGTCTCGCCATCGACGCTGGCAGTGACCTCGCGCACCTCGCCGCGACCGGGGCGGTTATCCACACCGGTGCGCTCGACCTTAAAGTCCACGGTCTCACCGGGGGCAATAGGCCGCAGCATGGTGGCGGTGAACTCGGTGATCGCGGCCGACTCGGTGTGCACGGCATCGTCGGCATAGGCGGCGGCGGTAACTAGCTCCGCCACCGCGGAGGTCCACATGCCGTGCACGATCACATCATCCAGCCCTGCCAGATGCGCAGCGGTGCTCGAGACGTGGATCGGGTTGCGATCCCCAGACACGGCGGCGAAGGGCAGCATGGATTCCGGTGCCACCACCTGCGCGCGGGTGCGCGCCGAGTGGGTCACGGGGCTGATCGAGGGCAGCGCAGAGGTATTGGTGCGCGCCGTCGCAGGGCCACGGCGGCCACGGATAGCGAAACGCTCGGTCAATGTGGCGCGCACGCGTCCCTCGGCATCGCTGATGGACACGCGCACCACCACGACACGCCCGATATCGGTGTCACTGACTTCATCGGCATGGGCGGTGGCGGTCAGCGGCACCCCGATCAGCGCCGCAGTGGAGGCCTGCTCGTCCCGCAAGGTGAGGTGGTGCTCGAGGTGCACCAGAGAGAGCATGCCCTCGACCACGCGCTCGCCGGGGCGGCCCGGGATCTCGGCGCCGCGCACAGCGGCGAAGATCGCCGGCCAGCAGGCACCCACCAACACATCGGGGGCGAGGGAATCGCTACCGCCCACGGTGACATCGCGCAGCGCCGCGCTGGTGAGGTTGTGATAGTCAGCGGCCCTATCGGCGTCGATCGTGAACTCGTGGGTGGCCGCACCCTCCACCAGCTCCGCCACGGAGCCGCCGGCGGCAATCTCGGTGAGGGTATCCATCGCCTCTTCCGCGGCACGCTGGGTGACCACGGGGGCGGCACCATCGACCTGCGGCAGCTCGAGCTTCACGCGCAGCTCGAGGCCCTCGCAGCGGCGTTCGCCGGCGAGGCTGACGACCAGCTCAGCGCTCGTATCGTCGAGCACCTGCAGGCGGGCACCCGTGCGGGGCTCGCGGGCGGAATCAGCCGAGAGAATCTCCCACTCGGCAGCGGGGGCAAGCGCGTGCAGGATGGAGGAGACGTTGCGGCCTGCCCAGTAGGTGGTGGGGCTGGAGAGCAGCGTCGACAAGCGCGAAGGGGTGTCTTCGGTAGCTGCCTCGCGATCGCGGGCGGCCTCGACCACGGCAGCATCGAAACGGCCGAGCAGCTCGGCAATGGGCTCATCCTTGATGGTGATGCCGGCCACGGCCACTGGGCCGGGGATGATGCACACCTCATCGGCGCTATAGCGCGGGTCGTGGGCCTGCCAGAGCGAATCGGAACGCCACCAGCGGCGGACGTTCTCGTCGATCACGGGCACGAAGTTGACCGGCTTGCCCGGGGTGCGCAGCTCGGCGATGAACCACTCCACATCCGCAGGGTGGAGGCGGCGGTCGAGATCATAGGCCGCGGCGGCCTCAGCCACGGCGGCGGCCGGGTCGTCCCCCAGCTCCAGCGGGGAGAGCTGCGAGGGATGCTCGCCATGATCGGCGGGGTTCAGGCGCGCCTCGGTGCGCTGAAGCATGTGCTGGAAGCGGGTGTGCCAAGTTTTATCCACCCAGCCGGAGCCATCGGGCCCGGACAGCTCGAGATAGCGCTCCAACCAACTGCGGTAGCTCATCTCCTCCAGATCGCCGAAGTACTTCTTGCAGGTGGCGTTGATGGCGGTGATGATCTCCTCGCGACGGGCGGCCACGGCCTCGGCGTCGCCAGCGACCTCATCGAGCAGACGTCCGGCGCGGGCGAAGGAATTATCAATCTCGTGAATATCGGCGCCCAGCTGGGAGCGACCGGAGGCCATTCCCCCCTTGGCGGACCCGGCGGGAACCCAATCATTCGGGCCTGCGGTATCCACCAGAGCCTGCTTCACCTGCGGGGAGGTGCAGGCCTCGCGCGCCGCCATGGCAGCGGTGCCGACGAGCACGCCGTCCACCGGCATCGCGACGCGACCATAGGCCTCGGCCCAGCGGCCGGTGATGTAATCCGCGGCGCGCTCGGGAGTGCCAATACCGCCGCCGACAACCAGCACGGTATTGGGCTGGCGGCGGATCTGCTCATAGGTGTTGAGCAGCAAGTCATCGAGGGACTCCCAGGAGTGGTGACCGCCAGCGACGCCGCCTTCGACGTGCATGATCACCGGCACCTCGGGAACCTCGCGGGCAATGGCCAAGACCTGCTTGATGTGCTTGACCGCGCCCGGCTTGAAGGCCACCCACGGAATGCCCTCGGCACGCAGCTCGTGGATGAGCTGCACGGCTTCCTCGCGCTCCGGAATACCGGCGGTGATCACCACACCATCAATCGGGGCGCCATGGGCGCGGGCCTTGCGCACCAGCTTCTTACCGCCGATGTGCATGCCCCAGAGGTAGGGATCGAGGAACATGGAGTTGAACTGGGCATTGACTCCCGGCTCGAGCAGCTCGCCCAAACGGGTGAGGTTCTCATCTAGGATCTCCGGGGTGACCTGGCCACCGCCGGCGAGTTCTGCCCAATAGCCGGCATTCGCGGCGGCAGCAACAATCTCCGGATCCACCGTGGTGGGGGTCATGCCGGCCAAGAGAATCGGCGAGCGACCGGTCAGCCGCGTGAAGGCGGTTTCAACGCGGCGGCCATCGGCGCTGAGGCGCGGGGCAAAGTCGGTGTAGTCCACAGCCTGCGGAGTAGCAGCATGCGGGTCAGAGAGCTGGCCCTGCCCCTCGGCGGTGCCGGCGCGCACCACAGCGATGCCGGTGCCGGCGAGTTGCGGTGCCGAGAGCTTCGCCACGCCCTCCCCTGGGCCGATTTCGAGCAGCCAGGAAACGCCTGCTTCACGCACCCGACGCAGCTCGCGGGGCCAGTCCACGCTATCGACCAGCACGGCGCGGGCACAGCGCTCGGCGAGCTGCTCATCTACCTCGAGGCGACGGGCCCAGTCGAGGGTGAGCTGAACAGCATCCTCCATGACGGGGTGGTGGAAGCCGGCGGTCACAGCAATGGGGCTGAACGTGGGGCGCAGGGCGGAGCCACCGCGCTCTTTATTCTCCAGCGCCTGCTGTTCCTTCTCGGCGCGGCGGCTCAGACGCTGCTGCACCAGCTCCAACTCGGCGGGGGTGCCCACAATTACCTGTGCATCGGGGGCATTATGCAGCCCCACGACGGCCTCGGTGCCGTGCAGCTCCTCTTCCACGATGGAGCGCTCGACACCACCGATGGCGAGCATCGGGCGACGCTCCCCTTCGCTGATCACACCACTGCGCTGGGCGGTGCGGGTAATCGCCGCACCGATGAGCCGAGCGATCACCAGCAGCTCGCTGGCGCGCTCGGGGGTGCGGGCATATTCCACGCCGAGGTGTCCCTGAGAGTGGCCGATGGACAGCTCGGCGCGCTGCCAAGGCACGTCCTGGGCACCCAGCGCATCGAGAGTGGCGATCTGGGCGAGCACAATGCCCGGCACGGACACCGCCGCGTTGGCGCTATATCCGTGATCCGATCCGGCAGGAACATCATCGAGCCCCGCCCAGCGGAAGGGGGTGAAACCGAGGGGGAGCACACCGGCGAGTTCTTCGTTGAGCTCGCTGAGGCGCTGCTCGGCGTCGGCGACTATCCCGCGCAAGCGGGACTCATCAGCCCCGGCTTCGGTGGCCTCGGCGAGGGGGCGCAGCCAGTCAAAACCTTGGCCCGAAAAACTTAAGGCGAAGCGCTCGTTCTCTAGCCGATCACTGAGGGTGCGCGGCCCTGCAGTGGGGGAACTGTCCTGCTGAGAGGGGGTGGAGTTAGGAGTGATCATGCTATGTCGTCGGCTCTTCTCAAACTTGGGGGAACAGGGTGCTACGCGGGACACACTGCCTTTTGGGATCAAACAGGTATCTCGTGGGAAAATAACCTACCACGTAATCATGAGGATTTCGTCATCTTTATGGTTCCGGCGTGCCCACCCACTCCGCCGCGGGCATCCGGCACAGCTAGACGTAGCCGTCCTCGCTAATACACAGCTGTATGACCCGCCGGGCGAGCACGATTTTGAGTAGCGTCGTCACCGCTGCCATGACGAAGAACATGACCAGCCATGCCTGCCACCACAGCCCCGTGAAGGGATCCTCCACGCCGAGTAGCCCGTTGAGCCGCACCACCACATAGATAGCCATGAGCGCCACCACCGCGGCGGCAGTAATGGTGTGCGCGAACGCCTCGCCTATTTGAATGGTGAGCGGGGCCCGCGGCGGCGCCCCAGCTAACCGAAGGGCGCGCACGTCCGCCGCAATGCGGTGGCGCATGAGTAAAGAGATAGCGAGTGCCGCCACCACGCTCGGAATGATCGAGGGCCCAAGCAGCACCACGAACACCTCCCACGAGGAGACATGCCAGGACCCACTGGCCATCATCATCGCCCGCATCCCAGAACCAACGACCACGATCAGCCCACCAAAGATCACCCAGGGCACGATCTGCGGGGCGCTGAAACGGCGGCGATTGCGCACATTCGCCCCTGCAATCCCCACAACTCGCGTCCACTGATCCAGCAGCGGCAGCAGCCACGGCATGACCAAGGACACCACCACGATCAGCCCCATAGACCAGCCGAGAAAAGCATCCGGCTCCATCGTGGCGGCTATAGAAGGCGCCAGCACCGCAGCTACCAGTAGCGCCGCCACCGGGGTTGTCCACCACGAGGAACGCACCACTACCGGGCGGAAGATGCGCCGCACGGGCCACAGCACCGCCAGCACCGCTGCCGTCGAACAGATAGCCACTGCGGCGAGCGCAGACGTGCTACTGAACGCCAGCGCGTCGAGGCTGAGGCCATCCGCCCGCAGCGCCTCTTCGGTCGGGCTAAGCAGCGGCGGCACCAGCACTAGACCCAAGGAGCTCGAGGCGAGTGCCACAACCACCACCTGTCCGAGCGCGAATCCCACGATCATCCAGCCCGGCATGCCCACTAAGCGCCAGCTGCGATACACCTCCCAGTGCTCGTCGATAAGCAACCGCATCTGCATCGACACCACCAGCACGATGGAGCACAAGGACATGGCGAGGATCGTCCCTCCCAGCGGTCCGGCATCGCCCCCACCCGCAGTAATCAGGGGCAGGGCGAGCCCGCAGCTCGCAGCGGAGATCACGAGCGTTAACACCACCGCCAGCCACGACACGCGGTTGGCCCAGACATCCTTAAGCCACACGCGCATGGTCTGCCTCCATGTCTATGATCCGGTCCGCGGCTGCGGCGGCGGCATGCGAGTGCGTCACCATCACCACGGTGGCCCCCTTGCGCGCAGCGGCCCGCAAATGCTCCAGCACGGTCGTGGCGGTGGCATCGTCCAGCGCCCCGGTGGGTTCATCGGCGAAGATGAACGCGGGCGTGGCCAGCAGCGCCCGCGCTACAGCGACGCGCTGCTGCTGCCCACCGGAAAGCTCCGCGGGCATCTGGCGCTGGCACCCATCCAGTCCGAGATCGTGAAATACCCGATCCGCCTCCGCGCGGGTGCACGGGCGCCCAGAGAATTTCGCCGTGAGCATCGCATTGGTCCGGGCATCAAGCGATTCCAGCAGGTTATAGTCCTGGAACACGAAGGCCCGTTCCGTGCGCTCCGGCGCGTTTAGCGTGCCCGAACTGGGCTTATCCAGCCCCGAGAGTAGATTGAGCAAGGTGGACTTACCGCAGCCCGAGGGCCCCATTATGGCCACGAACTCGCCCGGCGCGATCGTGAGGCTAAGATCGCGAAACACGAGGCGGCGACCATACTTCTTGCTGAGGTTCTCTGCTGTCAACATGCCCTCATCACACCGCGCGCACCGCGCCTGGCGCGAGGGAGCTGGCTGCCGAATCTATGGTGGAGCTAGCTCCACTTACTCGCACGGCTGCAACGCTTAGGCTTATTAGTTATGTCAGTTCTGCGTTCGGCCGGCTGGAACATTCTGCTCGCACTAGCGTGCATTCCGGCGCTGGCCGTTACCCTCGTGCTGCTGCCGTGGCTGCCGCTACTCGCCCGCCCAGTGGATGCCTATGGCCGCTGCGGCGCACGGATCTTTGCTCGCCCCATTCGCCAGCGCACGGTATCTCGCTGGTTCGATTGGCGGCAGGTGCTCCATCTTTTTCTGCAGCTCGTGGTGTCTATTCTCAGCTTGATGCTGTGGACCATGCTGGGCTCGTTCATTGTTTTCGTTGCGATCGCGCCCTTCATGGTGGATACGCTCGAGTTCAATTCTTGGCAGAGCTCGAATCGCGCGGTGAATGTGGCGCTCTGTTTCTCCTTCGTCGCGGTGGCGCTGGTGCTGCTGCTCGCGCTGAGCTGGGCCATGACCTGGCTCTCGGTGCGGGCCTCCCAACTCACCCTCGCTCCCTCCGTGCGGGAGGTTGAAGCTTCGCGAGCATTGCTTGCCGACGCTTTCTCGGGCGAACGACGCCGCATCGAAAGGGAACTCCACGATGGCCCCCAGCAGCACCTCACTGCGCTGAAACTCAATCTCGCGGCGGCTCGCCTCGCCGCGGATCCCGAGCCAGCGATACGCAAGGCCGAAGAAAACGCGGCCCAAGCCTTGGCCGCCCTGCGGGCCACGGTGCGCGGCATTGCCCCGCAGGTGCTCTACGATAACGGCGTCGTGGCAGCGGTGGAGGAACTACTCGCCCACGCCGGCATCGACACCACGCTGCACACCGACACAGCCGCCGTGCCGCCGCTGGATGAGACCACGGCTTTGCTGGCCTATCACTGCATCAGCGAGGGGCTGACGAACGCCACTCGGCACGGTCACGCCACCCACGCCGATATCGGCATCGACGCCACAGGCTCTGCACTGCACGTGACAGTGCGCGACAATGGCGACGGTCTGAGCGCGGACTCCCCCACCGCTAGTGCGGGCACGGGGATCATGGGACTACGGGAGCGTGCCGCTGTGCTCGATGGCACCGTGACGCTGCGCACCACTGACACCGGGACGCTGCTGCACCTCACGGTGCCACTACTAAGGAAGTAGCCACATGCATATTCTTCTCGCCGAGGATTCCACGCTGTTGCGCGCGGGCATCGAACAACTCCTGCACGCCCTGGGCCATAGCGTGATCGCCGTCGCGGACGCCGACGCCCTGCGGGACCAGGGCCGTAGAGCAGATATCGACCTCGTGATCACGGATGTACGCATGCCGCCGCTGCTGCGCGACGATGGCCTCAAGGCGGCCTCGGAGCTGCGCCGCGAACGCCTGGGGCTGCCGGTGATTGTGCTGAGCCAATATGTGGCCGCCAGCTACCTCGATCAGCTCATGGACGGCGGCGGCTTCGGCTATCTCCTCAAAGAACGCGTCTCTGAGGTGGAGGAGTTTGTCCGAGCAATCGAGGATGTGGCTGCGGGAAAGACAGTGGTGGATCAGGAAGTGATCGCCACCTTGCTCAATGCCAAGCGCAGCGGCATCACCACCCTCACCCCGCGGGAGAAAGATGTGCTCGCGCTCATGGCTCAGGGCCTGAGTAACCGCGATATGGAAAAGACCCTGTTTCTTAGCCCCTCGGCGGTGAGCAAGCATGTGGCCAATGTGTTCATGAAACTCGGCTTCCAGCCCGAGGACGACAACCGCCGCGTCAAGGCTGTGCTCGCGTGGCTGCGCTACACCGGCTAGCCGCCGCACAGCGTCGGCACGCACCTGCCCGCCACCCTTGTGTGGGGCCAGTTATTGAGTGAGCTTAGGCACTGATAGACCGATATCTCTGTGGTGTGCGCCCAGAGCATTGCAGCTACTGGTGGGCAGGACTATACAGGGCGATATGAGTACTTTCGCATTAGAAAACCCGAACACCGGCCGTTCCGAGCAGGAGTTTGACCGCATCACGGATGCTGAGCGGGATGATATTCTCTCCCGCTCCACCGCCGCCTATACCTCGTGGCGCACCACCTCCATCGAGGAGCGTGTGGCGGTATTGAACGCCACCGCCGATCTTTATGAGGAGCGCATCGATGAGCTGGCCGACCACATCGGTCGAGAGATGGGCAAGCTGACCCGCTGGGCCAAGGCCGAAATCCAGCTTGTGGCCGATATTTACCGCTGGTACGCCGAGCACGCCCACGAGCTGCTCGCCGACGAGTATCTGCCGGCCTCCGGGGCACAGCAGACTGTGGTGAAAAAGGAGCCGCTCGGCCCGCTGCTCGGCGTCATGCCGTGGAACTTCCCCTACTACCAGGTGGCCCGCGTTGCCGCGCCGAACCTGCTGTTGGGCAACACCATCGTGCTCAAGCACGCCTCCATCTGCCCGCTGTCCTCCCAAGCCTGCCAAGACCTGCTGGAGGAGGCCGGTTTGCCGAAGGATGCCTATATCAACGTCTATGCCTCCGGCTCACAGATGGATGCCTTCGTGGCGGATAAGCGCATCAAGGGTGTCTCCCTCACCGGTTCGGAGGCTGCCGGTTCCGCCGTGGCCACCACCGCCGGCAAGCACTACAAGAAGTCCGTGTTGGAGCTGGGCGGCAATGATCCCTTCATCGTCCTGGATGAGCAGAACCTGGACTGGGTGCTGGAGCAGTTTGTGAAGATCCGCATGTACAACACCGGCCAGGCCTGCAACGCCCCGAAGCGGCTTATTGTGATGGAGGACTTCTACGATCGCACCGTCGAGTTCCTCGAGAAGAAGATCGCAGCGATGACGGTGGGCTCCTACGATGACGAGAACGCCGATATCGGCCCGCTGTCGTCTATCGGCGCCCGTGATGAGATCGTCGAACGACTCGAGAAGGCGGCCCGCGACGGCATCGCCACGGTGCGTGTCGGTGGCGGCGCCATTGATCGCGACGGCGCCTACATGGAGCCCACCCTGCTCACCGATGTCGACCCCAACTCGGAGATCGGCTGCAACGAGATCTTCGGCCCCGTCGCCGTCGTGTACAAGGTGGCTAATGTGGACGAGGCCATTGCCCTGGCCAATAACTCCGACTACGGCCTGTCCTCCTCGGTGTGGGGCACAGACCTCGAGCAGGCCTATGCAGTGGCGCAGCAACTCGAGGACGGCATGACCTTCGTCAACGAATCCTCGGTCACCGCCGCCAACCTGCCCTTCGGCGGCATTAACCGCTCCGGTTATGGCCGCGAGTTGGCCCGCTGGGGTGTGGGCGAGTTTGTGAATGAGCACCTCTACCGCGTCAGCGATCAAAGCGATGCCGGCCTCTCCCCTGCCCTCTAGTTTCTCCTAGATACACCAACACCCACCTACTGCTGTAGGTGGGTGTTCGTGCGCCTGGGGAGACTTGAACTCCCACGTCCTAAGACACTGGAACCTAAATCCAGCGCGTCTGCCAATTCCGCCACAGGCGCCCGCGCCGCGTACACGGCGCTGCGGGTATTGTATCCAGCGCCTATGGGGATCGCCAACAACACTGTTGGCACGGGGTTTTCGCCACATGCTTTACACCGCCCCCACAGCGCGGCGTCGTGAAGCATCTTGGGTATCGTAGAGGGGTGTGAGTACTAATCAGGGTGAGCCAACCACACCACCACGGCCCCGCAAGCGCGCGTCGGTGGGAATGATTGTGTTCGTCGCCCTCGCGGTGGCCGCCACGCTCGGATTGGCCTATTGGCAGTGGACTCGTTTTCAGTCCGGCTCGGGCACGTTCCAAAACTTGGGATATGCACTGCAGTGGCCCTTCTTCGGCGCGTTTATCGTCTACGCCTACCGGAGCTACCTCAAATACGAGAATGAATTGCTCGAGGATGACCAGGAGGTCTCCCCCGTTGATCGACGTATCGCCGAACGCGGCGAGATGACCGAGATCGACGAGGACTTCCTTCCCCAGCGTCCGAGCATGGATGTGACTACCTTCAACGCACTCAACGAGCAGCACCGCCGCCGCTCCAGCTCCCCCTCTACCGACACCAACGAAAGCTCTTCCTAGCCATGACTTCTTCTTCTCAGTCCCAGCGCCCCGCCCCCACCCCGCAGCGTCAGGCGCGGGTACGCCAAGCCCTGAAGCTCTTTTCTATCGCCGCCTGGGTCACCGGTGTGTGGCTGTTGATCCTCACCACCCGCATGGTTCTCGAGTATCTGGTGGGCATCGACATGCCGGAGTGGGCCCGCATCATTGGTCAGCTCCACGGCCTGTTTTACATGCTCTATCTCATCGCCACCTTGAACCTCGGCGTGAAGGCCCGCTGGGAGCCATTGCGCTGGATCCTCACCGCCCTCGCCGGCACGATCCCCTTCCTCTCCTTTGTGGCTGAGTCCCGCCGCCGCAAGGAAGTTACCGAGGCCTTCCAGCTCTAGCGCAGCACGCTTGACGACGCCGCCCTCCCCCGCGGCAGCGCACCGCCGCACGCACGACCGCCGAGCCTGATCACTGTGATCGGACTCGGCGGTGTGGTGTGTGCTTTAGAGCTGTTTAGCTCGAGGTGTCGTCGTCATTGTCCTCGGAGTCCTCGCTGCTGCGGGCCTCCCACTGGGCCACGAGCGAGGAAATCGCCGGAACCAGGGCCTCGAGGGCCTTGCCGCGGTGCGAGAGCGCATCCTTTTCTTCGCCACTCAGCTCGGCGGAGCTGCGGGGGCGCTCATCGGTGCCGTCCACGCGCTCATCCTCTTCGGCCGGCACGAACAGCGGATCATAGCCGAAGCCGTTCTCGCCCACGGGGTTACGCAGCAGGCGGCCAGCCCACTCACCCTTTTCAATGAACTCCTCACCCTCTGGGGTGACGATGGCGCACACCGACACGAAGCTGGCGTCGCGGCGCCCCAGGGGAACGTCTTTCATCTGCTTCAACAGCAGCTCATTGTTGGCGTCATCATCGCCCTCACCGGACCACCGAGCAGAGAGCACACCCGGCATGCCGTTCATTTCCTTCACGCACAAACCGGAATCATCGGCCAAGGTCACCTCGCCGGTGGCCTTGGCCCCGGCGCGGGCTTTGATCAGCGCGTTATCGGCAAAGGTGCGGCCATCTTCTACCGGCTCCTCATAACCAAGCAGGTCCTCGGAGGTCACCAGCTCGCAGTTCTCAATGCCTGCGACATCCAAGACACGGCGCAGCTCGACGAGTTTCTTGGGGTTGTGAGTAGCTACATGCAGCAGCATCGCATCACTCCTTTGATCGTCTCTGCTAGGCCTGAAGGGCGTGCTTTTGGGCGTCGATGAGCTCGCGACAGCCCTTCTCCGCCATGTCCAAAATGGCGGTGACTTCCGCGCGGCTGAAGGTGTTGTGCTCGCCGGTTCCCTGGATCTCTACAAACTCGCCGGACTCGGTCATGATCACGTTCATGTCCACATCGGCGCGGGAATCCTCCTCATAGGGCAGATCGAGGCACACGTGGCCATCGATGATGCCCACCGAGACAGCGGCCACGGGCGGCAGCAGCGGGTCACCGCTGAGCACGCCACGCTCGCGCAGCACCGAGATGGCGTCGGCAAGCGCCACATAGGCCCCGGTGATTGCGGCGGTGCGGGTACCGCCATCGGCCTGGAGCACATCGCAGTCGATGGAGATCGTGTTCTCGCCCAGCTGGGACAAATCCACAGCGGCGCGCAGGGAGCGCCCGACGAGGCGGGAAATCTCGTGGGTGCGGCCCTTGACCTTGCCGCGCATGGACTCGCGCGGCATGCGGTCATGGGTGGCGGCGGGAAGCATGGAATATTCGGCGGTGAGCCAGCCTTCGCCGGAATCCCGCTTGAAACGCGGCACCGATTCCTCGATCGAGGCGGTGCACATCACGCGAGTATTGCCGAACTCCACCAGCACACTGCCAGCGGGATTGGTGGTGAAACCACGGGTGATTCGGACCGGACGCATCTCATCGAGGGCGCGCCCATCTGCGCGCTGAAAGCTAGTAGTCATGGGCTTCAGGGTACACCGCAGGCGCGCCTCATCCCCTCAGACGTTGGGGCCTAGCCGGTATAGACCTGCCCCGGGGCGCCAACCACGATGGGGCCGTCGAACTCTTCGGCGGCGGCGCGCACCGCGCCCTCCACATCGCCCCACGGCGGAATGTGGACGAGCACTAGGGTGCCTACACCGGCCTCGCGGGCCAGCAGCCCTGCCTCGCGCCCCGAAATATGCAGCCCCTCCGGCTTGCCTTCCGAGGTGTAGCCCCAGGTCGCCTCGCAGAAAAAGACATCCGCGCCGCGGGCGCACTCGAGGGTGGAGTTGGTGAAGCTGGTGTCGCCGGAGTAGGCGAACACGGTCCCCGTGGCCTCTTCCTCAATGCGCAGGCTATAGGCCTCGATCGGGTGAATGGCCTCAAACGGGGTAATGGTGATGCCCTCGAGATGCTCCGCCTCGCCCAGCCGCCACGGGGCGTAGGCAAAGGTATCCGACATATCGTCTACCCCATCGGTCTCATCTGCGGAGATACGCCCCAGCCGCAGCTCGGCATCGCTGGGGCCGAAGCACAGATTGCGCCCTTGGGCAGCCAGCTCGGGGTGGAAACGCCGCCACACGAGCAGCGAGGGGAAATCGAGGCAATGATCCGCGTGCAGGTGAGAAAACACCACATGCGCCTCGGAGGGGTTGATCATCTGCATCAGCTGGGCCAGCACACCGGGGCCGATATCCATGATGATGGACTGTCCGCGTTCGCCCTGAAGGAGATATCCCGACGCCGGCCCCCCAGGGCCGCCCATGCTGCCGGTGCATCCAATGATGGTCAACTTCATACCATCACTTTGCCACTAAACCCGCGGTCGTGTGGAAAAAGCCGCGGTGGTGTTTGAAAAGTTACAGACCCTGTACGTGTTGGACCTCAGTCACATGCGGGCCGAGGAAGCGCTGCGCGAGCATGGCGAAAATGGCGGGGTCGCCAGTGGATTCGAAGGAGCGTTCCACCGCGTGCTCAGGATCGGCCAGCTTGTCGCTGTGGCTCAGTACCCGCAGCACATCCTTCGCGGTTTCCTCCGCGCTGGACACCAGCGTCACATCATCGCCCATGGCCAGTTGGATTACGCCAGAGAGCAAGGGATAGTGGGTGCAGCCCAACACGAGAGTATCGACGCCCGCGGCCTGCAGCGGTGCGAGATAGCCTTCCGCTACCCCCAAAATCTGGCGCCCCGAGGTGATTCCGCGTTCGACAAAGTTCACAAACTGCGGGCAGGGGGTGGCCGTGACCTCCACCTGGGGCGAGGCGGCGAAAAACTCCTGATAGGCCCCCGAGGTGATGGTTCCCTGGGTGCCAATAACACCAATCTTGTTATTGCGCGTGGTGGAGACGGCGCGCCGAACGGCCGGCAGAATCACGCCCACCACGGGAATGTCGTAGCGTTCGCGGGCATCCCGCACAAAAGCGGAGGTGGCGGTATTGCAGGCGATCACGATCATCTTGCAACCGCGCCGGACCAGCTCGTCGGCGATCCGCTGTGAGTGATCCCGCACCTTCGACAGTGGTTGCGGGCCATAGGGGGCGTTCTTGGTGTCCCCAATGTAGATAATCGATTCATGGGGCAGCTGGTCCACGATGGACCTCGCCACAGTGAGCCCGCCCAATCCGGAATCGAAGATGCCGATGGGGGCATTATTGCTGGTCTGATCCGCCAGCACTCGCTCGTGGCCGAACTCATCCACCACGGTGCGGAAGTTCCACGGATTGTCCACCATTAGCTGCTCTGCGCTGTCTCGTTCCTCACTGGTACCCACAGCACGCAAGCCTAGCGAGGCGGGCGCGGGAAGACTAGCAGCGGCCCCACGAGCGTGGTCCAGAGCGCGCGTGATTCACAGCGCGCGCTGCGTTGTTCAGCTGGCCACCGCGCGCTCGCCGCTACTGAGGTAGCGCCAGCCAGATACCCGCACCGATACACACCAGCCCCGCTACGGCCAGTACCCAACCCAGCGGCGACTGTGTGCGGCGTCGCACTCCGGCCACGAGGAGAACAACACCCACCACGATGGCGAGAAGCATCACCCAGAAACCCATCATTCCTCCATATCGGCCGTCTTAACCTTGCCTTATTTACTGTATGCGGTTCCCCCCTGTCACAACCCCCTCTCGCCGCTGATCATGCTGCGCGGATCATGCTGTGGGACACGCGCAGAGTGGCGGGCGAAGGCGAGCACATAGACACCCCGCGATGCGTGCACCGCGGGGTGAGGAAAGTTCACTCAAAGGCGGGAGCAGACAGACTGCCGCCCGTGGTGGGGCTAGTAGCCGAGACTCGAGTTCGGCCGAGCGGCGATCTTCTTCACCGGATCGTCGGAGCTAATCACAGCCCCCGCGAGCACACCACCCAGCGCCCCGCCGAGGTGCGCCTGCCACGACACCGCGGCTTCTGTGGGGATCACGCCCCAGACGAAACCGGAATAGCTAAAGGCCAGCACCACGCCGAGAATGATCTGCCGCAGAGAGCGATTGAATACGCCCCGGACGATGAGATAGCTGAGCCAGCCATAGATCACTCCCGAGGCGCCGATGTGGTTGGTGCCGGGATAGCCCAAAAACCATGCTGCAAGCCCGCCGGTGATGGCCGCTATCACTGTGACTTCCCAGAAGGTGCGCCTGCCGGTAACACCCACCAAAAAAGCGAAGAGAGCTCCCGTCACCGTATTGCCAATGAGGTGATCCAGGTTGGCGTGGAGAAATGACCAGGTGAGGATATGCCATAGCGTGGAGGTATCGCGGGGATGGATTCCGAACCAGGACAGGTTGAGTATCCCCATCTGCTGCACGACGAACACCGCCCAGATCACGAGCACGTAACCGAGAGCGATCCGCAGGCCGGTGCCGAAACCACCGCGGGAGCGGCGCTGCGGTGGCTGCGCTGTCTGCCGCGGCGCCGGGCTCCACGCTGGGCCGGGCTGAGCGCCCGTGCCATAGGAGGTCGGGTGCGAGTAGTTCGAATAGCCGTGGGGCATGAGGGGCGACTCTTTTCACTCTCGTGCTGCATCGGATTATGTGTGCTCACGATTGTACGCACGCGCCATGGCGGCACCACGTGGGCTCAGCGAAGAATATCGCGGTACGCGCGCATTCCATGCGTGGACTCGGCGGAGGTCACCGCATCCACAATCGCCGCCGCCACCACATCCGCGGCCGCCGCGGACAGCTGCGTCAACTGCTCGACATCCACTCCGGTGCGCGGACCTGTCGCAAGTGCAAAAAGGGTGTCACCGTCGAGGGGAGAGTGGGCGGGGCGCACAGCGCGGGCGATACCATCGTGGCCGGCCAACGCCAGCCGTGTAGCCTGCGCTTTTGTTAGCGGCGCATCGGTAGCCACCACCCCGATCGTGGTGTTGAGCTTGCTGGCCGGACCGCGCAGCGTGGCATAGACCTCACAGTCGACGGCGGGAGCGTCCGGATCCCCATACAGCCGGCCATGCTTATCGACGACATCTCCCACCGGATTGGCCACCATGCCCGCGGCCACTACGTACTGCCCCACCTGTGTGGAGGATTGGCCGAATCCACCTTTGAGCCGCCCTGCCGCCGCGGCGGTGCCTGCCCCCACCGTGCCCGAGAGTAATTCGGTGCCGCTGAGTGCCCGATGGGCTGCTATCCACCCGTCAAGTGGCCGCGGCCGCGCCTGAGCGGAGCCGACGAGAAGATCGAAGATGACCGCTGCGGGAACGATCGGCACGCGCGGGCCTTCGCTGTCCTCCCCGAGCACGGGGAAACCGAGCGAGCGTTCCTCCAGATAGGCCATCACTCCGTCTGCCGCGGCCAGACCAAAGGCCGACCCCCCACTCAGGCAGACCGCGTGTACGGCCTCCACGGTGTTGTGGGGCGCCAGCAGATCAGTTTCGCGGGTGCCGGGGCCGCCGCCACGCACATCTACGGCGCCGGTGGCGGACTCGGGGGCCACGATCACCGTGACTCCGGTATCACTATCGCTGTAGTGCGCGGCTTGAAGCCCCGCCACATCACACAATCGGCCGGCCACGGCGCTCGTACTCTCCTTGCAGTGGGTGGATGAACAGTCTTAGCTCATATAGGCGTGGAGCAGGGAGTCTTGGACGAATCCCAACCACTCCACCAGTTGATCGCGTTCTTCTTCCGCGCCCTCGTAGTTCCCCATCTCCGAAGACGCAATATAGAGGCGCAGATCATTCAACCCCGATAGCCAGGCGTGTACCTCGCTATCGTCCACGGTCACGTTCACACCACCATCAGGGCCGAGGGCGCTATTAATAACTTGCAGGTTGCGTAGTTTGTCTCGGCAAATATCGTTTTCGTGCAAAGAGCGCAGCAGGGAATTATCGCCCTCGAATTCCTCATCGCCTTCGCGCTCAAAATCCGGCAAAAGACGAGCCAACCCAGGATCCTTCGGCGCTTCTTTATGCCCGCCTGTCATGCCCACGAGCTCTTCAAGCTCATCCTTCGGCGCGGATTGGGCGCGCTGAATAAGCGCCTCCGACACCGTGGCGGTGAGATTTCCCAGCACTTCGCGCTCGAGTGGCTCAAACACGGCGGTGTACTTTGGGCTGCGCATCAGCCCTTTCTTGCGCTTGAAGGATTCCATTTCGGCTTTCTTGTTCTCTTAAATTACGAGGCGAACTCGGTTCTCGGCGGCGCGATGACGACGGTGCGGCTTAGCCTGCCTGCTGCATCGTGGCCCACAGGCCCGCCGTGTGCAGTTTCTTCACATCGGCTTCGACTTTGTCTCGTTCACCGGAGGAGACTACGGCCTTACCTTCGGTGTGGACCTGCATCATTAATTCATTGGCGCGTTTCTTGTCGTAGCCCAATACCGTGTGGAAGATATAGGAGACATAGCTCATCAGATTCACGGGATCGTCCCAGCAGATGCACAGCCACGGCAGATTCTCGCTGGTGGTGACATCCACGTCGATCGCTTCGTCGAGCTCAGGCGTAGCCATCGGCGCCGAGGGGGTACTCATTGCATCCATACTCCATAGGGTAGTCATAAAGCAGCGCCCACGGGACTTCTCTGCCTGAGCAGCTGCTGAGCTGCGGCCAAGGAGACGGCGTCGATAAGCGAGAAACGCTGCACGAACGCGTATGGTAAAGGCATGGTAGAACACGAGAACCTGAAAAGTCTGTCCTCGGCGCTGCTCACCGACATGTATGAATTGACCATGCTGGAAGCTGCCATCAAGGACGGCTCGGTGAATCGGCAATGCACGTTTGAAGTTTTCTCTCGCCGCCTCCCCAGCGAGCGCCGCTATGGCGTGGTGGCCGGTACACCCCGTGTGCTGGATGCCGTGACCAATTTCGTGTTTTCCGAAGCGCAGCTCGACAGCCTCGACTTCCTCAGTGCCGAGACTCTCGATTATCTGCGGAACTATCACTTCTCCGGCGATATCGACGGCTATCACGAGGGATCGCTGTATTTTCCCCACTCCCCCGTGCTCACGGTGCGCGGCACCTTTGGTGAATGCGTGATCTTAGAGACGGTCATTCTCTCCATCCTCAACGCGGACTCCGCGGTAGCCTCCGCCGCCGCACGCATGGTCACCGCCGCCGATGGCCGGCCGATCCTCGAGATGGGCTCCCGCCGCACCCACGAATATGCGGCCGTCACCGCCACCCGCGCCGCGTATCTGGCCGGCTTCTACGCCACCTCGAACTTGGAGGCCTCCCACCGCTATGGTGTGCCGGCCTCCGGCACTGCCGCGCACGCCTGGACGCTCCTGCACGTGGACGAGAATGGCCAACCGGATGAAGAAGCGGCCTTCCGCTCGCAAGTGGCCGCCCAAGGTGTGGGCACCACCCTGCTGGTGGATACCTTCGACATCACCAAGGGCGTAGAAACCGCCCTCGCCGTGGCCGGGCCACAGCTCGGCGGAGTGCGCATTGACTCCGGCGATCTCGGCATGCTCACCAGACGGGTGCGGGACCAGCTCGACGCTGCCGGCGCCAGCGATACCAAGATCGTGGTGTCCTCCGACTTGGATGAATTCGCCATCGCCGGTCTGCGCGGTGATCCCGTGGACGTCTTCGGCGTGGGCACTTCGGTGGTCACCGGCTCCGGCGCCCCCACCGCAGGTCTGGTGTACAAACTCGTGGAGGTCGACGGCCACCCGGTGTCCAAGCGTTCCTCCAATAAGCGCTCCCACGGCGGCACCAAGCGTGCCATCCGTACCCGGCGCGCCACCGGCACCGCCGTGGAGGAGATCATCTACCCCTTCGACCACGACACCCCCGCCACCGGACGCCTCGAGCACGTGGAGCTGACTCAGCCGCTGATGCGCGGCGGCGCCATCGTTGATGGCCTGCCCACGCTGAAGGAATCCCGCGACTATCTGGCGCGAGAAATCGAATCGCTGCCGTGGGAGGGTCTGGCGCTCTCGCGGGGAGAACCCGCGGTGAATACCCGTTTCTACGGCTTCGAGAACTAAGCGCGCACCACCGGCCGCGCTGCCCCACTGCGGGCGCGGCCGGTGTTCTCGGGTGAGCTGACTCTCCACCCCGCATGGGGCGCTCATTACTATGAGCGTTATGAGTTCCCCCGACAGCACCGCCTCGCCCACGGACGATGTCAGTGGCCTGCTCAGCGCAGCCGTCGAGCACCTCGGCGGGGCACGCCGCGAGGGACAGGAAAAGATGGCCCACGCGGTCAGTTCTGCTCTCTTTCGCCAGCGGCACCTAGCCGTCCAAGCCGGCACCGGCACCGGCAAATCCTTGGCCTATCTGGTACCGGCCTTTCGCTATGCGCACGAGACCGATACCACCGTCATCGTCTCCACCGCCACGATCGCCCTGCAGCGGCAGCTCGTGGGCCGCGATCTACCGGCGCTCGTCGAGGGCCTACGCCCCCAGCTGCAGCGTGACCCCACCTTCGCCATCCTTAAAGGCCGCAATAATTACCTCTGTCTGCACAAGCTCGATGCCGAGGACCCCTCCCTGCCGATGGGTGAGGCAGAGGAGCAGCCCACCGAGCTCTCGGAGCTCGGCCAGCAGGTGCGCCGCATCACCGAGTGGGCGAATGAGACTGAGACCGGTGACCGCGATGATCTCGACATCGGGGTCAGCGACCGGGTGTGGAATCTGATGAGTGTGAGCTCAAAAGACTGCATGGGCGCGGCCACCTGCCCCTTCGGCGAGGATTGCTTTGCCGAGCAGGCCCGCCACCACGCCTCCGATGTGGATGTGGTGGTGACCAACCACGCCCTCTTAGCCATTGATGCGCTCTCCGATGTGGATATCCTCCCCGAGCATGATGCGGTGATCATCGACGAGGCCCACGAACTCGATGGGCGCATCACCGCAGTCTCCACGAACTCGTTGTCCTCGACCGCGCTGAAACTCACCGCCACCCGCGCCGGCAAGGTGGGCGTGGACGGCAAGGAACAGAAGCTCACCGAGCTCGCCGAAGAATGGGACCGCACCCTCGAGGCCGAGGACGCAGGGCGCTGGTTAGAGATCAGCGAGGAGGCGTCGGGAATGCTGCTGAGCGTGCGCAAGCAGTGCCGCAGCATGCTCTCCTCTCTCGAAGGCGGCGAGCTGGGCGAAGATCAGGAGACTGCGGCCGAGCGGCGTTCGTTGGGCAATCACGTGAGCGAGCTGGTGCATGCCATCGACCGCATCATGGAGGTCTTCGATACCGATAATCCCGCCCAGCAGCAGGATGTGGTGTGGCTCGATCGCCCCTATGCTTCCTCCCCGGAGGCGGCTGGGTTTTCCTCCAGCTCTCGGCGCGATTCACTGAACGTGGCCCCGCTCTCGGTGGCGCCGCTGCTGGCGCAGAAGCTATTTGCCACCTCCACCGTTGTGCTCACCTCCGCCACCTTGGCGCTGGGCGGCAACTTCAACGCGATGGCAGCCTCTTGGGGGCTGAAGCAGGGAAGCTGGGACAGCTTGGATGCGGGAACCCCTTTCGATACCCGCTCCTCGGGCATTCTCTACTGCGCCACCCATCTGCCCGCCCCAGGCCGCGACGGCATATCGCCACAGACGCTCGAAGAGATGCGCGAGCTCATCATGGCTGCCGGCGGCCGCACCCTGGGGTTGTTCTCCTCGCGGCGGGCCGCCCGCGAAGCGGCCGAAAAACTGCGCCCTGTGCTGCCCTTCGACATTCTGCTGCAGGGCGATGACTCCATTGGGGCGCTGGTATCCGAGTTCGCCAAACACGAGAACACGTGTCTTTTTGGCACTCTCACCCTGTGGCAGGGTGTCGATGTGCCGGGACGGTCGCTCTCGCTGGTGATGATTGATCGGGTTCCTTTCCCCCGCCCCGATGATCCACTCTTGCAGGCTCGTAAGGAGGCTGCCGACGCAGAACACCGCAATGGCTTCATGGAGGTCGCGGCCACCCACGCCGCCCTTTTGCTCGCCCAGGGCGCGGGCCGGCTTCTGCGTTCGGTCACCGACCGCGGTGTGGTGGCCGTGCTGGATCAGCGGCTTGTGACCAAACGCTATGGCTCTTTCCTGCGGCGCTCGCTGCCGCCGATGTGGGAAACCGCCGATCCGGCGGTGGTGCGCGGGGCGCTGCAGAGGCTGGTGCGCTCATGAATCTTGCAGCATTGCTTTTCGACGCCACCCTCCCCTCTCATACCGCCGTGGTGGACCCCGACCGCAGTATCAGCTACCCGCAGCTGCGCGCGGATATTCTCGACCTTGCCGGCGCGCTCCAGAGCAGCGGTGTCCGTGCGGGGGATGTGGTGGGCATCCAGCTGCCGAATGGGATCGACTTCGCCCGGAGCTTCTTCGCTGTTCTCGCCGCCGGGGCCGTGGCTACCCCTCTGGGCACCCATCTCTCCGACAAGGATGCCGCCGCCCAGCTCCGAGAGGCGGGGGCACAGCTGGCGCTGCGCAGCGGCGCTGATATCGCCGCCCTCGTGGAGCAGCCGCACACAGCACTGGCCAACTTCGCCGCCGCACGCGAGCAGGATCTCGCGTGCCTGCCGTTTTCCTCGGGCACGACGGGGGCGCCGAAGGCCGTGGAGCTCACCCACGGCAACCTATGCGCTAATGTGCTGCAATTCGCCGAACGGGTGGGCATCGCCGCGGGCGAGACCTGCCTGTCGATGCTGCCGCTGAGCCATATCTATGGGCTCACGGCGCTGCTCACCGTGCCGCTGTACTGCCGTGCCCGCGTGGTCACCGCACCTTTTTCCGCAATGGAATTCCTGCGCAACCACGAGCGCTGGCAGGTGAACACGACTTTCATCGCCCCTCCCTTGGCGCGTCTTTTGGCACAGCACCCCGTGGTGGACGAGATTGATTTCTCCCACTGCACCCAGATGATTAGTGGAGCGGCCTCACTGCCGTCCACCATAGCGCGCGCCGCCATGCAGCGCACGGGCGTGCCGATCCGCCAAGGCTATGGGCTCACCGAGGCCTCGCCGGTGACGCACCTCTGCGTGGCGGGGTCGCCGCTGAACTCTATCGGCCCGCCGCTGCGCGATACCCAGCAGCGCATCGTTGATCCGTTGAGCCTGCAGGAACGTGAGCTCGGCGAGGTGGGCGAGCTATGGGTTGCTGGGCCGCAGGTGATGCGCGGCTATTCCGGGGCGGGGCCCGATTCTTATGGGGCACTCGTCGATGGCTGGCTGCGCACCGGAGATATGGCTTATGCCAATGATCGCGGTGAGGTGTTTATCGTGGACCGCTTGAAAGACATCATTAAATCCCACGGCTTCCAGGTCTCACCGGTGAAACTCGAGGAGATCGTCCTGGGCTGCCCTGGGGTCCTCGACTGCGCCGTGGTCTCCGGTGTCGGAGACGATGGCGAGGAGATGCCCGTGGCCTGTGTGGTGGCCGATGATTCCGGTGTGGAAGCGGCAGCGCTCATGCGCTTTGTGGCCGAGCGGGTCGCCCCTTTCGAACGTATCCGGCAGGTGCGCTTTGTGGAATCCATTCCCCGCTCGGCGGCGGGCAAAACGCTGCGGCGGGTACTGCGCTCTTAAACCGGCAGCAGTATCGCCACGGTGACAAGGAGTGTCCACAGGCTTTCCCAGCGGCCCACCTTCTTGGCGCTGAGAGGGGCCTCGCCCTCAGCGATGCGGCGGTTGTTGATTGTGGGCAGCACGGCTGCTCGTACCACGAGGAGGCAGAACACGATGGCCGTGAACCACGATGCCTCACCGGCGAAGAACAATCCCACCGCCACCACAGCGGCGGCAACGTGCATGCCCAGCGAGATAGCCAGCATGCGGCGGCTGCCGCGATCGCGGATCAAGGTTTTCACCAGGGGCACCGTGCCAGCGAAATACAGGGCCAGCAATAAGGTGGTGATCCACACACCGCGGTCGAGCTGATCCGTGATGGCGCATGCCACGGCAACCAATAGGCTCGAAGCCACCACCGTCGACAGCCCCGAGGCCAAGGAGCGGCCGCGTTTATTCCATGCCTCCCACACGGCGATAGCCACGAGCGGGCCGAAGAGCAGCGCGAAGGCAATGAGCTGGGGCTGGAACACCAGCACTATCAGGGATGCGAGCGCCGAAATCGCCCCATAGACATACATGGGAGTGGCGTATTGAGCGCGCCGATCACCGCGGGTAGCGGTGCGGACCTTGAGAAACAGCCCGGCGGCGAAGAAACAAAAGTATCCGCTCAACCATGCGATGGCGAGCGGAATATGCAAGGGATGCACCCCCGCGAGGAACACACCAATGAGGAAGGGAAGAATCACCATCACCCAAGCGCCGTGCTGATCTGGCACCCAGGCTCGATTGCGCTTGGGCCGTGGTGTGCGGCGCCGCGGTGCGGCGTCCGCGCGGGCGGAGGACCGTGATGATGAAGTATTCACAGGCCTTAGTGTAGGCGACGCTGTGCTAAGCCCACACTGTGATATTTATCCCTGCGGCCGGGGATCCTCCCCGTCTCCGGGCTCCTTGAAGCGCATGTCACGCTTCTCCGGCTGCTCCGGCCACTCCGAGGTTCCCTCCGGATGCTGGTACTCAGATCCCGAGTGCGCCTCCGGCTGCGCAGTGGGCTCGGGCGAGCTATAGCCCTGCCAGCTGCTCGGCCCCGAGCCAGTCGCGCCGTCGTTGTACTGGGAGTAATCCTCCTGCGGCTGCTGGTAGCCCTGCTGCGGATAGCCCTGCTCTGGGTACTGCTGGTAGCCGCCCTGCGGGTAGCCCTGCTGCGGATAGCCATCCTGGCCGGGCTGGCCATAGGCCGGATAGGCCCCGCCATTGTGCTGGTAGTAGCCCTGCGGCTGCGTCGCGTTGGTTGCGACGCCAGCATAGGGGGAGCTGGGATCAGCGAACAGCCCCGCCGGGCCGCGCGACTGCTCGTAGAGCACGGTCATGAACACGGAAATAAACGGAGTCGTGACCACGGTGGCCACAAGCAACCAGCTGCCGACCATGCTCACGAGAATCACGAGCAGCAGTGCCAGGAGCACAACGCCGACGTTCTTGCTCACAACATCCTTGGAGCGTTTGATCGCACCCCAGACACCCAGCTCGGGTTCACGCAGATAAGCGATCTGGGAGAAGCACAGCAACACGCCCACGATGAGGCCCGGAATGATAAGCAGTATCAGGCCAACCAGGGTGAACAGTCCTACGAGAAGGCCGATGCCGAGGAAGCCCAGGAAACGATCAACCCGGAAGAACTCCTTAAACGACAGCTTGCCCTCGCGGAGCGCATCGCTGGAGGTGCGGTACAGGAAGAAGCTCGAGAGGAAGGTCAGCGCCATAAACAGCAACAGAAACAGGATCATGCTACTGATCTCTGAGCCCGTGAGCTCCTCGTTGGCGCTCGCATCCGTGGCAAAGGATGTCAGGCCGAGTTGGCCTACTGCTATGGCCGTGGAGAGGATGGTAAACAGCAGATTGCCCAACACCAAGGGAACCCAGTTCTGGGCAAATACTTTCCACGAGATGGTCAGCGCGCTGCTCAAGTCTGGGGAACCGAGGGGTTGGGTTCCTCCAGTCTGGCCGTAACCGTCGTACGCGTTAAAGTTCGGATCCGGCTGTCCGCCGTAAGGATTCTGGGGGTAGGTCATGCCACAACGGTAGCGCATGCACTACGAGAACTGCACTAGTGGAAACAGTAGATAGCAGCGGCGGTCACAGACCCTGGCGCCACCTCTGTAAACCCAGCATCGGCCACCTCGACGGCGCCGGGCTGGGCGCAGAACTCGCGGAAGTGCGGCCGAGGCAGCTCACGGACCTGCAGTTCGAAGCCCGTGCGCGCCCACGTCCAGGCGTCCTCCACGGGTAGCGCCGCAGCCAACAGCATGGAGGCGTGCCCCACTTGCGCAGTTTGCTTGCCGACGCTCATCTGCAAATCCCGATCCACTGCTATCAGGGGCACATCCCGCAGCGGCGGCTCCTCCTCCACCGAAGGGAGATCAGTTCCGCCGATCTGCAGTTTCGCAATCATCGGATCGGTGTCTGCGATGGCCGAGGGTACACAGGCCCGTGCGTGGGCGTCGTTCACGCTGCACGTCACCCCAGGTACCTCTTGGGCGCGCCGCCAGTGGATATTCCGAGCGCGGCGCGATACCTTGCGGATCCTGGCACCGTACCAGCCCGCGAGCCCCGCAGCGTAGGCGGTATCGCCGCCGGCGCGCTCGTCGAGGCAGCACGCCACGACGGCCATTGCTGCCGCCGCAGACAGACTCAGCCGATCCGGTCGCTCATTCTTGGGCATGTGCAGCACGATCGGCATCGCCTGCACCGTAGAGGGATCGGAGGGATCCTCGTGATGAGGCGGCCGCAGCTCGCTGAGAGCAGCGAGCCGCGCATGGGCCACGCGGAAGCTATCGGGGATATCGCTCATGCGGATAGAAGAACTAGCTGTGAGTGGGAAGCGGCACGCGACGGAACGTGCCCTCTGCGAGGTCCTCGGAATCGATCTCTTCGCGTGAAATGCCGAGGATATGCAGGATCTCATCCATATACGGGTGGTTCACGCTGGTGTCGGCGATCTCCTTGAGCGCCGGCTTGGCGTTGAAGGCAATACCGAGACCGGCGGCAGAGAGCATGTCGATATCGTTGGCGCCATCGCCCACGGCCACGGTCTGGTGCATCTGCAGCCCAGCGTCGGCGGCAAACTCCGACAGCAAGCGCGCCTTGGCAGCGCGGTCGACGATCTCCCCGATCACCTTGCCGGTGAGTTTCCCGTCCTTGATCTCGAGGGTATTGGCGCGCACATAATCCAGATCGAGATCGGCGGCGAGGTTCTCCAGCACCTGGATGAAGCCGCCGGAGACCACTGCGGCCCGGTAGCCCATACGCTTGAGGGTCCGGATGGTGGTGCGGGCACCGGGGGTGAGCTGAATATCGCGGGCCACCTCGTCGATGATGGAGGAATCCAGTCCCTCGAGCACGGCGACGCGCTCGCGCAGGGATTCCTCGAAGTCCAACTCGCCGCGCATTGCCCGATCGGTGACGTCCTTGACCTCGGCCTCTTTGCCCGCGTGCGCGGCAAGCATCTCGATGACCTCGCCGGTGATGAGGGTGGAGTCGCAGTCGAAGCAGATGAGGCGCTTGGAGCGGCGCTGCAGCCCCGCCCGTTCGATCGCAATATCAATGCCCAAGGAGGCGGTGAGTTCGGCGAGTGCCTTACGCAGGCTGACGCCGCCGCCAGGCTCGGGGTTGGCCACACTGACGAGCAGCTCGATTCCGGTGACGGGATAGTCGGAGAGGCCCCTAATGGTGTCGATATTCGCGCCATAGTCCGCCAGGGTTTGGCCGATGGCCGAGATATGCTGTGCCGTCACTGGGGAGCCGAGCACCACGACCGCGTGGGTGGACATGGGGCGGGTGGGTGAGAGTGCATCGCTGACTTCCACGGTGATCTGCATGCCATAGGCACGCATGGTCTCGGTGAGTCCGACGCGCAGCATCTCTTCATTGTCCACATTGAAACCGACGAGCGCGGCCAGTGATAGGCGGCCACGGAACTGGGACTGCTCCACGTCTAAGAGCTGCACGCGATGGGCGGCAAGCACACGGAAGAAGGCGGCGGTCACTCCGGAACGGTCGGGACCCGTGACAGTCATGACGGCGGGTGTGAGCCCCTCCCGAAGGGTGGTGGAAATATCGCTGGTGGTGCTGGTGGCAAGCGACGGAGTGGTCACGGTAGTTGCTGTCCTTCGAGATATCGATGCCCCTCCCAAGGCGCTATGGGCGCATGGAAGGCGGGCTAATGGCTCTGACAAATTTCTCACGCTACCCGCTTGCACGGTGTTTTCCTGAAGTTATGCCGCGTGGACCCGCCTTTTTAGGCCCATACGGGGGCGAATGGCCGCGGTGCACAACGCACAAAAGGCGCTACCGCCCGGCCACCTTGGAGGTGGATCCAGACGGTAACGCCTTAGTCGAGGAGGTTTCTAGGAGGTTATGTCCCTCGAACGTGGTGCCTAGTGGCGACCCACGTGTGCTTCCTTGCGCATGCGCTCAACCATGTGCGGGTAGTGCAGCTCGAACGCGGGACGCTCGGAGCGGATACGCGGTAGCGAGGTGAAGTTGTGGCCGGGGGGCGGGCAGGAGGTTGCCCACTCCAAGGAGTTGCCATAACCCCACGGATCGTCGACGGTGACGATCTCGCCGTAGCGCCAAGACTTGAACACGTTCCAGATGAACGGGATCACGGACAGCCCCAAGACGAAGGAGAACACCGTGGAGACCTGGTTCAGGGTGGTCCAGCCGTCGGACTCAAGGTAATCGGCGTAACGACGCGGCATACCCATGTTGCCCAGCCAGTGCTGAACTAGGAAGGTGCCGTGGAAGCCGATGAAGGTGAGCCAGAAGTGGATCTTGCCCAAGCCCTCGCTCAGCATACGACCGGTCATCTTCGGGAACCAGAAGTACACACCAGCGCAGGATGCGAACACGATGGTACCGAAGAGGGTGTAGTGGAAGTGAGCGATGAGGAAGTAGGACTCAGAGATGTGGAAGTCCAGCGGCGGGGAGGCCAGCATAATGCCGGTCAGACCACCGAAGAGGAAGGTCACCAGGAAGCCCATGGTCCAGATCATCGGGGTCTCCCACGAAATGTGACCGCGCCACATCGTGCCCACCCAGTTGAAGAACTTCACGCCGGTCGGAACCGAAATGAGGAACGTCATGAAGGAGAAGAAGGGCAGCAGGATAGCACCGGTGACGAACATGTGGTGGGCCCACACGGCCATGGACAGGGCACCGATGGAGAGGGTAGCGAAGACCAGTCCGACGTAGCCGAACATGGGCTTGCGGGAGAACACCGGCACGATCTCGGAGACGATACCGAAGAACGGCAGTGCCAGCACGTACACCTCGGGGTGGCCGAAGAACCAGAACAGGTGCTGCCAGAGCAGAGCGCCGCCGTTACCCGGAGCGTAGATGTGGCCGCCCAGCTTGCGATCATAAAGAACGCCCAGAGCAGCTGCAGTCAGCAGCGGGAAGATCAGCAGTGCGATCACCGAGGTAACAAAGATGTTCCAGGTGAAGATCGGCATACGGAACATGGTCATACCCGGTGCGCGGAGGCACAGGATGGTGGTGAGCATGTTGATAGCCGAGGCAATGGTACCGACACCGGTGGCGCCCACACCCACGATCCAGAAGTCCGAGCCGATGCCCGGGGAGTGGATGGCGTCATTCAACGGCGAGTACATGGTCCAGCCGAAGTCCGCAGCACCACCAGGGGTGAGGAATCCGGCGAGCATAACGAGACCACCGACGGTGGTGATCCAGAAGCCGAAGGCATTCAGGCGCGGGAAGGCAACATCCGGCGCACCGATTTGCAGCGGCATGACGTAGTTGGCAAAGCCCCACACGACGGGCGTGCCGTACAGCAGCAGCATCACCGTGCCGTGCATAGTGAACAGCTGGTTGAACTGCTCATTAGACAGCATCTGAAGGCCAGGCTCGAAGAGCTCTGTACGGATAAGCAGTGCCATCAAACCGCCGACAAAGAAGTAGGTGAAGGACACGATGATGTACATGATGCCCAGGACCTTGTGGTCGGTGGTGGTTAGCATCCGCCAGGCCAGATTACCCTTGCGAGCGTGACCTGTAGGCGCAGGCCGCGTGGGTGCGACCGGTTGGTCGACCCGTGGCGCTACAGCGGTCATAATTTCCTCCTGACTAGGTGGCGTTGAGAGATAAACCCCCACCGCCGACGTTCATACACTCCGTATCTTAAGGGAAGTATAAGTTTTTCTGCCAGTCCTCCTAGGATCTGGACTTGCCCCTACCTTAGCGGCTACCACTACTTTTGGGAACCAGAATAGGGTTTCCGCTGCGCCAATCGTCGCTCTACCTAAGAAAATGCTTAGGGATAGTGACGTCGAACACACTTTTTATGGAGAGACTACACCTAAAGGGGGGTTAGCTCGGCCGATAGGTTCGCGTCGATAAGCATGGCACTGATCGACGCGCCCGAGCAAGCCTCGTGAGACTTAGAAGTCCCAGTCATCGTCCGTGGTGGATTCGGCGGTGCCGATCACATAGGACGAGCCGGAGCCGGAGAAGAAGTCGTGGTTCTCATCGGCGTTCGGCGAGAGCGCGGAGAGAATAGCGGGCGACACCCGCGTCTCATCGGCCGGGAAGAGTCCCTCATAGCCAAGATTATTCAGCGCCTTATTGGCGTTGTAGCGCAAGAAGCGCTTGGCGTCTTCGGTCCAGCCGAGATCATCGTAGAGATCCTCGGTGTACTCGATCTCGTTTTCATAGAGGTCGTAGAGGAAGTCGAAGGTGTACTCCTTCAGCTCCGCACGCTCCGCCTCGGTGATCGCTTCGAGATTGCGCTGATACTTATAGCCAATGTAATAGCCATGCACGGCCTCATCGCGAATGATCAGGCGGATAACATCGGCAGTGTTGGTCAGCTTGCCGTGGCTAGACCAATACATCGGCAGATAGAAGCCCGAATAGAAGAGGAAGGACTCCAGCAACGTGGAGGCCACCTTCTTCCGCCGCGGATCATCGCCCTTGTAGTAGTCCAAGATGAGGTGAGCCTTCTTCTGGAGGTTCTCATTCTCCTCGGACCAGCGAAAGGCATCGTTGATCTCCGCAGTGGAGGAGAGCGTCATGAAGATAGAGGAGTAGCTCTTCGCATGCACCGACTCCATGAAGGCGATGTTGGTGTACACCGCCTCCTCATGCGGGGTAATAGCATCGGGGATCAACGACACGGCACCCACCGTGCCCTGGATCGTGTCCAGCATGGTGAGACCGGTGAACACGCGCATAGTGGCGCGCTGCTCCAGCTCATTGAGTGTGCTCCAGCTCTTGATGTCATTCGACAGCGGCACCTTCTCCGGCAACCAGAAGTTACCAGTGAGGCGATCCCAGACCTCCTGATCCTTCTCGTCGGGGATGGTGTTCCAGTCAATAGCTTGCACCGGGGTGGCGCGGCCAGGTTCGCCCGAGGTGATGTGCACGGGAGTCTGGGCTTCAGGATGAACCGCCATGGTTTCTTTCCCTTCTTATCTAGCAACGTCGCGCCTACGCGCGACACGTGAGCGCCCACGCCGTGTACCCGCCTCAATAGATAGAAGCGGGGACACGGCGTTGCGCATGGAGGACATACAACAATCGGTGCTATAGCAGTGGCGGCGCTCGCGCGCGCCACAATTAGAGCACCTAGCTTAACCCCCGCACGCCCCTCACGCACTACCGCTGGGCGCCGATTCGCCCCTTCCCCCAGCGCCGGCTTCGGTCCGGTGCAGGACACTGCCTATCAACGATATCGACACCCCGTACCCCACTCTTGCCGCCGCGCTACCCCCGTTCGGTGAGAGAGCAAGGCTCACCTTCTTCGCGCCCGCCCGACATATAGATTCATGTGAATACCGACATAGAGAAATACACAAATAATATTGACCATCCCCGATTGTCCGGCAAATAAAGGTCTTAATAAATATTTTATTTACTTCCATCAGTACGTTAGACGTATTTACATTAGGCTTTACTAACATAGAACATGCAGGTAAACCATACTTTAAAAAGCTAGTAAAGCGGGCAGTGAATTAAACATCAGTGGGTGTGTGGTGCTACTATTCGAAGCATGACAACTTTTCCACAGGACCTCGCAAAGAAATTCAACGACCAGACCACGGCTGAAATTCAAGCCTCGATGATCTACCTCCAGCTCTCCTACGAGCTGGAGAACAAGGGCCTCACCGGCATGGCCGCGTGGATGCGCAACCACTCCGTCGAGGAGATGGGCCACGCCGAGCGCTTCTCGAACCACCTGCTCAACCGCGGCGTTGTTCCCCAGATCAACACCGTCAGCGTTCCGGAGATGAAGGTCGTCCAGCCCATCGACGCCTTCAAGCTGGCTCTCGAGCACGAGAAGAAGGTTTCGGAAATGATCCGCGATCTCGTTCGTGCCGCCGACGAAGCCTCTGACTTCGACTCCCGCCCGATGCTCAACTGGTTCCTCGACGAGCAGATCGAGGAGGAGGCCACCGTCTCCGAGATCATCGATCGCCTCGCAGTGGCCGGTGAGGACGGCGCAGGCATCCTGCGCGTCGACGCCGAGCTGAACTCCGAGGGCTAAACCTCTCACCTCACCGCCGCGTTCCCGCACTGTCGGGACGCGGCGGTTCGCGTTATGTGGCGCTACCGACACCGGAGGCGCTTATCGACGCCCGCCTATAGGCACACAACAACCCCCGTCTCAGCAGAAGCTGGGATTCGGAGGTTGTTGTGCATCTATCATCCGCCGCCCGCGGCGGGCAGCGGCTCACGCGCTAGCGCGTCGCCTCGGGCGAGTGCTCGGCGATACTACGCAGCGCCGAGGCTTGTGTTTGCGCCAAACTGCCGTTATTAGATACCTCTTCGCCGAACTCATCAGCGGCGAGGTCTTCGAGGGTAGCCAGTTGCGAGTCGAGGAGGCTGGCCGGCATGAAGTGCCCAGCGCGGGCGTTCATGCGTTCGGCCGTGATCGCCTTGGAGGCCACGAGGTGTAAGAAGAACACACCCTCGGCCCCAGCCGCGAGAATGTCTCGGTAGGAGCGCTTCAGCGCGGAGCAGGCGAGCACAGTGGTCACGCCATCTTTATCCTGATCGGCGATCCACTGGCGCAGATTCTCCAACCATGGCCAGCGGTCCTCGTCAGTGAGCGGGATACCCGCTGCCATCTTGGCTTTATTGGCCTGCGGGTGGAAACTATCCGCATCGGCGAATACCGCCCCGAGTTCCGCGGCGAGATACTCCCCCACCACCGATTTTCCGGTGCCCGAGACACCCATGCACACGATGTGCCGCACGGTGGGGGTTGAGGTCGCGCCGCTAGCCTGAGCTGTCATTTAGAGTAGCGCTCCAATCTGGAACAGAATGTAGGAGAAGGCGAAGCCCACGATACCGATCAGTGTCTGGTTCACCGTCCAGGTCTTGAGCGTGGTGGCCACGTCCATGCCCATGAGGCGACCCACCAGCCAGAAGCCGGAGTCATTGACGTGCGAGGCGAAGACGGAACCGGCGGCGGTGGCCATCACGATGGTGCCCAGCTGCCATTCGTTATAGCCGGCTGCGGCGACCGCTGGGGCCATGAGTGCTGCGGCGGTCGTGAGAGCCACAGTGGCCGAACCCTGCGCCACACGCAGCACGACGGCCACGAGGAAACAGGCGAGAATAACGGGAATACCGATGCCCTCCATGGAGCTGGCCACAGCGTCACCAATACCGGAGGTGCGCAGCACACCACCGAACATGCCGCCGGCGCCGGTAATGAGCACCACCGAGCAGATCGGCCCGAGGGCACCATCGAGGGACTTCTCCATGGCGCTGCGGTCGAGCCCGCGGCGTGTACCCAGCACATAGGCGGCTGTAAGGGTGGCAATTAGCAGGGCGATAGCGGTGTTACCGAAGAAGGAGCCGATGCTCACTAGGGGCGAATCAGCGGCGATCCAGCCTTCGGCTACCGCCATGGAGGTACCGGTGTTGAGGAAGATGAGCAGCGGCGGGATGGCCAGCAGGGCCACGACAGAGCCCGCAGACGCCGGCTTGGCCGGCTGATCGTGGTCCATGGGTCCACCGGTGAGCAGCTCCGGCACGGGGAGGTTATACTTCGGGCCCAGCACCTTCGCGAGCACATAACCGGTGATGTACCACAGGGGGAACACCATGATGAGGCCAACGAGCAGGGTGACACCCACATCGGCGTTATAGAACTCTGCAGCCGCGATCGGACCTGGGTGCGGCGGCATGAACACGTGCATCACAGAGAAGGCGCCCACGGCGGGCAGGCCGTAGAGCAGGATCGGGCCGCCAAGGCGACGAGCCACGGCGAAGACCACGGGCAGCATGACCATCAAACCGGCGTCGAAAAAGATGGGGAAGCCGATAAACAGCGACGCCACACCGAGCGCGAAGGGTGCTTTGTCCTCACCGAAGCGCCGGATGAGCACATCAGCCAGGGATTGAGCACCGCCAGATGTTTCCACTAGCCGGCCCAGCATGGCTCCAAGCCCCACCAGAAGCGCCACGCTTCCTAATGTGGAGCCGAATCCGGAAACCATCACCCCAGGAATCTCAGCCACCGGGATACCAGTGGCGAGTGCGGTGACAGCAGAAATCAGAATGAGCACCAGAAATGCGTGCAGTTTCAGCCCGATGATGAGAAAGAGAATGAGCGCGATGGCACCCGCGGCAATACCGAGCAATGGCCCGGCCCCGAGTGTTTGTTCCCACGTTTCCATAGAAATCCTTTTCAGCTATGGTCCCGCCCCTGAATCCACGATGGCGGACATGAGAGCAGGAATGTCGGGTGCGTGTGATTAATCCACGAACGCACAGAAAAGAGGTCTACATCTCTTTTATCACCCGCTATGAACAACCAGACAACACCTCCCCTTAAAGAGGGGTGATGAGCGCTAATAACCCAACATTCAATCCTATCTATTTAGTGTTTTCGCAGCTCACGGCCCCCTTATTTCTATCTATAGGAAAAGCTATGCACCCCGCTCATTGGCCCCGCACACGCAGCTGGCCCCGGCGAGTTCTCCCCCACGGGCGGTGTCCTGCATTTTCTCGGAAATAAACCGCCATTAGTGTTCTTGGACTACAGAAAAGAGTGAAGTGTCACAGCAACCATCGAGGAATTCGGGCTCTCTGCGCGTCACAATGAAACGGTGTTGGATTCTCGTCGCATCCTCTCCCCCTCCGCCGATGGAGAGGTTCGGATTCCGGCCCTCGTACGCCATAACGGCATTCTGTATTGCTTCTTTGATCAACGCCCCCGTCCCCCGCATGGCGTTGGCTCGGACTTCAATGGCGAAGTGATGGCCTCGGATCTGCCTAATCCCAATCGGCTGGCATATCTCCTCCGCGGTGCCGCCGGGCAGTGGTCCTCGCCCCGCACACTGCAGGGCGGACCGGCAGTATCCAGCGATGCCTGTGTGGCTTCGAGCCAGGGCCGGATGACTGTGGCCTATGCCTCGGTCAGCGGCCCCGTGTCCTACATCTCTTCGACTCGGCACGGCCCGCGCCTCGAGCCGTGGGTGGCCAGCGGCCCCTCTCCCGAAGAACTGGTCCACCGCAGACTCGACGAGCTCTATGTGCACTGGGAGGCCGATGCTCTATTCGCCACCTCGGGTTCCACTATCACGTGGGAGGGCGCAGCACTGGTGCCCTATGTGGTGCGGCAGGGCGAACGCGCCCATATCCGCATCGCGCACGTGGTCGGCACCGATGTTCGTGCCTGTTCCGAGCCGATTGCCCATCCTGAGCTCAATCTGGACGAAACCAGCTTGTCGATATATCGGGGGCGCATTGTGCTCAACGCCCGCGTACAGGGCTTCGAGGGGCGTGGCGCGGGACGACGCTGTTGGGCAACAAGCGAGGATGGCCTGCACTTTAGCCCAGTGCAGGTGCGCGAGCTGGAGGATCCCGGCTGCAATGGCACCCAGCTCGGACCGTGGCTATTGCACCCTCGCGATAACCAGCAGCGACGTGCCGGCGTGCTGAGCAACATGATTGATGGCAGCACCATCCCGCTCACCACCGGCAGTTTCGGCTATAGCGACGCCCTCCGAGTCGACGAGCGACTGCTGGTGGTTTTCGAAAGCGACGGCTGCCTCGCGGAGCTCTACACCCCGCCGCTCGCCGAGTGGGAATAATCAGGCCACCTCGGCCTTGGCGCGTGCTCTCACGCAGGAGGTTTAGCCGTGTCGACTGAGCTGCGGGGCGGGTTGTGGTGCGCGCACCTCCGAGATACAAGCCCCTTATCCCGCCATAGTGCGAAGACCCCGCCACACTCCACCACAACACCAGGCATGAGCTGGACATATACAGCAAAAACCGGCCCCTACCCGTGGTAGGTGCCGGTGAAAGCGTGTACGTAAACTAGCGATTCAACGCGGGGTTCTGAGGCCCCTCGTCGGAACGATGTTTAGTGATCGTCCCAGTGATCGCCGTGCTTGGCGTGGCGGTGACCATCGTGGATGTAGTCCACGTGATCGCCGTGCTTTACGGCCTCGTGGCCACAGCCTTCGCCGTGCTCGTGGTCGTGCCCCTCGTGGACGGTGTGAGCATCCTGCTCGCACTCGACCCACTGGCCATCGACCTTGCGATGAATGTGGCCGTCGTGGGCGTAGTCGGTGTGATCGCCGTGAGTGAAGGCGGTGTGTCCGCAGTCCTCGCCATGCTCGTGATCGTGGTTCTCGTGTACGTGAGTCATCTTAAAACACGCCTTTCTTTCAAACAGATCCTTGGGGGATTGCCTCCAGTTGAGAACAATCAGTTTCCCGGTGGGAAACTCTCTTCGACCTTATCTTTTCACTAAGGGCCCGTTATTGCAAATCCGCTGGTAGAAAAGACCTACATCTATATGGGAAGGATCTCTTCGAGTGCCACAATGAGATCGTCGTCATAGGGTTCGGTTTTGGGCCCGAAACGGCTGCTGACTTCGCCGGAGTCATCCACAAGGAACTTCTCGAAGTTCCAAGAGATCTCCTCTCCCCCGGTCTTTTCCTTCAGGTGTGCAAAGAGCGGATGCGCTCCCTCACCGTTCACATCGGCCTTAGCGAGCATCGGAAACTCCACTCCGAAGTCCTGGCGCACGAACTCGGCGATCTCGGCATCACTGCCCGGCTCTTGCTCGCCAAATTGATTGCAGGGCATGCCGATCACATAGAAGCCACGCATCATGTACTCCTCGAAGAGCTCCTGCAGCTCCTCGTATTGTTCGGTGAGCCCGCACTCGGAGGCGGTGTTCACAATCAGTAGGGCATGGCCAGCCCAGGTGCCCATGGTGGTCTTTTTGCCATCGATAGTGGTCACGGGAATGTCATAAAAAGTGCTCATGCTCCCAGCCTACGCACAGGAACGATCGAGGATACTGCGATAGGTGTGCGGCTCAGCACCATAGCCGGTGGCGGCGTCGATGGCGTGGAAAAAGTCGCGTTCCGCCCCCGGTTTCGCCAGCGAGCGGGCGGAGATAGACAGTCGGACTGTATTGCCGCGGGCGGCGCCGCGGCGGGCGGCTTTGGCGATGCTGCTGCGCCACCAGGAGACACTGCCATAGCCTTCACCCACGGAAAGATTGCGGGTGCGCACGAAGTCACCGGTTTGAAAATCGTAGATACCTTTGGTGGAGGCACCACCGCGAAACCCCAGTTCAGGCAGCACCTGCAGGGTGCCGGTGGACATGCGCCAGCGCGGCGGGGCAAAGAGGTCGAGCTCGAAACCGACATCGTCCATCAGCCGCAGCGCCCCACGGAGCCGCAGCCGCGCCTCGTGGGCAGGCAGCGTGGCGAACTCGGTGCGGCGGCCCTGCACCGAGGCATCGAATCCGTTGAGCACGAGGGCATGGCCCTGCTCAGTGCAGTCGCGCAGCCACTCTTGGGTGGCGCGATCGCGCTTCAGCCGCCACTCCTCGATCCGCGGCGCCACCAGAATGGACACCGGCAGATCTCGGCACTGACACCGCTCCACAAACGCGGCCGCATCGTCGATGGTGCTAGCGAAAACCGAGGTGAGTGAAACCAGCAGCGTGGGATGCATAGCGCGATTATCGCACCCCAGCGCCGCGCCCGCAGCGCGAGCAGCCCCAGGTTCAGGCCGCTAGGGCAGGCGCTCTTGGTGGACGGCGTCGTCGAGGCTGCGACCGTGGTTCCAGCCGAAGCGCACCAAATCCGGCACCTCCTCGAGGTGGCTCACCGGCCCCACGCACAGCCAGGCCACGGGGCGCTGGCGGCCCGTGCAGCCCACGAAGTCGGCCAGAAAGTCCTCCTCATAGAAGCTCACCCAGCCCATACCCAGCCCCAGCGCGGTCGCAGCGAGCCACATGTTCTCAATGGCGAGGGTGACGCTCATCAACCCGGTCTCATCGATGGTGTGGCGGCCCAAAATATGCGGCCCACCCCGCTCCGGATCATAGGTCACCACAATCCCAGTGCCGGACTCGCGAATCCCCTCGATCTTGATGGGATTGAATACCTCTTTGCGCTCTGCCGGCAGCGAGTCCGCGAAGGCGCGGCGGCGCTCGGCCACGTGCGCGGCAAAGGCCTCGAGACGGGCCGTATCCTGCACCACCACAAAGTCCCAGGGCTGGGAGTTACCCACCGAGGGGGCCGCATGGCCGGCGCGGAGAATACGGCGAAGCGAGTCGGCGTCGATACGCTCGCCGGTGTATTCGGCCCGCACATCGCGGCGCCGGGAGATGGCGTCGAAAAGCTCCATGCTAGGCCGCCCCCGCCTGATCGAGCACCCAGGCGTATTCGAAGGCGGTCTGCTTCCACTTGTCGTAGCGGCCGGAGACACCGCCATGACCAGCAACCATCTCGGTCTTGAGCAGGAACTGACCGCCGGTCGCGGTAGCGCGCAGCTTCGCAATCCACTTCGCCGGCTCCACGTAGAGCACGCGGGTGTCATTGAGCGAGGTGATCGCCATGATCTTGGGATAGTTCTGGGCGCACACATTCTCGTAGGGAGCGTAGGTGGCGATGTAGTCATAGACCTTCGCATCGTGCAAAGGGTCGCCCCACTCCTCCCACTCGGTCACGGTGAGCGGCAACTCCGGCATGAGAATGGAGGTCAGCGGATCCACGAAGGGCACAATCGCCTGGATCGCGGCGAACTTCTCGGGGGCGAGGTTGGCCACCGCGCCCATGAGTAGCCCGCCCGCAGAGCCGCCCTGGGCCACCAGCTGCTGCGAGGTGGTCATGCCGGAATCCAGCAGGTAGTCGGCGCAGGCAATGAAGTCGGTGAAGGTATTCATCTTCTTCAGCATCTTGCCCTCGTCATACCAGGCACGGCCCATCTCGCCGCCGCCGCGAATATGGGCGATGGCGATCACCATGCCTCGATCCATCAGCGATAGCGCGGAGACAGAAAAGCCCGGCTCATTCGACATCTCATAGGAGCCATAGCCGTAGAGCATGGTCGGATGGGGCTGGGAGAGGTCCAGATCGGCACGACGAATCAGCGAGATCGGGATGCGCGAACCATCGCTGGCGGTGGCCCATTCCCGCGTGGCGGTGTAGTCATCGCGCTCATAGCCGCCGAGCACCTCCTGCTCCTTGCGCACGATGCACTCGCCGGTGGCCACCACATAGTCCAGCACCTGGGTGGGCGTGGTGTAGGAGCTATAGCCCATGCGCAGCACCGGGGCGTGCCACAGCGCATTGGAGCCGAACCCAGCGGAATAGAGCTCCTCATCGAACTCGATCGGCTCGAAATTCCCAAAGTCGGCACCGTATAGGTCCATAATGGCCAGCCGCGCCAGCCCCGCGCTGCGGTAGCTGAGAACCAGCTGCTCAGCGAAGCAGTCCACACCCTCGAGGCGCACGTCCTCGCGGTGTGGCAGCAGCTCGTGGAGGTCCTCCACCGTGGTCAGCTCGCCCACGGGGGCCCAGCCCAGTGCGAAATTGGGGCCGGTGGCGTTGTGCAGCACTAGCCAGCGGTCCTCGCCGCCCACCACGGCGTGATCCACCCCGTACTCGACGCCGGGGGTGCGGGGCATGAGGCATGTGAACTCGCCGGTGGGATCAGACATCGGGCACACCCACTGCTCGGAGGTGAGCTTGGAGGAATCGTCGATCACCAGATACTTATTGGAGCGCGTTTTCCCGATGCTCACCCAGAACTTCTCGTCCGGCTCGTGGAAGATGCGCACATCCGCGGCGGCGTCGGTGCCGATCTCGTGACGCCACACCGAGTCGGGGCGCCAGGCCTCATCGACGCGGGTGTAGAAAATATAGCGCTCATCCTCGGAGAACAACGCCCCGTAGAAGGTGTCGGCGATACGATCCGGGAGCAGCTCGCCCGTGCTGAGGTCCTTGATCACGAGCTCGAAGCGCTCATCGCCGCTGGTATCGGTGGAATAGGCCACATAGCGCCCGGATCGGGTGGCGACCATCGCCCCGAGGGAGAAGAAGTCATGGCCCTCGGCGAGGGCGTCCATATCCAGCACTACTTCCTCGCGCGGATGCGGGCTGTCCGGGTGGATCTCCGGCGGAGTCCAGGAGTCGCCCTCCACGGGGATGCGGCAGGAGCGCCCATAGGACTTGCCTTCTTCGGTGCGGCCGAAATACCAGTACTTCTCCGTGCGCGAGGGCACGGACATGTCGGTTTGCTTGATGCGGGAGGAGATCTCGGAGAAAATTGCCTCGCGCAGCGGTGCTAGGTGCGCGGTTTCCTGCTCGGTATAGGCGTTTTCCGCGTTGAGATACTCGATCGTCTCGGGGGCGGTTTTCTCCCGCATCCATTCATAGTTGTCCACAAAGCTGCGGCCATGGTGGGTGCGGGTGATCGGTCGGATGTCAGCGACAGGGGGCTGTACGGTCATAACCCCACATTCTACAAATGAGGCCCAGTCCCCTTCCCCGCCGGTGACTGCCCACGCTTATCGACGCCTCCCTGCCGCCCCCGCCCCGCCCAGTCCGCACGCTAGCGAGCCGGCGGGGCGCTGTTTAGCGCCGTTTAGTGCTGTTTAGCGCCGGGAGAGATTCTCGTCGAGCTTCTTCTCAATCGAGTTCAGCTTCGTGGCCATCCAGTAGAGCCCGTAGAGCACCGCGATGAACGGAAGCAGAGATAGGGCTATGAGCAAAATTTCGGTGATCCCCATGACTGTCCTTCCTTCGGTCGTGATATCACCGACTATATATGCGGCGCCAGTTCCTCGTGCTCGAGCGCGTGTAGCGGTTGCACCATCCGCATCCCGCCACGCTCGAATACCTCGGCATGCACCCCGTAGACGTTCTGGATGAGTTCTGGGGTGAGCACCGCATCGGGGGCACCATCGGCGTGCAGCTCGCCTTGTTGCATCACGACTAGGCGGTCCGAATAGCGGGCAGCAAGGTTAATATCGTGAATCGCCAGCAGGCCGATGGCGTTGTGCTCGCGCACCCACTCCCGCACGAGATCCAGCAAAAAGAGCTGTCGGTGCAGATCAAGGGCACTCGTGGGCTCATCGAGCACCAACACATCTGGGCAGGTCACCAGGGCTTGGGCCACGGCCACCAGCTGCCGCTGGCCGCCGGAGAGCTCGCCGAGATAGCTGTGCGCCAGATCCGCGATACCCAGCCGCTCCATGGTGGCAGCGGCCGCTTCCTCCGGCTTGCCGGTGCTGGTGCTCGCCCGGCGCGCCGCGATGAGCACCGTCTCGAAGGCGTGAAGCGCCGCGGTGCTGGGCAAATCCTGGGGTACATAGCCCACGTGCCGGCGCAGGCTGGCACCTTGGAAGCGTTCCGCGCCCGTATCGAGCACCACGCTTCCGCGGTGTTTATTCACCCCGGAAATCGCTTTGAGCAGTGTGGACTTACCGGCGGCATTGGGGCCGAGCAGGGCGGTGAGCTCTCCAGCGTGCAGCGGCTCGCAATCGAAACCGGGCACGATCACGCTGCGGCCATAGCGCACCGATACGTGGTTGAGGTTCAGGGTGGTCACCACAGGTTCCTCCTCTTGGTCACGATGAGGGTGATGAAGAAGGGCACGCCCACCAGGGCGGTGATGATGCCGATGGGCACGGCCACACCGGGGATGATGAGCATGCTCACCGCGTGCGATACCGAGAGCATCACCGCCCCTGCGGCGGCGGAGGCGGGGATGAAGTAGCGCTGGTCCTCGCCCACGAGCATGCGGGCGATATGCGGGCCCACTAGGCCGACGAAGCCGATGATTCCGGAGAAGGCCACAGCGGTGGCGGCCATGAGGGAGCACAGCACCAGCACACCCACGCGGAGGCGTTGGACGTTCACGCCCATGGCCTGAGCGCGGGCGTCGCCAAGCTTTAATGCGGTTAGTCGCCAGGACAGCAGAACGAAGATGGGGATGCTGATGGCCACCACAATGGCGAGCACTAGGTTGCCGGCCCACGTGGCGCGGGTCATTGAGCCCATGGACCAGAAGACGATCTGCTGCAGGGCCTCGGTGGAGGCGCGGTATTGGATGAGCGCCAGCAGGGCCTGGAAGAGGAAGACGAGGCCGATGCCGAGCAGGATCATGGTTTCGGCGCTGGCGCCGCGCCAGATAGAGGCGCCGACGATCACGAAGGTGGCGATCATCGCCGACACCCACGCCACCATGGCGAGGTTGAACTGGGGTTGATCGATGATCACCCAGCCCAGCACGATGGTGGCGGCACCACCGAAGGCCGCGGCGGCGGAGATACCAAGGGTAAAGGGCTCGGCCAGCGGATTGCCCAGAATGGTTTGCATTTGCGCACCGGCCACCGAGAGCACGATGCCGACCAGCAGCGCCATCACCGACATCGGCAGGCGCAGGCTATAGAGCACCGTGTGGTCCTGGCTATTCAGCGAGCCGGGGTTAATGAGGCCGAGCACCACGCCGCGCGCGCCCAAGTTAGTGGGCCCGACCACGGTGGCGGCGATAAAGCCGATGATGGCCACGGCCACGAGAAGGGCGATAATCAGCCAGCGCTTGACGGTGGTGGCGCGGTGCTGCCGCACCAGCTGCGCCGTTACCTCCGTGCTGGCAAAAGTGGTGGGGCGGGCGGACGCATCCTTATTCTCTGCGTCGGCGGCGGTGTTCGTGGGTGATGTCGTGCTGGAATCTTGCACGCGTGAGGTCATGAATAATGTCCCTGAGTACACGGCGGCGCAGCCGTGAGCCGACTGCGCCGCGAAAAGTGGGTAGGTGCCTACTTGTTGTGCTTGACGAAGAACACGCCCGATGCCTCGAAGGGCAGGTAGTCCTCGTGGGCCTGCTTCCAGTGGGCCGCTACGTCCTCATCCTTGAAGAGCTCTGGGTGCAGCCATGCGGCGAACTGCTCCAGGGCGAGGAAGTTCATCGGCGAATCATAGAACTGGTGCCACACGCCGTAGAGGTGTCCCTGCTTCGGGGCCTCCAGCTGGTCGAAGCCATTGGTGGCGAGCAGACCAGCGAGGGTCTCCTGAGCCTTTTCCTCCGTGGCGAAATAGCCGAGCTCCACGTGCGGGATAGCCTGCTTGGTGGCATCATCCTTGGAACCGGTGACGTCGGCACCCCAAGAACCGCCGGTAGCGATGATCGCCTCCGGTGCCTCAGCGATCACCTTTTCTGCGGTGATATCGCCGGACTCGGTGTCGAGAATCTCATCGCCGAGGTTCTTGCCGCCGGCGACGTTGATGAACTCGCCCAAGTTGGACTTGGACACGGTGGCGCAGCAGTCCTTCAGACCAGCGGCGCGCCACAGCAGGGTGGTGGGACGATCCTCATCAGGGAGGTCCTTGGTCCTCTCCTCGAGGCGGTCGATGGTGTCCTGCCAGTCCTTGTTGAACTTCTCGGCCGCGTCCTTGTGGTCGAAGAGCTCACCCAATGCGGTCACGGACTTGGTGGTGTTCTCCAGCGGGTGCTGGCGGAAGTCAGTAACAATGTATTTGATGCCGGCCTGATCGAGCTTGTCCAACATGCCGGTGGTGGAGACCGCATCATAGTGGTCAGCGGTCATCACCAGCGCGTCCGGCTCGAAGGAGAGCAGATTCTCCACGGTGACATCGCCCTTGGCCATATTGCCGATCTCGGGCAACTCGTTGACCTCGGGCACGGACTCCTCGAGGCGCTTCTTAAAGGAGGGAGCGCCCTTGGTCAGGTCGCTACCGATCGCCACCACGTGGTCGATTGGGTCCTCATTATTCAAAATCGAGGTGGCGAAGAGGGCACGGCCCTCGCCGAGGATCACCCGCTCCGGCTGCTCGTCGAAGGTGACGGTCCGGCCCTTCACGTCGGTGACAGTCACCGCCGTGTCCTCTGGGGTGGTGCTTTCCTTCTCTGCCTCCGAGTCGGCGCCGTTTCCTCCGGCGCAGGCGCTCAGCGCGAGGCTAGCGGTGGCGATTAGACCGAGTGCCACACTACGCACACGTCTCATGAAGTTCCTCCTGCAGGTACTTGTGTGAACGCAGCGCCCTTCACACCCACGCCATCACGCGGGCACTCCCCGCCCTGCGTTGACACCTAAAAGCCACGCTCAGCAAAGATAAACTCAGCAACGCTGCGTTCCATTTGATAGAACTTGTGAATGCTAACATAGGCTTAGCTAAGTTGGCTAGGTGTGGTAGGTGACTCTTCCATCGCACCGCCTGCTGAACTGCGAGAACACAAAAGCCGAGAGCATAGAACACTCTCGGCTTTGCTACAAACTAATGAGGATAGGCTATGCAGTCTACCTCGACCGTGGAGGGGATGGGGCGGCTGCTATACGCAGGTGCCAATCCACTCGGAAAACTTCTTGCCCGATACCCGCTCATAGGCGTCGATATAGCGCTCCCGGGTGGCCTCCACCACGGAGCCGGGCAGGGCCGGCGGCGGGGTGTGATCCGACTTCTTCCACCCCGACTTCGGGCCGGTGAGCCAGTTGCGCACGTACTGCTTATCGAAGCTGGGCTGAACCGCGCCCTCCTTGTACCCGTCCTTCGGCCAATAGCGGGAGGAATCGGGGGTGAGCACCTCATCGGCAAGCACGAGGGTGCCGTCTTCGTCCACGCCGAATTCCAGCTTGGTGTCCGCCAGAATCAGCCCGCGCTCCTCGGCGAGGGCCGCAGCGGTGCGGTAGATGGAGAGAGTGGCCTTGCGCAGTTGATCGGCGCGCTTCTCGCCGAGCTTCTCCACGACTCGCTCGAAGGAGACGTTCTCATCGTGATCGCCCAATTCCGCCTTCGTGGCAGGGGTGAAGATCGGCTCCGGCAGCTTAGAGGCCTCACGCAGGCCGTCGGGAAGCTCGATACCGCAGACGGTGCCGTGCTCCTGATACTCGGCAAAACCCGAGCCGGTGAGATAACCGCGGGCCACGCACTCGAAAGGCAGCATCTTCAGCTTCTTGCACAGAACGGCGCGGCCGAGCACCTCCTCCGGGATTCGCTCATCGTCAATGGGGCCGGCGAGGTGATTGGGTACATCGAGAATGTCGAAGAAGTGCATACTCATGGCGGTGAGCACGCGCCCCTTGTCCGGGATTTCGGTGTCCAAGATGTAGTCGAAAGCCGAGATGCGATCGGAGACCACCATGAGCAGAGTCTCCTCATCGACCTCGTAGATCTCACGGACCTTGCCTGCGGAGACGTGGTCATACGATGAAAGTTCTGGACGCATGATTAAGCAGTGTAGACCTCTCACCCCACGGGTGCACACCTTATGCTCAGGTTTGTTCTGCCCCGCAGGCAAGGCGGGGTATTAGACGATTTCTCCTGGGGTGTAGTTCACTGCCTCCGGGTACTGATTGGCCAGCTCTTGGACGTGGTTGAGCACCCGCTCCACCTGCGATTCGGCCTCACCAATGAAGGCGTGACGATCAGCCAGGGCGGCGTTGAGCTCCTCTTCGCCCAAAGGAAGGCGCTCATCGGCGGCCAGGCGCTCGATCAGATCCTGCTCGGCGCCATTTTCGCGCATATTCAGCGCCACCGCCACGGCGTTTTCCTTAATCACCTCGTGGGCCTGTTCGCGGCCCACCCCAGCGCGCACGGCGGCCATGAGAATGCGGGTGGTGGCAAGGAAGGGCAGGTAGCGATCCAGCTCGCGCTCGATCATGGCGGGGAACACCCCGAACTCGTCGAGGACAGTGAGGAAGGTTTCAAACATGCCGTCGATGGCGAAGAACGCATCGGGCAGGGCGACGCGGCGAACCACCGAGCAGAACACATCGCCTTCGTTCCACTGCTGGCCGGCGAGATCGGCCACCATGGTGAGATAGCCGCGCAGCACCACCTGCAGGCCGCAGACACGCTCACAGGAGCGAGCGTTCATCTTGTGCGGCATCGCCGAGGAGCCCACCTGGCCTTCCTTGAAGCCTTCGGTGACTACCTCATTGCCCGCCATAAGACGGATCGTGGTGGCCAGCGAGGAGGGGCCGGCGCCCAGCTGCACCAGAGCGGAGAGCACCTCGAAATCGAGGGAGCGGGGATAGACCTGGCCGACGGAATCGAAGGTGCGGCTGAAGCCGAGGTGATCGGCGATGCTGCGCTCGAGAGCGGCCAGCTTCATGGGATCGCCGCCCATGAGATCCAGCATGTCCTGGGCGGTGCCCATCGGGCCCTTGATGCCGCGCAGCGGATAATTCTCCAGCTGGTGTTCGATGCGCTGCACCGCCACGAGCATCTCGTCTGCGGCGGAGGCGAAACGCTTGCCCAAGGTGGTGGCCTGGGCAGCCACATTGTGGGAACGACCAGCCATCACCAGCGCCTTGTTCTCCGCGGCGAGGCGGGCCACGCGGCTGAGCACGGCCACGGATTTATTGCGAATGAGCTCAAGCGAGGAGTGCAGCTGCAGCTGCTCGACATTCTCGGTGAGATCGCGGCTGGTCATGCCCTTATGGATGTGCTCATAGCCGGCGAGGGCATTGAACTCCTCGATGCGGGCCTTCACATCGTGGCGGGTGATCCGCTCGCGAGCGGCGATCGAATCCAGGTCGATCTGTTCCACTACCTCTTCATAGGCGGTGATGGCCTCGGCGGGGATGTCCACTCCCAGCTCGGCTTGGGCGCGCATCACGGCGATCCACAGGCGGCGTTCCGTGATGATCTTGTACTCGGGGCTCCAAATCTGCGCCAGTGCAGGCGAGGCATAGCGGGAAGCAAGGACATTAGAGATGCGTGGTGTCGACATAGTGGCTATTATCGCACGCCACGCTCTCAAGGCGCGGGCATTCGCTTATCGACGCTCTCCTGCCGCCCCACGAGTGGGCAGGCGACTAGCGGCGCCGCTCGCAGAAGCGCTCGAGGGTTTTCACCGGGCCGGCGGCAATGAGAATGTCATCGGGGCCGATGACATCGTCCGGCACGGTGGGCCGGAAGCTACGCCCGGAGCGCTTAAGGGCCACAATGTCCGGTTCGGCTTCGGCGACCTGGTGCCCGTGCAACCAGCGCGGCGCGGCGAGCTTGACCATCGCATAGTCCACATCGAACTCGATATAGTCCTCGGCGTGGCCGGAGATCACATGCGCCAAACGCTTGCCGGTGGAGAATCCGGGGCGAATGAGGTTATTGACGCCCATCGAGCGCAGGATCGTGGCATGCGCCTTGGAATCCGCTTTGGCCCACACCCCCGTGACTCCGAGCTCCTTGAGGTTATTCACTGTCAGCAGCGAGGCCGACATGTCCTCGCCGATGCCCACGATCACGTGTTCCGCATCGAGCACACCGAGCTGTTTGAGGGCCTCGATATCGGTGGCGTCGGCGATCACGCTATGGGTGAGCTTTTCTGCCTCTTTGAGGGCGCGTTCGGAAATGTCCACGCCCACCACGTCCACTCCGGAGGCAACCAGCTCCTCGCCGAGAGCGAGGCCGAAGCGCCCCAGACCGAGAATGACAACTCTTTGCTTAGCCAATGAAGGGCCTTTCTTTGGGATAGGACAGATGGCTGCGTTTTTGGGAGGCGAGCGCGGCCACCACGGTAATGGGGCCGATCCTGCCCGCGAACATCAACCCAATTAGGATCAGCTGGGCCGCCGGCGGCAGTGCATCCGTGATGCCGAGGGATAGTCCCGTCGTAGAGAATGCGCTAATGACTTCGAACGTCACCTTCTCCATGCCCAGCTCCGGCGCCAGCATGGTCACCCCAAGGGTAGCGCCAACGAGCAGGGTCAGCGACATCATGATCACCGACAGCGCCTGGCGCACGGTGGCATTGGGGATGCGCTTGCGGCGAATATCTACCTCTTCGCGACCACGCACCTCGGCCAGCACCACCACGAGTAGAACGGCCACCGTGGTGATGCGGACACCACCGGCGGTGCCGCCGGAGCCGCCGCCGATGGCCATGAGCACCTCGGTGAGAACGATATAGCCGGGGTGGATGGTTTCCATGTCGATGGCGTTAAAGCCGGCGGTACGGGTGGTTGCCGAGTGGAAGAAGGACAGCAGCCACGAAGTGTCTTCGAACATGCGCGCACCGAGGGTGCCCACGATGAGCAGGATGATGGTGCCCCAGACGGTGAACCAGCCAGAAAGGGATTTCATCGCCTGGGAGGGGGCGGCCACAATATAGAACCCCAGACCGCCGATGATGATCGCCGCCGCCACGGGCAGCAGGATCAGGGCATCACTGGCATAGGGAATGAGCGAGTCGCTATGCAGCGCAAAGCCGGCGTTATTGAATGCGGAGACGGCGTGGAATCCGCCCTGCCACACGGCCTGGCCGGGAGTGAAGCCATAGCCCTTGGCAAAACGTGCGGCGAGCAGGATCGCGGTGACAAGCTCCATGGTCAAGGAGATACCGACGATAGTGAGCACCGCCTTTTTCACATCACCCAGGTGCGAAACTCGCCCTTCGGCGGTGGTGGTGATGCTGGATTTAAGGCCCACTTTGCCTAGGGCCAGCCAGCTCACCAGCACGGTCAAGGTCATAATGCCTAAACCACCCAGCTGGATCAGCACCATGATGATGGCCTGTCCGGTGTGGGAGAAGTAGCTGGCGGTATCCACCACAATCAAACCGGTCAGACACACCGCCGAGGTGGCGGTGAACAGAGAGGTAATGAAGTCGTAGCTCTGCCCTGGCGCATGGGCCACGGGCAGACTCAGTAGCGCGGTACCGATGGCGATGAGGATAAGGAATCCTCCCGCCACGAGGAACGCAGGTCGTTTCATGGAGCGCTAGTATATGCCTCTCTTAGGTTCATAGGTAGTTACACAGGCGTGTTCATTCTTACACCCGTTTCACACACTTTTCGCTGCGCACGCCCCAAGACCACGACGCACACCCGCCCGCCACCGAGAACTGATCTCGGCGACGGGCGGGTGCGACAGAGTGCGAGGCAGTAAACTTTTTTGCGCTGCCCTGCGGGGTGGCTGCGCCGCTAGGCGTCGCTCTCCCCCAGATCGACGGGAATTCCCGCGGGAAGCTCATCCCGCTCAGCGTTGGCGCCGGGGTTAACTCCCTTCGTCACCTGCACGGGGTTTCCGGAGGCGATGGAGTGGGCCGGCACATCGCGGTCCACCACGGAACCAGCAGCGATCACAGACTTGCGGCCAATGGTCACACCCGGCAGCACGGTGACGCCAGGACCAATCCACACATCGTCTTCGACCGTAATGGGCTTGGCTATTTTCCAGCCATAGGAGCGCATCTCCGCATCGTGCACCGGCGGCATGGCGGTGTAGAGCTGGCAACCGGGGGAGATATTCACGCGCTCCCCGATCTTCACCTCGGCGGAATCGAGGATCGTCACATTGGCCTGGATACGGCTGCCCTTGCCGATGGAGGTATGCACGCCGTATTGGATATAGATCGGCGATTCCACCTCGGTGTCCTCGGTATCGAAGTGGCCGAGCAGACCGAGCAACAGGTCCTGCTGACGAATCTCATCGGTGGTGCTGTTGAAATCACGCAGGGTGCGGGCCGCGGCACGACGGGCCTCTGCGGGCTCCTTGGACTTCGGCAAGTACCATTCTCCGCTGCGCATCTGCTCCAGCGTGGAGTAGGTCTCGGGATCAAAACTGTTTTCGCTCATGGATCCATTGTGCACTACTCCACACTTAAGATGAAGGGCTTGTTGGATCACAAGGGGTAGACGGCCCCCGTTTGGGTGGCAGGGCGCTGGGCGCCCTGCCGGTCCCGCATCGCTAGATGCTGATCTCGCCGCGCTGTGCCTTCAGGGCGATATCGCTGCGATAAAAACCGCCCTCGAGCTCGAGGGACTCGATCAGCTCATAAGCCTTAGCCCGGGCGTCTTCCACATCTGTGCCCCGAGCCACTGCGTTGAGCACGCGGCCGCCATTGGCCACGAACTCCCCCGCCTCCGTACGCTTCGTGCCGGCGTGCAGTACATAGGAATCCCCCTCATAATCCACGGCGCCGAGGCCATGGATCACATCGCCCTTCTGCGGTGCGGCCGGATAGCCTGCGGCGGCAAGAACCACGGTCAGGGCCGCTCCCTCATGCCACTCAAGCGGCGGCAGCTCCGCCAGGCGCCCCTGCGCGGTCGCGGCCAGCACCTCGGCGAGCGGAGTTGTCAGCAGCGCCAGCACGGCCTGGGTTTCGGGATCGCCGAAGCGGCAATTGAACTCCACCACGGCGGGCCCCGCACTCCCCCACGCCAGGCCCGCATAGAGCAGACCCGAATAGGGGCAGCCGCGGGCCACCATCTCGCGGGCTACGGGCTCGCACACCTCATCGACGATGCGCTGAACGGCATCCTCCGGCAGCCACGGCAAGGGGGCGTAGGCGCCCATGCCGCCGGTATTAGGGCCCTCATCATTATCGAAGGCGCGCTTGTGGTCCTGCGCCGGCAGCAGCGGCACCACGGTCTCGCCATCGACAAAGCAGAAGAGTGAGACTTCAGGGCCGTCGAGGAAGGATTCCACCAACACCGGATTGCCGGCGTCGAGCACCGAGCGGGCATGGGCCGCCGCCTCGGCGCGGTCACTGGTGACCACAACTCCCTTGCCGCCGGCCAAGCCATCGTCTTTGACCACGTACTGCGGGCCGTACGCGTCCAGCACGGCCTCGATGTCCTCGCTCGACTCGATACGGGTGGCCGTCGCCGTGGCCACCCCAGCGGCATTCATCACATCCTTGGCGAAGGCCTTGGATCCCTCGATCATCGCGGCCTCCTTCGAGGGGCCGAACACGGCGATACCCGCCTCGCGCAGGGCATCACCCACCCCGGCCACCAGCGGGATCTCCGGCCCCACCACCACGAGATCGGCCTGCAACTCGGTGGCGAGCGCGGTGATCTGCGCGCCATCCTCCACGTCGATGGCGGCACCCTCCCATTCGGGATGACACACCGCCAGATCCGTCATGCCATCGCCACCAGGGGCGATGTGCAGATCCGTGACGGAGTCGTCTTTACTCAGTGCCAGCAGTAGGGCGTGTTCGCGGGCGCCCGACCCGATAACCAAGATGCGCATGGCTCTTAGTGTAGCGACCGCACACACACTCAACCCCCCGTCTCGTGTGGCGCCACATTCGCGTAGCGATCTCGTCTAGCCTTGAAGGTATGAGCAGCATTTTCACGAAAATCATTTCCGGAGAACTTCCCGCCCGTTTCGTCTACCGCGATGACCGTGTGGTCGCTTTTCTTGATATTCGGCCTCTCACCTATGGCCACACCCTTGTGGTCCCGGTGACTGAGGTGGATAAGTGGACTGACTTGCCCCAGCCCGAGCTGCGTTCTCTCACCGAACTGGCCCAGCAGGTGGGCCGCGCCCAGATCGAAGCCTTCGGCTGCGAGCGCGCCGGCACCGTGATCGCCGGTTTCGATGTGCCGCACACCCACATTCACGTCTTCCCCGCCAACGCGATGAGCGATTTCAACTTCGGCAACGCCATCGCCGAGCCCGAAGAGGCCAAACTCGACGAGGCCGCCGCCAAGCTACGCGCGGTGCTCGACACCGACGACAACGGCTACCCCCACCGCTAAGGGGACGCGACCATGGCACATACCACCGTCGAGCTCGACGGCGAGGACTACAGTTTCGACTGGCCCGCCGACACCACGTTGTTGAGCGCCATGCTCGACGCCGGCATCCCGGCACCCCACTCCTGCACGATGGGCCAATGCGGGGCCTGCCAATGCACGCTCGAAGGCGGGGAATCGCATATGGACAACAACGCCGTGCTCGATGACTATGACGTGGCCGATGATCAGCGTCTCGCCTGCCAAACTAAACGCGACTCCGAAGGCCCCTACGAGGTCAGTTATCTCTTCTAGGCGTCGGGATCAGGGGTGCGGGGCAGGCGCACGCTAAAGACGGCGCCGCGCCCCTCGGCGGTGTCGAGGCTGATCTGCCCCTGGTGGGCGTCGACAAGCGAAGAGACGATCGCCAAACCGAGCCCGCTGCCGCCCGAGGCGCGGGACCGAGACGTATCGGCGCGATAAAAACGCTCGAATACATGCTGGGCGTCGTGCTCATTCATCCCTGGGCCACAATCGGCCACACTGATCTCCACCTGCTCGGGGGTGGACTGCACCCGCACCGTGATGGGTTCGGCGCCGTGAGCACGGGCATTATTGAGAAGATTCACCAGCACCTGCCGGATCTTGTCGGCGTCCACCGTCGCCCGCGCGGGGCCTGAGGCCGCCACGGTGATTTCGGCGTCACGATAGTCGCCAACCACCCGCTGACACAGCTCCACGAGGTCTGTGTCCTGCAGGTTCAAAGTCATGCCCTCCGCCCGGGCGAGGGCCAGCAGCCCCTCCACCAACTCGCTCATGCGGTCGGCCTCTTCCCGCACCTTCGCCACGACCCGATCCGGGTCATTCATCGCCCCCGATTGATAGAGCTCCGCATAGCCGCGCACGCTGGTCAGCGGGGTGCGCAGCTCATGCGAGGCATCGCCAACGAAGCGGCGCATCTGCTCTTCCTTGTCCTGGGCGGCGGTGAGCGAGGACTGCAACTGCTCCAGCATGGTGTTCATCGCGGCGCCAACCTTGCCCACCTCCGTGGAGTGGGAGGTGTACTGCACGCGCCGATCGAGATCGCCGCCGGTGATGGCTTCTGCGGTATCGGCCACATTGCGCAGCGGCTGCAAAGAACGATGCACCACCACCGCGGCGATACCAGCCGCTGCCAGCAGCACCATCACGCCAATGCCCCATTGCGCGGTGCGCAAATTCCGCAGCAGCCGCTCCTCGTCCGCCACCGAGCGCGCCACCACTGTGATACTGCGATTATCGCCGATCGCCACCACCCGCCACTTCGATTCATCTGCCGAACCAGGCGAGGCGCCCACGGTAAAGGGGCCTTCCCCGATGCGCACCATGGACAAATCGGGGGAGGAATTCGAATCGTTATAGCGCACCGAGGTGCCATCGCTAAAGATCTGCTCCACATAGAAGCTCGAAGGCGGGCGGGGCTGGGTGGATTGGGAGGAATAGAGCTCGCTATTGCTGGCCCAGCCGCTCGCGGCACCCACCAGCTGGCCATCTACCTCGTTATAGGCGAAATTCCGCATGATCGAATTCACCGCGGTGGCGCTGGCGATCATGCCCACCCCCATGATGGCGACCACAATGAGCACCACAGACACCCGTAAGGGCAGGCGCTGGGGACGACGCCACCAGCGGGGCTGATTCTCCTCGGCGGAATAGGCGGAAGCCATGGGCTATTAATCCTTCGGAACGCGCAGAATATAGCCGACGCCGCGGACAGTGTGGATCAGGTGCGGCTCGGTGGTATCGAGTTTGCGGCGCAGATAGGAGATATAGGATTCCACCACATTGCCATCGCCGCCGAAATCGTAGTTCCACACGGCGTCGAGGATCTGGGCCTTCGACAGCACGATCTCGGCATTGTCCATGAGATAGTGCAGCACGTTGTATTCGGTGGGAGAAAGCTCCACGACCTCGCCGGCTTTGCGCACCTCGTGGGTGTTATCGTCCAGCTCGAGATCGGCGTAGCGCAGCACCGGCCGCTGCCCGGCGCGCCCTCCAGGCTCTGCGGGCTGGCTGCTCTGGGAGCGACGCAGGATCACCCGCAGCCGCGTGACCACCTCCTCCAAGGAGAAAGGCTTGGTCACATAGTCATCGGCACCGAGGGTTAGCCCACGGATCTTATCGGGTACCTCATCCTTCGCGGTGAGGAAGAGCACTGGGGCGTCATTGCCTTGGGCGCGGATAGTCGATAGCAGCTCGAAGCCGTCCATATGCGGCATCATCACATCAAGGATGAAGGCATCCACCTGCTCGGTTTTGAGCTTCTCCAGCGCTACCGGCCCGGAGTAGGCGGTGACCACGGTGAAGCCTTGGAACTTCAGCGATACGTCGAGCAATTCGACGATGTTCGGTTCATCGTCCACAACCATCACTGTCACACTCATGGCTTCTATTCTGCCCTAGCCTTTCGCCATGGTTGAAGTGGAGGTTGCCGCTGGGGTGGCCGGGGGCTGCACTCGAGGCCCACCGGCCCCTGCCTTGCAGCGCGAGAAGGCAGGGGCGCGGGGCCGGGGCGGAGAGGTGCTTAGAGGTGCTTGACGCTGGGGCCGATATTGCGCAGGTTGGCGCGAGCCAAGTTCACCATGCGCCCCACGCCGCCACCGAAGACGGTGCGGGTAGCCGCCTTGGAGAAGCCCAACAGCATGTCCATGGTGATGTTCGGCGGGATGGACAGCGCGTTCGGATCGGTGACCACATCGATGAGCACGGGGCCGTCATAGGCTAGGGCCTCGGCCAGCTTGGGCTGTACATCCTGCGGATCTTCGATGCGCACGTGCTTGATGCCGATGGCCTCGGCGATCGCGGCGTAGTTCACACCCTCATGGTCGGTGTCGCTTTCCGGCAGCCCCTGCACGAGCATTTCCAGCTTGACCATGCCGAGAGAGGAGTTATTAAACACCACCGTCTTGATCGGCAGGTTGTGCAGCTTCACGGTCAAAAGCTCGCCCATGAGCATGCCGAGACCGCCATCACCGGACATGGAGATCACCTGGCGCTCGCGGTCGGCGGCCTGGGCGCCGAGGGCCTGCGGCAAGGCGTTGGCCATGGTGCCGTGGCGGAAAGAGCCGAGCAGCGTGCGCTCACCCGTGGGGTTGTTGATGTAGCGGGCGGCCCACACATTGCACATACCGGTGTCCACGGTGAACACGGCGTTATCATCCGCCAGTTCATCGAGGACATCGGCCACATACTCGGGATGAATGGGCTTCAATTCCTCCACACCCGTGGTGTAGGCATCCACGATGTCATTGAGCTTGGTGTAGTGCTCCTTGAGTATCTTGTCGAGGAAGCTGCGATCCTTCTTTTCCTCCACATGCTCCAAGATATTTTCAATGGTGGCCTTCACATCGCCCACCACCGGGTAGTGCACCGTGGTGCGGCGGCCAATGTTTTCGCCCTTGATATCCACCTGAGCCACGTTCTTCTTCGGCAGGAAGTCATCGTAGGGGAAGTCGGTGCCCAAGAGAATGAGCAGCTCGGCCTTATCGCAGGCATCGTGGCAGGCGCCATAGCCCAGCAGACCAGACATACCCACGTCATAGCTATTGCCGTGCTGGATATACATTTTGCCGCCGAGGGCGTGACCGATCGGGGCCTTCACCTTTTCCGCGAGGGCAAATACCTCCTCGCGGGCGTCGGCGCAGCCGGCACCGCAGAACAGCGTCACCGTATCGGCCTCATTAATGGCCTCCACCAGCCGAGCGGCATCCGTGGGGTTCGGGTACACCACGGAGCGCTTGGAGGTGACCGCGGAGTCCAGCCAGCGCGTGTCCTCTACCTCTTGGGTGGAGACATCGCCGGGAATAATCAGCACAGACACACCCTTGCCGGCCAAGGTGGACTGCACGGCGTGATGCGTAATGCGGGCGCCCTGATCGCCGCTGAAGACGGTCTCGCAGTAGCCGGAGGCCTGGCGGAAAATCTCGGCCGGCTTGGTCTCTTGGAAGAAGTTGGACCCGATCTGGGCCGCAGGGATGTGCGAGGCCAAAGCCAGCACCTTCGCCCCATTGCGGTGGGCATCCATCAGCCCCTGAATGAAGTGGGTATTACCCGGGCCGCAGGAGGCGGCGCACACGGCGAGCTCACCAGTAACGAGGGATTCGGCCCCGGCAGCAAACGCTGCGGCCTCCTCATTGCGTACGTGCACCCATTCAATGCTGGACGAGGACACGGCGTCCACGATGGGGTTCAAGCTATCGCCGACGATGCCAAACATGCGCTTGACACCGAGATCTTCCAAGTATTTCACCAATACCTGTGCGTATGAAGCCATGACTATTCTCCTTATAGGTTTCTGTGCGGGGATTATTGGGGGCCGCTGAGCGTGCAGCGCAGCTGCAGTAGGGCCTCCACCCCGCTCTACTGTGCCCCTTTCCCGCGCCCCGCGCTAGGGCCCCGCCCGCGCCCAGCGGACCCACCGGCCCAGATTCTCGGCTGTGTGCTGGTTTTTTATTCCTTGCCGTGCCGCTGATCACACATCCGAGCTGCCGGCGGGCTGCGGCGGCGCGGTGGTCTGCGCACCGGCTAGGGACTGCGCAGCACAGAGCGCTTGTTATTCTGAGCCTTGGCACTCACTTAGTACCGGAAAGCTATCTGTTTTCGCGGAATGGGCGAAAAGCCCCCGGCACCTAATTTTTCGTAGAGGACACACGCATCATGGGCACTCGCCGCACCACATCGCGCACCGATTCCACCACTGTCTTCTGTTGGGGGCTCTGGGACTGGGGATCGGCCGCCTTCAACGCTGTGCTCGTCACCTTCATCTTCGGGGTGTATCTCACCGACTCGGTGGGCCAGACGCTCAGCGGATCCACCCCAGCATCGTCCTATTTGGGCTGGGCAATCGCGCTCGCTGGGGTGGCCATTGCCCTGCTGGCTCCCATTGTGGGGCGCCGGAACGATGTGCGCGGCACGCGTCGACGCGCTCTGCTGTTGTGGTCAGCAGTGACAGTGGCGCTCATGGCCAGCTTGGCTTTTATCCGCAATGATCACCCCATCTATTTCTGGGTGGGCATCACCATCATGGGTCTGGCAAGCATTACGTTCCAGTTCGCGGAGGTCAATTACTTTGCGCAGCTGGGGCAGGTCTCCACCAAGGCGAATGTGGGACGAGTATCCGCCTTCGGCTGGTCCATGGGCTATTTCGGCGGTATCGTGCTGCTGCTCATCTGCTTCTTCGGGTTTATCTCCGGCGATGGCGGGCTGCTGAGGCTACCCACCGAGGGCGGCTTCAACGTGCGTATGGTGGCACTACTCGCGGCCGCCTGGTTTGGGGCCTTCGCGCTTCCCACCTTGCTGCGCGTCCCTGAGATCGAGCCACAGCCTGAGGCGCACACACCGCGCGGGGTGGTGGATTCTTATAAGGACCTCGGCCGGGTGATCGCCCAGCTGTGGCGCAGCGACCGTCGAGCGGTCTTTTTCCTCATCGCCTCCGCGGTCTTTCGCGATGGGCTCGCCGCCGTCTTCTCCTTCGGAGCGGTCCTCGCCGTCACGGTGTATGGATTGGGCGCAGACGACGTCATCCTCTTCGGTATCGCCGCCAATGTGATCTCCGCACTCGGGGCCTTAGGCGCCGGCTGGCTGGACGATCGCTTCGGCCCGAAGCCGGTGATTCTCGCATCGCTGGGGCTGATGGTGCTCGATGGGATCGCCCTCTTCTTCGCTGAGGGACCTCGCGCCTTCTGGATTCTCGGGCTGATCCTGTGCTTCTTTGTCGGCCCCGCCCAAAGCGCATCGCGGTCCTTTTTGCAGCGGCTGAGCCCCGCTGGCCGCAATGGGCAAATGTATGGTCTCTACGCCACCACCGGGCGCGCCATCAGCTGGCTCGCCCCCGCCCTCTTCGCGCTGTTCGTGGCTCTGTCCGGCAGCGATCGCGCGGGCGTATTGGGCATCGTGGTCGTACTCGCCGCCGGGGCGCTGCTCCTGCTACCGGTACGCCAACCCGAGTTGGACCACAGCAGCCAGCCCGCCTAGCGGCGCTATAAGCCCCAGCGCAGAAAAACCGGAGCCTCACGCTATCTCGAGGGGAATAGACACCTCGGAATAGCGGGCTCCGGTGATTGCATGTGCATACGGCCTGAGAGCAGGCCGCATGCTGAGCTATGCTCGCGGTTTAGACCTGAGCGATGAGCTCCTCCAGCGGGGTGGCGGAGAGCAGGTAGGGGGCGACCTCAAGCACGGTGAACGCGCCGGTCTTGCCCTGCTCAGCCAAGCGGTGTGCAGCGCGGCCATAGGCCACCATCACACCACCGGTGAAGTCGGGGTTACGCTCCAGCTGCAGCTTGTATTCCACAAGGTGCTCGGAGAAACCGGCGTGACCGTGGCTGATCACATAACCGCCGTGCGGCATGCCGGTGTGCTCGGCATCGAAGGTGGCCTCATCAATGAAGTTCACCTCTACCTCGTAGCCGACGAAGTAATCCGGCATGGTGCGGATCTCTTCCTCAATACGTGCGTGCTCGGACTCGTCTGCAACGACCCAGCACTGACGCTTGTGCACGGCCTCAACCTGCTCGCCATTGCGGGCCTTCTCCAGCACCTCGGCGTCCGGCAGGGTGTACTGCACAGCCTTCTTCACGCCCTCGATACGACGCAGCGCATCGGAGTGGCCTTGGGACAGGCCCGGGCCCCAGAAGGTGGACTGCTGGCCATTGATGAAGGAGCCAGCCATCACACGGTTGAGGGAGAACATACCCGGATCCCAGCCGGTAGAAACGACGGCGACGTTCTCGCCCTGCTTCGCAGCAGCATCCATATCGCGGTAGTGGCGCGGGATGTCGTGGTGGTTGTCATAGGTGTCCACCGTGGTGAAGTGCTCAGCGAACTTCACGGCCTGCTCGGGGATATCGGTAGCGGAACCGACGCACAGGAACAGCACATCGATCTGATCCTTGTAGTCCTCCACCTTGTCCACGGGGAAGACTGGGGTGTCGGTATCGAGGCTATCGCGGCGGGTGAAGATTCCGGCCAGCTCCATGTCGGGCTGATCGTTGATGATCTTCTCCACGCTCTTACCAAGGTTTCCGTAGCCGACGATGCCGGCGCGTACAGTGCTCATTGTCTCTCCTTCAATAGTTTGACTTCTTGAGATAAGCACACGCTACATGGATTCCGGCGCTCTGCCCACTTTTTCTCCGTGCCACTATCCTCTAGCTGCAAGAATTTCCCTGTTCACCTATAGAAAAGGGGTCTAGAGTGGTGAGCTATTTCACATTTTTTCGCTTATCGACGCCACCCTGCCGCCCCACACACCCCGAAAACGAGAACTAGGCCCCTCACTCACGAATGAAGGAACAGGGGCCTCGGGTGTAGCTGCCGCGACAGATTAAGAGCGAGGGTGGCTAAGCATCAGCCCGATAAAGAGACCGGCGCCACCGATGAGATTGCCGACGGTAGCCCACAGGATGTTGTACACCATCCCGCCGAGGCCATAATCCGCCCCGGCGAGCAGACCGGCCGGCATGTAGAACATATTGGCCACGCAGTGCTCGAAGCCAAGGAGCACGAAGAGCATGATCGGGAACCAGATGCCGAAGAGCTTGCCCACGGTGTGGCGGGCGGCCGTGGCCATGAGCACGGCGGCACAGACGAGAACGTTACAGAGGATGCCCTTGACCACGATGCTGCCCGCGCCAGCGTGAGCCTTCTTATCGGTGAGCGTGAGCAGGAAGTCGGTCATCTGAGCGTCGAAAAGCCCAGATTTAATAGCGGCCGCAGCGATAGCGAAGGCGCCGACGAAGTTGAAGAGATAGACGATGCCCCAGTTGCGGAGCATGGCACCCCACGAGAAACGGCCGCGCAGCGGTCCGGCCGCCATCATGGTGTTCGAGGTAAAGAGCTCCATCCCGAGGAGCACGATCGCCATCAGGCCAACGGGGAATACCGCCGAACCCAAAAAGCGCAGCAGCCCGATGCTATCGGCCTCCGACTGCGGGGCGGCGAGAATGACATTGCCCACGGCCCCGAGGCTAATGGCGGCGCCGGCGAAGAAACCCAGAATGATCAGCGATACCAACGGCTTGGCTGCCTTGGCTTTGCCCGAGGCTAGCGTGGCATCCACGACCTCGACGGGGGTGGCAGTAGGTGCTGGTGCAACGGCAGTGGACATGCGGGAACAACCCCTTCATAGTCGTGGACAATAGGCGATAAAACAACACTGACCACGCCCGTGACCATGCACGGCACGTTCGCAGCCGTAGACATTCTATTTTCCTAGGCTACTCTCAGGAAAACCAGCAGGTACTCAGGAACCCCACCCGCACACGATTGAAGGCCAGCTGCGAACGCGACGCGCTCACACCTGGCCTTCAGGTTGAGCTGGAGACGAGACTTGAACTCGCAACCTACGGTTTACAAGACCGTTGCGCTACCGATTGCGCCACTCCAGCACATACATACACCGCCTGTATAGGCAGCGAGGTACGAGGCACGATATTACAGTCCAGCGGCCGGGATTTCCAAGCCAGAACCGCCGCGAGGTGGCGTCGTCACGCTACCGCGGACGGGCGCGTGTCTAAGGCTCCACAAAAGTAGGGTGTGCGCAGTCTATATGCGCCAGATGCCCAGGCGCGTTAGACTGCCAATCTGCGCAGTACAACGCCTGAATTTCCGGATTCCGCCTCGCCGGCGGACGGCTGTGCGCGCTCTCCCCTATCATTCGCCACCAGAATGGGAAGTTCCACCTCCGTGACTAGCGTTTACTCTCGTTTTAAAGAGTGGGTGTTCCCCTCGGGCCGCGTGGCCACCATCGACGCCTCGCAGGCCGCCGCGCCGCCCTCCCCGCTCGCACCTATTGACCTCACCGATGCCGACCAAGTGGCCTTCGTGATGGACGTCGCCATCCGTATCGGCGATATTCTGCTCTCTTCCGGCACCGCCAATAACGATGTGAAATCGCAGATCCACACCGTGTGCTCGTCCTATGGCCTGCACTACTGCCACGTGGACATCACGATGAACACCATCACCGTGTTCTCCCACGTGGGCGGCAAGCGTCGCCGGCCGGTGAGCGCCTTCCGCGTGGCCGGACGCATCGACGTGAACTTTTCCAAGCTGAGCGACGTCGACCGCCTTATCCGCTCTATCCAGGCCGGCGCCACCCCACCGGAAGTGGCAGACAAGATCCTCACCGAGATCATCGCCGCCCCGCCGCCCTATGGCGCCAAGATTTCGGTGCTGGGCTGGGCCTCGATGGCGGCCGCCGTCTCGGTGCTGCTCGGCGGTAATGCCTTGGTGGCCTCGCTCTCCTTCGCCACCACCCTGGCCATCATGGTGATTAATATCCTGCTCGACCGGCAGGGCATGCCCTCTTTCTTCCAAAACGTCTTCGGCGGCTTCGTCGCCACCCTGCCCGCCGCCTTTGGCTATCGCCTAGCCACCGAATTGGGCTGGTCCTTCAACCCCAGCCAGGTCATTGCTACCGGCATCATCGTGCTGCTGGCCGGCCTGACCCTGGTGCAGGCCCTTCAAGATGGCATCACGGGCGCGCCCGTCACGGCCTCTGCCCGCTTCTTTGAAACGATGCTCATCACCGGCGGCATCATCGGTGGCGTCGCCCTCGGCATCGAGGTGGCCTCCACGATGGGCGTCGAACTGCCGCCGATTCAGACCTCTCCCCCGCTGCAGTTCTCCTCCTCGGTGGTGAAGGTGGCGGCGGGTTCACTCGCCGCGGCGACCTTCGCGGTGGGCTCCTATGCGGAATGGTCGACCGTGGCGGTGGCCTGGCTTACCGGCGCAGCCGGTTTCTCCCTGCACCTGCTGGTACTGCAGCCGCTCGGAGTGGGGGCGCTGACCTCCACGGCCATGTCCGCCACCATGATCGGCTTGGCCGGCGGCCTGTTGGCCCGCCGATTCCTGATCCCGCCGCTGATCATCGCCATCTCCGGCGTGACCCCCTTCTTGCCGGGTCTAGCGGTCTATCGCGGCATGTACTCCATGCTGAATGAGCAGCTGATCAACGGCTTCACCTATATCGCTCTGGCAGTCGCCACCGCCGGTGGGCTCGCTGCGGGCGTGGTGTTTGGTGAGTGGATTGCCCGCAAGCTGCGCCGCCCGCCGATCATGCGTGCCTATCGCGCTATTCGCCACCCCCGCCGCTACAGCACCGCGACGACGACAACGCAGCCCCACTCCGGTATTGACCCCGTCTAGGCTGCACGTCCGCGCCACCCATGGCGTATAATTGCTTCCTTGACGTCTGTTTACGCTTTCTCTTATTTCTCACAGGAGGATCCTTGCCACCCAAGGTGACTGACACCCGTTCCACTGCCGCCGAGTCGCTGCACGCGGTTGAAAAGGAGACAGCCGAAGCCGCACGGAAGATCGTGTCCAGCTACTCCGAAGACTTCCTCGACGCTGTCACTCTCTCGTGCATGCTCGGAATCGAACCAGAGGGGCTGATCTACTCCAAGGTGGCCGCCGAGTTCGAGGAGCCGGAAGAGAAGAAAGCAACCAAGAAGGCTACGAAGAAGGCCAGCAAAAAAGCCTCCAAGAAGTCCTCCAAGAAGACCACGCGCAAAAAGGCTACGAAGAAAGCGTCGAAGAAGGCCAGCAAAAAGGCCACCAAGAAGTCCTCCAAGAAGACCACGCGCAAAAAGGCTACGAAGAAAGCCAGCTCCAAGGCCACTAAAAAGGCCACCTAGACCCTAGCGTGGCGTCGTCGCTGAGCGGAAGGAACGATGCCGCGAACCACCTCCGCTTGAGAAGTAAGGCCCGCCCGTGTCCAGCGCTAGCAGTGAACGCTATTCCTTTATCGTCGTTGCCAACCGACTCCCCGTAGATCTCGAGCGCGACTCGAAAGGCAATCAACGCTGGGTTCCCAGCCCCGGCGGGCTGGTCTCTGCGCTGACCCCCGTGCTCGCTGCCCATGAGGGCGCGTGGGTGGGCTGGCCCGGCATCCCAGATGTTTCGCCCGAGCCGCTGCACTCTGAGAAGGGCTATGATCTCCACCCCGTTACGCTGCGCCAGCGCGACTTCGAGGAGTTCTACGAGGGCTTTTCCAATGCCACTCTCTGGCCGCTCTACCACGACCTCATCGTCACCCCCGAATATCATCGCCACTGGTGGGAGACCTACCGCGAGGTGAACCTGCGCTTCGCCGAAGCCACCGCCGCCATCGCCGAAGAGGGCGCCACCGTCTGGGTGCAGGACTATCAGCTGCAGCTGGTCCCCGGCATCCTGCGCCATCTGCGCCCCGATCTCACCATCGGGCTCTTCTTACACATTCCCTTCCCCTCCCCCGACCTGTTTCGACAGCTGCCGTGGCGCGAGGAGATCGTGCGCGGCATGCTCGGCGCCGATGTAATCGGCTTCCACTTAGACCGCGATGCCGCCAACTTTGTCCACCTGGCCCGTAGCGTCGGCGGGCTCGCCGGCTCCCATACCGGCCAGCCCGATGAGCTCGCTATCAGCGAGTACTGCGCCGACGGAGAGTGCGACCTTGACACGGATGTCTCCGCACAAGAACACCACTGCTACCGGGCCACGGTGACCACCGCGACCGACCGTAGCGTGCGCATCGGTTCCTTCCCGATCTCGCTCGATACCTCCGACATCACCGCCGCTCTCAACTCGGCGGATGTGCCCGCCCTACGCTCCCGGCTCGGCGACCCCGAGGTACTGATCCTGGGCGTTGATCGTCTGGACTACACCAAGGGCATCGAGGCCCGCCTCGACGCCTGCGAGGAACTATTCGACACCGAGGCGCTCGATCCGGCCAGCACCGTCGTGGTTCAGGTGGCCACCCCTAGCCGCGAACGCATCGAGCACTATCGCACCACCCGCGCCCGCGTGGAACACACGGTGGGCCGGATTAATGGCCGCTTCGGCGAGATCGGCCGCCCCGTGGTGCACTATCTGCATCACGCCGTGGACAAAACGGAGCTGGTCAATCTCTACGCCGCTGCCGATATCATGCTGGTGACCCCGCTAAAAGACGGCATGAACCTGGTGGCCAAAGAGTATGTGTGCGCCCACCCCGAAGGCGATGGCGCACTGGTGCTCTCCGAATTTGCGGGTGCCGCCGCGGAATTGCACGACGCCTATCTGTGCAATCCGCACGATATCGAATCGATCAAACGCGCCCTGCTCTCTGCAGTCCGCGATCTGCGAGACGATTCCACACAGAGCAAGGAGCGCATGCAGGCAATGAACCACACCGTCATGGAACATGACGTGCACTACTGGGCCGAGTCCTTCCTCTCTGCTCTCGCCACTCCGGCTGGGGGTGAGAAGTGATGCGTCCCTATGCGGCGATAGCTACAGTCCTCTCGCTCATCCTGCTCAGCGGCTGCGGCAGCGAGGAGCGCCCGGAGAGCCCGATCACTGGGCCTGCGTGGTATATCACCGATGTGTACACCCAGCCGGATTCGCCCTCCCAGCTGCCCGATTCCATCGCCGGCCAGGCCGTTATGTCGCTGGGCGAACACACGGTCGCCGGCGATACCGGCTGCGCCCCCTTCCAGGCCGAGGTGCACTACTCCCACGATGGGGAGGGCTCGACCTCTGCCGACGCCACCCACCTGCGTTTCGATCATCTGCGCATCGACGACCCCACCTGCGAGGGTGCCGCCCAGTACTTCCATGAGCACATCGTTTCCCTGCTCAACAGTGAGCTCGACATTGAGTACAAGGAGTCCAGCCTGCTGCTGCGCTCTTCTGCTGAAGAGATCGACGCCCCCGCCCTACGGCTTACTTCTGCACTCTAAGTGGGTCTCATGCGCAAAGCGCCGTCGGTACACTAGGGCCCTATGGCTATGAGCAGCATGACCGACCGCATTATCGACGCCGCCAAGAGCATCAAGCTCCTCGTGGTCTCTGACTTCGACGGCACGATCGCCGGTTTTGCCGACGATCCCACGCAGGTGCCCATCAACACACGCACCATGCACACCCTCGAGGAGCTCGCCCTTTTGCCCAATACCTTCGTGGCTATCCTGTCCGGCCGCGACCTGGACAATCTCACCTCCCTCGTGGAGCTCAACGCCCCCATCATGCTGGTGGGCTCGCATGGCGCTGAATCCTCCTCCTCACCGGTGACGCTCAGCGACGAGCAGGTCACTGTTCTGCAGCGCTGCACCACGGCGCTCGAGGCAGTGGCCGAGGACTATCCCGGCGCGTATGTTGAGCGCAAACCCTTCCACCGCGTCTTCCATGTGCGCCGCATGGACAACCCCGAGAAGCGCGAGAACGCCTTGGCCCGCGCCCGCGAGGTGCTCTCCGGTGAAGATGTGATTGTCAAGGGCGGCAAGAACATCATCGAGCTGGCGATGCTGGACATCAACAAAGGGACATGGATCGATGCGGTGCGCGAGCAGCTGAACTGCGATTGCGTGGTATTCGCCGGCGATGATGTCACCGACGAGGATGGCTTCCGCGCCCTGGGCGACTTCGACCTGGGTGTCAAAGTGGGAGCGGGTGAGAGCGCAGCACATATGCACCTCGAGGACGATCTCGAGGCCGTTGCCGATATGTTCACCGCCCTCTACGAGGCACGCCGCGACTATAAATAGTGCTCCAACGGTCGGCGGCGGGGCCTAGGACCGTGGCGGGGCAACGGTGGAGCCCTCGTTGAAGGTGGTCTCCAATTGCACCCGAATGGATTCCGGTTCCGCGCCGCCCTCGGCGGCGTCGATGACTGCACTGAGCAGCTCGCCGGTGGTCTTGCCTTTGAGTTTATTGGGCTGGATCACCGTGGTGAGGTTGCGCAGCAATGCCACGGCGGTGCCATCGAAGCCAGTGACCGAGAGATCCTGAGGTACCGAGAGCCCCTGGGAGCGGGCATACTCGAGCACCCCGATAGCCATAGAATCGGTGGTGCACAGCACCGCAGTGAGCTCGGGATGAGAGCTCAGTAGCTCGCGGGCGGCGTCGACATTGTTCTCGTGATCGTTGATATGGCGCTCCACAATCGGCACCGTCGCCGGATCGATACCGGCGGCCGCCAGCACATCGAGTGCGCCGCGCACTCGATCTTGCTGCACATTCATGGTGGCGGTGCGCAGGCGCTGCTCATCGACCATGCCGTCATGACGCACATTGGCCAAGCGGATACAGAGGATGCCGATCTTCTGGTGGCCGGCGTCGATCAGCGCCTGGGCGGCCGGGGCGATCGCGTCGTAGTCATTAATACCCACATAGGGCAGGTCCTCATACCGGTCGGGTTGATCGCAGACCACCAGCGGCAGTCCGCGCTGCCGCGCCGCATGCAGATAAGGATCAGCAGCGGAGACGGAGTAGACCACAAATCCGTCGACAGAACTGGAGTTCACCACTCCCGCGGCGAGGTCCTTATCCTCGCTGGTTTCTGGACCACAGGGCACGAGGGTGAGAGCCACATCGCGACCGACGGTGGATTCCGCGAGCCCGGCGAGAAAGTCCACCGAGGCGGAATCTTCGAAGGCATAGGGCAGGTGCTCGGTAAGGAGCACGCCCACGTTGCCTGTCTTCTTCATCCGCAGCGAGCGGGCGGTGGGGTCGGGGCCGGTATAGCCCACGCGACGCGCGGTGGCCAGTATCTTTTCGCGCAGTGCCTCAGAGAGCTGTTCGGGGTGATTATAGGCATTCGACACCGTGGTGCGGCTGATGCCGAGTTCCGCCGCTATGGAGGCAAGAGTCCCTCTACTGCCGGTGCTACTGCGCCCGTTATTACGCCTGCGAGAGTTGGTGGCCATAGCCAAAATCTAGCACGCCGCCCATTTTCACTGATTTCCAGTTGACAATGCTTTTCAGTACACGTTCACTGTTGAGTATGAAGCACCTAAAAGCCCTCATTGGTATCGCCAGTGCCAGTGCCCTTGCACTAGCCGGATGTTCCTCAGCCTCCGATTCGGCCGACTCTAGCTCGGCCTCGGATTCCAGCAAGAATGCTGACGCCATCACCATCGTCACCTCTACCTCCATCTGGTCCGATGTGGCCGACGAGGTAGTGGACAGCGACGACGTCACCATCACCCCGATCATCGATGGCGATGGCATCGATCCCCACTCCTTCGAACCCACCGCCTCTGACATGGCCAAGGTTGAAGAAGCCGACTATGTCATCGTCGGTGGCGGCGGCTACGACGCCTGGCTCTACAACGCCCTCGATAACAACGACAAGATCATCCACGCCCTGCCGCTCACCGAGCACCACCATGACCACGACCACGGTCACGATCATGGGCACGACCACGGCCATGAGGGCGAGGACGCCCACGACCACGACCACAGCCACGAAGGCGAAGCTGCCCACGACCACGGCCACAACCATGAGGGCGAAGCTGCCCACGACCACGGCCACGGCCACGAAGGCGAAGACGGCCACGACCACGACCACAGTCACTCCCTCGTTGGAGCCGCCGAGAACGAGCACTCCTGGTTCAACCCGAAGCTCGTGATGTCCGTGGCAAACGATTTGGACCAGCGTCTGGAGAAGGATCACCCTGAGGTTGATGCGGATGCACAGCGCGTCGATAAGCGCATGGACAGCCTGCACGATCAGCTTCACGAGCTGCCGCACATTCACTTCCTGCAGACTCACCCGATCGCAGACCAGCTCTTCCTGCACACCGAGTTCCACGATGTGACCCCCAAGGATTACCGCAAGGCCACCCTGAACCACTCGGAGCCCTCGGCAGCAGCCCTCGCCGAAGCGCTGGAGACTGTCAACGGTGGCGAGGTGGAGCTGATGGTCGATACCCCGGAGACCTCCACCGAGTACACCGAGCGCCTGCGCGACGCCGCGGGGGAGCAGGATATTCCGATCGTGGAAATCACCGAGACCCCCGCACAGGGCGAGAACTTCTTCGACTTCCTCGACAACATCGTCAAGGAGCTGAAGGAGAAGGCCGAACAGATTAAGAAGTAGGCCAGCCCCTCTTTCACCTACCTCAACGCCAACCCGCCAGCCCTGGGACGATCATCGCCTCAGGGCCGGCGGAGACGAAGGCTAGAATTGCAGCAATGATTCTTTCGCTGACTAGCGCGGCGGTCACTCCCCTATGGCACGATCTTTCTTTTGATCTCGCGCCAGGGGAGTTTCTGGCCGTATTGGGCCCCAATGGTGTGGGAAAATCCACGCTGCTCCACGCCATCATGGGCAACCGAGCACTCTCCTCAGGCTCGATCTTCGCAACCAATAAGATCGGCTACATTCCCCAGCAGCGAATGTTTGATCCCGAGCTGCCACTGCGCGCCCGCGACCTGGTATCGCTGTCCTTGGCGCACGGGGTGCTGCGGCATCGCCGCCCCCGGGCCGGCCAAGTTGATGAGCTCCTCGACATGGTGGGGGCAAGCGGCTTCGGTTCGACACGCGTGGGTCGACTCTCCGGCGGACAGCAGCAGCTGATTCGTCAGGCGCAGGCTTTTGGCGGCAACCCCGAGCTGCTGCTCTGTGACGAGCCCTTGCTCTCGCTCGACTTCCGCGCCTCGAGCGCGACGGTGCAACGCCTAGATGAGCGGCGCCGCGCCGGCATGGCGGTGGTGTTTGTGACGCACTCGATTAACCCGATTCTCTCGGTCACCGACCGCGTGCTCTACATCGGCCCCAGGGGCCACACCTTGGGCACCGTCTCTGAGGTGATGCGCTCTGAAATTCTTAGTGAGCTATACGGAACCAAGGTCACGGTCGCCGAGGTCGATGGCCGTTTGGTGGTGGTGTAAATGACTATCTCTACTCTCATGGAAGACACCGCCTACCTGCTGAGCGTCGGCTTCGTGCAGGATGCGCTCATCGCCGCCGCCCTGCTCGGCATCGTCTCCGGTGTGATGACACCTTTGATTGTGCTGCGGCAGATGTCCTTTTCTGTGCATGGCACCTCGGAGCTCGCACTGATGGGCGCCTCCGCCGCACTATTGGCCGGAATCAATATCGGCATGGGAGCCGTGGTGGGCTCCGTGATCGCCGCGGTTGTCTTGGCACTTTTGGGCATGAAACGCCAAGACAGCGCCGTGGGCGTGGTGATGAGCTTCGGCATGGGCCTGTCCGTGCTGTTCATTCACCTCTACCCCGGTAAAACCTCGACTGCCTTTTCCCTTCTCACGGGCCAAATCGTGGGCGTTTCCTCCGCCTCGCTGTGGCTTCTTGCCGCCGTGGTCGTGGTCGTGGTGGGGGCCGTGGTGATTTTCTGGCGGCCCCTACTCTTTGCCAGCGCCGATCCGCAGCTGGCCGCCGCGAGCGGCATCCCCACCCGCTGGGTGGCTGTGGGCTTCGCAGTTCTGGTTGGCCTCACCGCCGCCCAGTCGGTGCAGATTGTGGGTGCCCTGCTCGTGATGAGCCTGCTCATCACTCCCGGCGCGGCAGCCGTGCAGATCACCTCCCACCCCGTGCGGGCCGTGATCTATTCCACCCTGTTTGCGGAAATATCTGCGGTGGGCGGCATTATTCTCTCGCTCGCCCCAGGCCTTCCCGTCTCGGTCTTTGTCACTACGCTGTCCTTTCTCATCTATCTCGTATGCCGCGGCATCGGCGCGGTTCGGGGCCGCCGCATCACCTCGGCGGAACACACGCAGTACATACAGGAACCGCACTGCGATCCCCGCTAAAGCCCAGCTAAATCCCTATTAAGGCCCCGCTAAGGCAGCATCTTTGTGTTGAGTGCACGACCGCAGCGTTTCGAACGCTCGGCGTGCACTTTTCGCTATCCCCTTCCCCTCGCCCTGCCCCCTCACTCACTCCCGATGCACACCGCACGCGCCGCGACAGCGATGCTGGTGCACAGCGGATAAATATTACAAATCAATAACGTTTGCTAGTGTTTAGTGAGTCAGCGCACAACATGCGCGACAACGCGGGCTAGATAACCCTCCCTCAGGGTGCTCTGGACTCGCGATTCGACCTCCCATGTCATGCATCCCGCAGTTGCTTGGGAGGGCGGCTGAAAATATACTTGCGTCAATTTCCATAAATCCCTCCTACCTCACGGATATACATATGGCACACGAACCACACACTCAGGGCATTTCCTTTGCCGAGCGACGCCGCGTCCTCGCGGCCACCACTATCGGCACTGCCATCGAGTGGTATGACTATTTCCTCTATGCCGCGGTTGCCGGACTGGTGTTTAAGACCACCATGTTCGGCTCCCTCGAGGGTGGATTGGCCACGGTCATCGCCTTCCTCACCGTTGGCCTGTCCTTCCTCTTCCGCCCCCTGGGCGCCTTCCTCGCTGGCCACTACGGTGATCGCGTCGGCCGCCGCGTAGTACTCATGATCACCCTCTTCGCCATGGGCTTGGCCACTACCCTCATTGGCCTGTTGCCCACCTATGAGACCGCCGGCATCTGGGGCCCGATCCTGCTTATTACCCTGCGCATCATCCAAGGAATTTCCGCCGGTGGTGAGTGGGGCTCGGCAGTGCTGCTGGCCGTTGAGCACGCCCCGAATAATAAGCGCGGCATCTACGGCGCCGGCCCGCAGATCGGTGTGCCTTTGGGTCTGCTGATGTCCTCGGCTGCGCTATCGATGATGACCTATATCGCACCCGGTAATGCCTTCATGGAGTGGGGCTGGCGCATCCCCTTCCTCTTCTCCATCGTGCTGGTGGTGATCGGCTACTTCGTGCGCCGCGGGGTAGACGAATCCCCGGTGTTCTCCGAGATCGCCGAACGCAAGCAGGACGAAGTGACCAACCCCATCGGTGTGCTCTTCAAGAATTTCCTCCCCGTGGTCATCACCGGCGCCCTCATCTTCGCCGGCAACTCCGCCGTGGGCTATATGACGGCCGGCGGCTACATTCAGAACTACGCCAGCGACAATGTGGGCATTGAACGCTCCGTGGTGCTCAATGCTGTGACCGTCTCGGCGTTCACGTGGATGATCTTCACTCTGTTCGCGGGCTGGGTCTCGGACTATATCGGCCGTCGCGGCACCTATCTCATCGGCTTCGTGCTGCAGGCCGTGGGTGCCGCTGCCCTCTTCCCGCTCACCAATACCGGCGATGTGAGCAAGCTCTACATGGCGCTCATTCTGCTCACCGTTGGCCTCGGCCTGACCTATGGCCAACAGTCCGCCATGTACGCCGAGCTCTTCCCCGCCTCTATCCGCGCCTCGGGCGTGTCCATCACCTACGCCTTCGGCTCGATCGTGGGCGGCGCCTTCGCCCCGACCATCGCTGCGGCGCTGGTGGGCGCCACCGGCACGACCTTCGCTGTGAGCGTCTACCTGGTCGTCGCCTCGTGCGTTGGCTTCTTCTGCGCGTTCATCCTGCGGGAACGAGCCGGCATTCCCTTGACTCCCACCCACGAGTCGCGCCAGTCCGAAAGCCACTTCCGTTTCCAGCCGGCCCCGCAGACAGAGTCCGCCACCGTGTCCTAACACCCTGCTGTGCTCGCATGCCGAGCACAGAGCAACCTTTAGTGCGCTATCTCACTATCGTGTTGTAGCTTGGGCATTATGGCTCGGACATCTTTTTCTCAGCTCACGAGGCCGCGCCCGCTTCCTACGTGGCTGTGGTTCGCGCCCACGAACCCACCCGAGGAAGAAGAGATCGCCCTCGTTCGCTCTGCGGCAGAAGGCCCGTGGCCGGGTAATACTCGCGCCACGTGGCGCGCCTTCTTCTCCTTCCCCAAGGTCACCTCGCTTTCGCTGGCCTTGGGGCTTTTGATCACCCCTCTGTCTGTCGTGGTCTCACGCCTGCTTGGTGTCATCACCGATCGTCTCCTCGGCGAGGCCATCTCCTTTACAGAGGTGCTCATTCCCCTACTGATCATCGTGGTTCTCTACGTCATCAGCTGGATCGCCGAGATACACAGCGCCGCCTTCGTGGAGCTAGGGCGTGTCCGTCTCGTGCACCGCATCCGTAATGCCGTGGTTGAGCGGCTCTTAAGCGCCCATGATCTGCACACATCACCGGGCACGGTGATGAACACCATCGACGAGGACTCCCACACCGTCTCGCTAACTAAGTATCTCAATACTTTCCCGCTGCAGATGGTGATGATGCTCCTCGCCACCACGATCGTGGCGATTCCCATCGACTACCGCCTAGCCCTGCTTATCCCCCTCGGTGGCCTCACCACTCTCGCCGCCTCGATGTACACCGGCCGGTTCATCACTCAGGTTGCGTCCTCGCGCCGCACCGCTGAGGCTCACGTTGTCTCCTTAGGCACCGATTTTGCCCAGGGCTCCCGCGTGATCAAGGGGCTCGGCGCGGTCGATACCTGCGAGAAGCGATTCGATGAGGCCGCCACCCACTCGCTGCGGGCCATGCTTCACGACGCTCGCATCGCGTTTTATGCCTCGCTTGCCCGGCAGTTCGTCCCCGTGGTGTTCATTGTGGCCTGCGTGGCTCTGGCCGGAACCTTGGTGAGCTCGGGCGATATCACCGCTGGCGAGTTCATGACGATCATGCTCAGTGCCCCACCGGCACTATTTATCAGTGGTAAGGCCCTGGGGCTCTCGGTGGAAACCGTGGCCCGCGCCAGCACCTCCGCCGGCCGTATTCACCAGCTCGTGGCGGGCTTCGATACCACGAGCGCCGCACAGCGCTACACCACTACCTCCGCCACCGGCCTGGTCGTGGCCGATAGCGATCCCGGCTGGGCAGGGCTGCGGGTGCCGCATGTGAGCACCATTTTCGCCACGAGCCTGCGGGAAAACTTGGACCCCGAGCACAGCCACGGCGACGCGGAACTACGCCACGCCCTCGACGTCGCCTGCTGTGAAGACATCGTGCGCCGCCTCGGCGGCTATGGGCCCCATGGCGAGCTGCCCACCGGGGCCATCGGCGAGGCCGGGTTGAATCTCTCGGGCGGGCAGCGCCAGCGCATCGGCGTGGCCCGCGCCGTACTCAGCGACGCCGAGGTACTCATCTTCGATGAACCCACCACCGGCCTCGACGCGGTGACGCTCTCGCGGGTGATACACAACGTGAAGCAGCAACGTGCCGCCCAGCTCACCGTGGTGATCAGCAGCTCGCGGGCATGGCGCCACGCCGCCGATCGCATCCTCGCTGCCGAGGACACACCCGCTCGCGCTGCGACCCAGGACAAGGAGGACGCCTCATGAGCCAGAGCGAGAATCTTGGGGCCGATGCTCTCGCCCCCGCTACTCCCCGCGAGAGCCTGCGCTATCTGCGTAGCCTGCGCGCCTATCCCCGCCGCTGGTGGTGGGCACTGCTGGTGGCCGTGGCGATTGTGACGGTGGCGGCGCAAAACCTCAGCTCCGTCATCATGGGCCGCTCCATCGACGTGTTCTCGGGGCGCTCCTTCAGTATTTTTGGCTCCGGCCCCTCCGCGGTCACCTGGGCACTCATCGCCATCGGCGCGCTCACCCTAGCCCGGATGTTCACCACCGAGCTCGTGGTCTATATGTTGTCCATTCTCACCCGCACGGTCTCGGTTGAGCTGCGCCAGCGCTGTCTTTCGGCCGTGCTCCGCGCCCCCGCACCACGCATTCTGGAGCTCGGCACGGGCAATGTGATCACCCGTCTGACGCGCGATATCGATAACCTCTACCGCACCGTCACCATGGTTGGGGCGCGGCTGGTGATCACCCTGGTGATGTTTCCGCTCACGCTCATCGCCACGGTGGCGATCCACCCCGCGTTCCTGCTGTGCTGGGTGCTCGTGGCCGTGCCCGTGGGGCTATTTTTGCGCCGCTCGCTCAGCGAGCTACCCGCCGCGGTCAACCGTGCCGCTGCCGCCGAAGCGCAGCGCAATAACGTGCTCCTCGACTCGATCCGGGGTTTCGACACTATCCACAACTATGGTTTGTCCCGCTGGGCCCGTCACCGCATGACTACTACCTCGTGGCAGGTCATCAACGCCGAGCGCATCATCATTCCTCTCAATGCGCGCATCCTCAGCGGCGGCTATGTCGGATTCTCGATTCTTTTGCTCTCCACCACCGCATTGGGCGCGTGGATGGCGGTGCAGGAGATCATCACCCCCGGCCAAGCGGCTGCCGTGATCCTCCTGGCGTTCCGCATGGAAATTCATATTTTCAATGTGCTCGACTTCGCCAGCATGATCCAATCGGCCTCTACCTCCTTGGGCCGCGCGGTGTCCTTGGCGCTGCTCAGCGGCCAGGACAAGGACGATAACGAGGAGGATCTCACCACCCCTCCCGCGATCACCGTGGAGAATCTGAGCTTCAGCTATGACGGCGGCCAATCGAATGTGATTGAACCCCTCAACCTCACGCTCGAGGCCGGCAGCACCACTGCGCTCGTGGGCACCTCCGGCGCCGGAAAATCCACCCTCGCCCAGTTGCTGAGCGGGCTGCTCGAGCCCAGTGGCGGCGCCATCTACGTAGACACCCCCACCGGCCGCATCAACACCGCGGAGGTCTCGCACAACTGGGTGGCGCGACATATCAGCATGGCCAACCAGGAAATGCACGTCTTCTCGGGCACCTTGCGAGAGGATTTGCAGCTTGCTCGGCCCGGCGCGAAAGACGCAGAGCTCATGGCGGCTCTGGCGGCCGCAGGACTGCAGCCGCGGTCTCCGCTCTGGCAGCGCTGGCTGCCCCAGGGACTCGACACCAAGGTCGGTGCTGGGCACGAGGACCTCGCCCCAGAGGTGATGCAGCAGATAGCGCTGGCCCGGATCAGTTTGGTGGATCCGCCCGTTCTCATCCTGGACGAGGCCACCTCGGAGGCGGGCTCGGACTATGCTCAAGATCTCGAGGCCGCCGCCCAGCGCGCCGTCGAGGGCCGCACCGCCTTGGTGATCGCACACCGGCTCGATCAATCCCGCAGCGCTGATCGCATCCTCGTCATGGAGCAGGGCCGCATCATCGAAGACGGCACGCACGAGGAGCTCATCGCCAATGGGGAGCACTACGCCAGCCTCTATGCCCAATGGGCAGGCTAGCCCCGCGCGGATATCCTCTTCGCAGCACGCAGCAGCGCCTCCCGAATAAACACCGGGAGGCGCTGCTGCGTAGTGCTGCGTTTTGCTACTAGTGGCCGACGCGGCGTTGGCGGGCGAACTCGCTGAGCACCACGCCCGCTGCCACGGAGGCGTTGAGTGATTCCACCCACTCCGCCATGGGCACGGACATCAGGGTGTCACAGTTCTCCCGCACCAGCCGAGAAATACCCTTGCCCTCAGAGCCGACCACGATCACCACGGGAGTGGTGCCATCGTAGGTATCGAGGGTGTGATCGCCGCCGGCATCGAGGCCGACGACCTGGTAGCCATTGTCTTGGAAGGTCTTGACGGTGCGCGTCATGTTCGTCACCTTCGACACGGGCACGCGGGCGGCCGTGCCCGCGGAGCTACGCCAGGTCACGCCCGTGACGTGGGTGGAACGACGCTCTGGAATCACTACCCCGTGGCCACCGAAGGCTGCCACCGAGCGGATAATCGCACCCAGGTTGCGCGGGTCAGTGATGTTATCCAAACACACCACCATGCCCGGTTCGGGGAGTGCGGCGATCTCGGCGATAAGGTCCTCCACGTTTTTGTAGCTATAGGGCTCGATGAGCAGGCCAATACCCTGGTGCAGGCCATTGCCGGTCATCTGATCCAGCTCGGGGCGCGGCACCTCCACGATGGCGATGTCCTTGGACTTAGCCAAGGTGACGGCCTCGTTGAGGCGCTCATCATAGGCGGTTCCCGCCACCACGTATAGAGTCTGGGCGGGTACCTTGGCGTGTAGGCACTCCACCACCGGGTTGCGGCCTACGACCAGCTCATCCACGGTGGTCTTTTTAAAGTGGCGGCCCTGATCGCGGCGCTTCTTTTCCTGCTTGGCCTTATAGGCCTTGTGGTACTCGCGGTCCTCGGCCTTCGGGGTGGGGCCCTTGCCGCGCAGAGCCTTGCGCCCCAAACCGCCGCTGCCCTTGGGCGCGCCCTTCTTATTAGATTTACGAACGCCGCCGTGCCGGTTCTTCTGTCCCATGATTGTTTCTATTCCTCACACATCGTCTCGCGCACACCGCGGGTGCCTTCTCCAGGGCGCAACGCCGCGTATGCGATGAACTGTCACTGGGCTCGCATCTACGGTGGCGCCGGTGCCAGCGCATCCGGTTAGCTTAGCTTAAAGTCCAGCTTGCGCCATCTTTGCCGTCTACCACGGTGATACCTGCGGCCTGGAGGCGGTCACGCACTGCATCGGCGGTGGCCCAGTCCTTGGCGGCGCGGGCCTCGGCGCGGCGCTCCAGCTCGGCTCCGACCAAGACGTCCAGGGCTTTGGTGGCCTCGGAGTCGCCGCTATCGCGGCGGGCAGCCCACACTGGCGACTGCGGATCCACGCCCAGCACCGCCGCCATGGCGCGCACCTGACCGGCAACGGCGCGGGCGTCCTCGGTGCGCCCATCGGCCAGTGCTTGATTGCCGCGACGCACCGCATTGTGGATCTCTGCCAGCGCCGCGGGCACGCCCAGATCATCGTCCATGGCCTGCTCGAAGGCCTCGGTCCAGGTGGTGGACTCCACCGGGCCCACGCGATCGAGGAAGGCCTCGATGCGGCGATAGCCTTGGGCGGCCTCAGTGAGCGACTGCTCCGAGTACTCCAGCATGGAGCGATAGTGGGCGGAACCGAGGTAGTAGCGCAATTCCACCGGCCGCACCAGCTCGAGAATATTCGGCACGGAAAGCACATTGCCGAGGGATTTCGACATCTTCTCCCCGGACATGGTGACCCAGCCGTTGTGCATCCAGAAGTTGGCGAAGCCATCGCCGGCGGCGTGCGCTTGGGCGGTCTCGTTCTCGTGGTGCGGGAATTGCAGATCTAGCCCGCCGCAGTGAATATCGAACTCCGAGCCAAGATAGGCGGTGGCCATGGCGGAGCATTCGATATGCCAGCCGGGACGCCCCGGCCCCCAGGGCGAGGGCCAGGAGGGCTCACCGGGCTTGGCGGCTTTCCAGAGAGTGAAGTCGCGCGGATCGCGCTTGCCGGTGCCCGCCGATTCGCCTTGGTCCAGCTCCTCGAGCTTCTGGCCGGAGATCATGCCGTAGTTCTCGATCGTGGTGGGCTGGCAATACACATTGCCCTCGGCGGCATAACCGTGGCCATTATCGATGATGCGCTGGATATAGTCGATCATCTCGGTGATATGGCCGGTGGCGCGCGGCTCGAGCGAGGGCGGGGTCACGCCCAATTGATCATAGGCCCAGGTAAAGGCGCGCTCGTGCGTGGCGGCCCACTCCCACCACGGCCGGCCGGCCTCGGCCGCTTTGCTCAGGATTTTATCGTCGATATTGGTGACGTTGCGGATAAACGCCACATCAAGGCCCTTGGCTTCCAGCCAGTTACGCAAAATATCGAAGGCCACACCGGAACGCACGTGCCCAATATGCGGGATGGTTTGCACGGTAGCGCCACAGAGGTAGACGCTGGCGTGCCCTTCCCGCACGGGGATGAAATCACGTTGGCTACGGGTTGCGGTGTCAAAAATGCGTAAAGTCACGCCGCTTAGTCTAACGGTTGCCACACCACGGCGGTAGCAACGGCGGCGCGCCCCTCATGGCGGCCGGTGAAGCCTAAGTGGTCGGTCGATGTGGCTGCGATGGATGCTGGGCAGCCCAGAATCTCGGAGATCTTTTCTTCTGCTTCTTGTCGACGCTGTCCTAGTCGTGGAGACTGGCCCACAAGCTGGGCGGCAACGTTGCCGATGACAAACCCGTGCTCAGCGAGCAGCTGGCGGCATTCGCGCAGGAGCTGCTCGCCACTCACGCCGTCATATTCGGCCCGCCCCACACCGACGAAACTACCTAGGTCGCCGAGGTTGGCGGCCGAGAGCAGGGCGTCGACAAGCGCATGCGCCACAACGTCACCGTCGGAATGTCCCTCACAGCCGGGCTGGCCGGGGAAGAGGAGGCAGGCGATCCAGCAGTCTTTGCCGTCTTGGACTTGGTGGGCATCGGTGGCGATGCCAACGCGGGGAATGATGGGGCTAGTCACTGGGCACCTCGAAAATCGTGGACTCTGCGCTATCGGTCACCTGAGTGGCCAAGAGCATGTCCATGGGGGTGGTTACTTTAAAGGCCATGGGATCGCCCTGCACACAGCGCACCGGCACCCCGAACCATTCCATGAGGCTGGCATCGTCTGTGGCCACAAAACTCGGCTGGGCGAAATAGGCGCGGTTGGCCTCGCGGAGCACCGCCAAATCAAAACCCTGCGGGGTTTGCACGGCGCGCAAGGTGGAGCGGTCTGGGGTGGATGCCACCTGTTGCTGCCCGTCTACCTCGCGGATCTCTTTGATGGTATCCGCCACCGGCAGTACTGGGATCACCGCGGGTGCGCCCTGGACCACGGCTCGGGCGACGCGGGCGATCATGCCCGGCGGGGTGAGCGCGCGGGCGCTATCGTGCACCAGCACAACGCCCTGCTCATGCGTGATGGCCTGCAATCCGCGCCATACGGAATCGGCGCGCTCGGCACCGCCATGCACGAGGGTCACCTCGCCGTCAAGGCCCCGTTTCCGCAGCAAGGTGCGGGCGTAGTCCTCCATGTCTGGGCTGACGGTGACCACGATGGCATCGACCACTTGAGAGGTGAGCATCGCGGTGATGCTGCGTTCTAACAAGGTCACTCCGCGCAGCGGCACATAGGCCTTCGGCATCGGCGCACCGAGGCGGGTGCCGGAACCTGCGGCGGCAATAATCGCAGTCACTGTGGGGGACATGGCGGCGCGGCGGGCTGAGGGTTAGTCGTCGAAGTTGAGGTCGTCGAGGTCCACATCATCGAGGTCATCGTCCTCCACCGGGGCGGTGACTCCCGACGCGGCGGCGCGGTGCCGCGCGATGGCGTCGGCGTACTGCTTCTCGCGCTCCTCCGCCTTGGACTCGTCCAGCTCCTTGGCGAGGGCCAGCTCGCCCACCAGGATCTGGCGGGCCTTGGCCAGCATGCGCTTCTCACCTGCGGACAGGCCACGATCCTGATCGCGGCGCCACAGATCACGCACCACCTCGGCGACCTTATTCACATCACCCGAGGCGAGGCGCTCCTGATTGGCCTTATAGCGGCGAGACCAGTTACCGGCCTCTTCCACATCCATATCGCGCAGCACCGAGAAGACCTTGCGCAGGCCCTCATCGCCCACGACATCGCGAACGCCCACCAGCTCCACGTTCTTGGCAGGAACCCGCACCACCAGATCGGACTGCAGGATCTGCAGCACGAGGAAGTCGAGCACGTCGTCTCCCATCTGCCGCTGCTCCATGGCCTCGATGCGGGCGGCACCGTGATGGGGGTAGACGACCGTGTCTCCGACCTTAAAATCCATACCTTTTGCACTCTCTTCACTGGGGAAATGTGTGACTCACTGCGTTGGCGGCTCCACAGTTCGCGGCGCGCACCGCGCCACGACACTGATACGTAAAGCGCGTCTATTCTAGCACGCCAGCAGCGCCACCTGCGGTGCCCGCCTAGCTGGTCTGGGCCCCTCCGCTCCCCTAGCGCCTCCTACATCACACCGCACCGGCGGGTGCAGCTCGACAGCCGCGGGCACGCGCCCGCAGCACAGCCGCTAAAGAGTGCCCAGTTCAGCTCGCACGATCACCGCGGGAACAGCCCGCTTTTCCTCCCGCAGCGGCGGTCGTCGCGAGGCAGACACACGTGGGATAGCGTGCCCTAAGCAGGCGGTAATACCCGTCTCAGTCTCGCCCCCGTACGGGGAAGAAACTGTGTGAATAACCTTAGAATTAGCTAGAGTGACTGTTAATAATCTAGATCCATGCGAAGCCTTAGATGGAGGGCATTGAACGTGAAGAATCCACTGAACTCGGCAGCCCGTCGCGCCGGACTGGCTGCGGTGGCCGGCCTCTCGGCCCTTGCACTCGCCGCCTGCGGTGCCGGACAGGTCTCCCAGACCTCTGATCAGGTTGCCGCTGTGGACGGTGCCTCCGCTGGCACCGAGGATGGCCTCATGGCTGTGCGGGATGTCCACGTGATTGTGGAGGACGACGCCACCACCGGCCTGAAGTTCACTGCGATCAACCAGGATCCGAGTGGCACCTCGCATACCCTTAAGTCCGTCGAGGTGGAAGGCAATGAGGTGCAGCTCTCCGCTAATCCCTCGCTGGGTCAGAACTGCTCTCTCGTGGCCGATACCGCGCAGAATATTAAGGCCCTAAAGAAGCCGGGCAAGGACGATGCCTGCATCACCTACGCCACTTCCACCGTGAATAACCCGGGCTTCCCCGCCGGCGGCAACGTGAACGTCACCTTCACCTTCAATGACGCCACGATCGACATGATCGCCACCGTCACTGGCAACCAGCAGGAGACCTTCATGAGCGAACGCGAAGTGGAGAACTAAACCACCACGGCGCGTACCCTATCCGGTATCCTCAACACTTCCTCCAAGAGTTGATGATGCCGGATTTTTGCATTCTGGCGTGCCCGCCGTAGCAGCGCTGCCCGCGTGCCCTGCTGCTCCGCCTGTCCCTCTCTTGCCCACTTCCCATGTCTAGAAAGGCTCTGCTGCATGGCCCGCAAACCCAAAACAGCATTCGTCTGCTCCGAGTGCGGCCACTCCAGCCCGAAGTGGCTGGGACGCTGCCCCAGCTGCGGCGAGTGGGGCACGCTGACGGAGCGAGCCACCCCCGCCCAGCACGCCACGGGACGCGGCGGCGCAGCATCGTCTCGCTCTACCCAGGGACTCACTCCCACCACAGCAGCAGCATCGATCACCAGCATCGACCCCACCTCCTCGCTGGCGATGACCACCGGCATCTCCGAATTGGATCGCGTGCTGGGAGCGGGCATTGTGCCCGGATCCGTGGTGCTGATGGCCGGTGAGCCGGGAGTGGGAAAGTCCACCTTGCTGCTGGAAGTCGCCGCCCGCTGGGCCGCGCAACGTGAGGGAGAGAGCACCCGCACCGCCCTCTATGTCACCGCCGAGGAGTCCGCGGGGCAAGTCCGCATGCGCGCCGAGCGCACCGGCGGGCTGCGGGAGAGCCTCTATCTTGCGGCTGAGTCGGATCTGGACACGATTTTTGGCCACATCACGCAATTGCAGCCCTCGCTGGTGATCGTGGACTCAGTGCAGACTGTCACCGCCGCCGATGTCGACGGCGTGCAGGGCGGGGTGGCCCAGTCGCGTGCGGTCACAGCCGCCCTGACCAGTATGGCCAAGGCATCCGGTATCCCCGTACTGCTGGTGGGGCACGTGACCAAGGACGGCACTGTTGCCGGCCCACGGGTACTCGAGCACCTCGTAGATGTGGTGCTCAACTTCGAGGGTGATAAGCACTCCTCGCTGCGCATGTTGCGCGGAATGAAGAACCGTTTCGGCGCCACGGACGAGGTGGGCTGTTTCGAACAAACCTCTTCCGGAATTAAGGAGGTGAAAGACCCCAGCGGGCTCTTTCTTTCCCACATGGGCACCACCCCCGATGGCTCTGCAGTGACGGTCACCATGGATGGGGTCCGCCCCATACTCGCCGAGGTGCAGGCCCTCCTCGTAGACACGCAATCGAAGAATCCTCGGCGCGCCGTCACCGGCCTCGACGCCACCCGTGTGCCGATGATCCTGGCGGTACTGGCGGCCCGCGCCCAGAAGCGCTCGGACGATAAGGAGGTGTATGTAGCCACGGTCGGGGGCATGCGGGTGAACGAACCCGCAGCGGATCTCGCAGTGGCGCTGGCCACCGTGAGTGCGATGAATCGGCGCCCGCTGCCCTCCCGCACCGTGGTGCTCGGCGAGGTCGGCTTGGCCGGCGAGATTCGGCGGGTCCCAGACGCCGATAAGCGTCTCGTGGAGGCCAGCCGCCTCGGCTATACCCGCGCCGTGATTCCCGCGGGTAATCTGCCAGCCGGTGCACCGAAGGGCGCCCGATCAATGGATATTAGAGAAGTAGCCACGATCCAGGATGCGATCGTGGCTCTCGATTCTCGGCGCTAGCGACTATTTCAGGTTGAAGGTCACAGCCTCGGAGGCATTATCGCCGATGACGGTGTGCAGGAAGTAGGCGCCGCTGGGCACCCGCTGCCGGTTGTCGCATTGCCCTGGCGCCGAGGTGGTCTTGGACCACTGCGCCTCATAGTTGGTCTCGGTTCCTGCCTCGAAGACCTTTTCGGAGTCATCCTCCGGCGGATTGCAGTCCGTGTCCGCCCACACCCGCTCGCTGGTGTCGAGGTTATACACCTCATAGCGCAGCTGCTCCTTGCTCAGGTCAATGGCACAGTCCACCTTGGTGGGATTATTGACGATCATATAGAAGGTCGGAGTCTGGTTCGGTTCGAACTCCGATTGCCTCATCTCCGCTCGAATCTCTAGATCCTCCAAGCGGCAGCTGGGCTTCGGCTCTTCCTTCGCGGAGGTCTCGGTGCTTGTCGACGCCTCCTCCGAGGCGGCGTCGGCCCCGTCTGTATTCGTCTCCTCATCGCTAGAAGAGGTGGCGGTGGTCTGTGCGGCGTTATCCGGTCCGGTGGAGTTATCGTCCCCGCCAGCCAGCGCGCTGATGATCCACACAAGCAGGCCAATGACGACAACCAAGATCACCACGGCCGCAACGCGGCGGCGCATGTAGATCTCATCGGGCAGTCTCTTCTGCGGTCTGGGAGTGTTCACGCCCTCTAGCTTAACTGCACTCCCTGTGAGACAGCCCGCAACTGCACCGGCGTGTCTGTCTCATTCTTACAGCTCAGCGCCCGAATCCTTGGCCGGAACCTACTCCACGCCGAAGGCGATGAGCTTCTCCACCACGCCGTCGTCGAGGCGGTAGCGCGCGCTGACGACACCGAGCGAGCCGGCGTCGACAAGCTCCTGAATGATGGGGATACGGTGAATGACCGACTTCAGCGTTTGGAGGGCGTGCTCACGTTCGAAGTCATCGGTGGTGTTACCACCCTTGCGGCGGGCCTCGATGACGGAGGGGGCCACCTGCTGCACCAGCTCGCGTTGGAAACGCTCGGGAATGGGGCCCTCATCGAGCGCCCCGACGGTGGCAGCAACCGCACCGCAGTACTGGTGGCCGAGTACCACCAATAGCGGCACGCCGAGGCCCTCCACCGCGAATTCCAGGGAAGCCAGCACGGCGTTGTCCACGGTTTCTCCGGCGGTGCGGATCACGAAAACATCGCCGAGACCCTGATCGAAGATGGTCTCAATGGGTGCACGCGAATCCGAGCAGGCCAATACACATACGCTCGGCGCCTGCCCCTCGCGCAATTCTTCACGACGCTGCGAGCACTGACGTGGATATGCGGGGCTCATCTCCCGCCATCGCCTATTGCCCTCCTGCAACACATCCCAAGCTTCTTGCGGAGTGAGCGTCTTATGGTTTTCAGCTTTACCCATAATTGCTATTCTTCCACTTCAATAGGACATCATGGGTACTTATGACTCGAGATCTTGTGGGCGACTAGGCTATACATCTTTGATGATTGACTCAGCCGCACTTCTCACATGGTTTGCCACCCACCGTCGCCCATTGTTGTGGCGCGCACCCGACACCAGTGCTTGGGGCGTGCTCGTATCCGAAGTCATGAGCCAGCAGACACCAGTGGCACGAGTGGAACCGCAGTGGGAGGCGTGGATGCGCCGCTGGCCCACCCCGCAGGATGTGGCGCAGGCCTCCACCGCAGACATCCTCACCGCCTGGGATCGACTGGGCTATCCGCGCCGAGCGCTGCGGCTCAAGGAATGCGCCCAAGCCATCACCGACCGCCACCACGGCGAGGTTCCCGCCGATCTTGCAGCACTGCTGGATCTGCCCGGTATCGGCGACTACACCGCTCGTGCGGTCCTCGCTTTTCATTATCGACGCCGCGTTCCGGTGGTTGATACCAATGTTCGGCGCGTCATCTCACGGGCGGTGCACGGCCGCTATCTGCCCCGACCTGCTCGCAAGAAGGACCTGGCCGATGTGGAGGCGCTGCTGCCCGCCGGTACCGATGCTGCAGCAGAGGAACGCGCCGCGGAGCTCTCCACCGCCATCATGGAACTCGGAGCACTGGTCTGTACCGCCTCCTCACCGCGCTGCGCGGAATGCCCTCTGCTGAAAAGCTGTCGCTGGCAGCTCGCGGGCTGCCCGGAGCCCAGCGCGGCGGAACTAGAGGCCAGCAAGAAACGAGTGCAGAAATTCCAGGGAACCGATCGCCAAGTCCGGGGAAAGATCATGGCCTTGGCCCGCGCCCAGAAACAGGTACAGCGGGCAGAGATCGATGCCGTGTGGGAGGACAAGGCACAGCTGGCGCGGGCACTATTTTCGCTGATCGATGATGGTTTACTCGAAGCGGTAGCCGACGATCGCTTCGCCCTGCCGCGCTAGGAGCAGGTTGGAAAACGCTGAGCAGCGCAGCACACGATCGGCAAACTAGCCCTACTTACGCGTTCCCTCTGTGCATTGAGGGAGTTCATCACTGCCCTGTCAACGGCGCAGATTTGGTGGCCCAACCCGTGCTTTCCGATTGCCTATTGACATCTTCATCGGCCTCGACAGCGGGCAGATGCTCTTCGCGCTGCTGCGCCCCAACCTGCTCAAGCGCAGCCGGTTCTACGCTCACCCGGCACTAGAACACTGCCCCTCCCCTACTCATCTCGTCACAGGGGAAAGGAGAGCAGTTTTCTTATCCCCTACCCGCTCCCTGCCAACTCACCTCCGAGCAGTGAGTGAGGTGGGCCGAGGGTGACGTCGATAAGCCTAAAAAACTCCCCACCGAACGGGCTATGCCATTCAGTAGGGAGTGCGTGCTGTGCTGCGGAATTACTTCCAGCGGCCGCGGTAGGTGAGGCCACCCGGCAGATTCACCCAGACACCACCGCGAGAGTTGAAAGTCACCGGACCCACCTTTGTGGAGGTAGAGGCACCAGAACCCGAGAAGTTAATCCACGAGTTCTTTCCCACCTTCTTGCGCTTACGGAACGTAATACCCATGGTTGTCTCCTAGTTGTTCTCGCCGCGGGAGTCATCGTCCTCACCGCTGGTATTGGAGAGGTCCTCGTCATCGGACGCAGGAACCACGGTGTTATCAGATTCAGGCACGTCCTCCTCGGCGGCGTCGCTGACTTCCTTGATAGCAGCGGCAGCCTCGGGAGAGATCTCGGAGAAGGTCTCCTGCGGCAGCGGCTTCGGGCGCGGAGTGAAGGTGAAGGTGGCGTCGTCGGTGTTCTTGGACTCGCCGTCCCAGCCTTCGACATCCACGGTGATGATCTCTCCGGCGCCCACCTCGCCAAAGAGGATGCGCTCGGACAGAGCATCCTCGATATCGCGCTGAATGGTACGACGCAGGGGACGAGCACCCAAGACTGGGTCGAAGCCACGCTTCGCCAAGAGGTTCTTGGCCTTATCAGTGAGCTCGATGCCCATATCCTTCTCGGCGAGAGCATCCCGCACGCGGGAGATCAAAAGATCCACCATCTGCACGATCTCATCACGGGTGAGCTGATGGAACACCACCGTGGAATCAATACGGTTGAGGAACTCGGGGCGGAAGTGCTTCTTCAGCTCATCATCCACCTTCTGCTTCATCCGCTCATACTGGGCCTCGTGGTCCATCTCCGAGGTACCGGTGAAGCCCAAGCCCACCGGCTTCGAGATGTCTTGGGTGCCCAAGTTAGAGGTGAAGATCAATACCGTGTTCTTGAAGTCCACGACGCGGCCTTGGCCGTCGGTGAGTCGACCATCCTCGAGGACCTGCAACAAGGTGTTGTAGATCTCCTTATGGGCCTTCTCGATCTCGTCGAAAAGCACCACGGAGAAGGGCTTGCGGCGCACCTTCTCGGTGAGCTGGCCGCCCTCTTCATAGCCCACATATCCGGGAGGGGCACCAAAGAGACGGGAGGCGGTGAAGCGGTCATGGAACTCGCCCATATCGATCTGGATAAGGGCGTCTTCCTCCCCGAAGAGGAACTCTGCCAGAGCCTTGGACAGCTCCGTCTTACCCACACCGGAGGGGCCAGCGAAGATGAACGAACCGCTGGGGCGCTTCGGATCCTTCAGACCGGCACGGGTGCGGCGGATGGCACGTGACACTGCCTTCACGGCATCGTCCTGGCCGATGATGCGCTTGTGCAGCTCCTCTTCCATGTGGAGCAGGCGATCGGATTCTTCTTCGGTGAGCTTGAATACGGGGATGCCGGTCCAGTGGCCGAGTACCTCCGCAATCTGCTCCTCGCTGACCTCAGCGATGTCCTCCAGGTCGCCGGAGCGCCATTGCTTTTCCTTCTCGGCGCGCTCTTCACCCAACTTGCGCTCCTTATCGCGCAGGCCTGCGGCCTTCTCAAAGTCCTGGGCGTCGATCGCGGCTTCCTTCTCGCGGCGCACGCTAGCGATACGCTCATCCACCTCGCGGATGGAATCGGGGGCGGTCATGCGCTTAATGCGCATGCGGGCACCAGCCTCATCGATCAAATCCACGGCCTTGTCCGGCAAGAAGCGGTCATTGATGTAGCGGTTGGACAAATTAGCGGCCGCAGACAGGGCACTATCGGTGATAGAAACACGGTGGTGCGCCTCGTAGCGGTCACGCAGCCCCTTGAGAATCTCGATGGTGTCCTCCACCGACGGCTCGGGAACCTGCACCGGCTGGAAACGGCGCTCGAGAGCCGCATCCTTTTCGATGTGCTTGCGGTACTCATCCAAGGTGGTGGCACCGATAGTCTGCAGCTCACCGCGGGCCAGCTTGGGCTTCAGCAGCGAGGCCGCGTCGATGGCGCCCTCGGCGGCACCGGCACCCACGAGGGTATGAATCTCGTCGATGAACAAAATGATGTCGCCGCGCTGGTTAATCTCCTTCAGCACCTTCTTCAGGCGCTCCTCGAAGTCACCGCGGTAACGAGAACCGGCCACAAGAGAGCCCAAGTCCAGCGAGTAGAGCTGCTTGTCTTTGAGGGTCTCAGGAACCTTGCCATTAACGATGTCGAGGGCAAGCCCCTCCACCACGGCGGTCTTACCCACACCGGGCTCGCCGATGAGCACGGGGTTATTCTTCGTGCGGCGAGACAGCACCTGCATAATGCGCTCGATCTCGTCCTCACGGCCCACCACAGGATCCAACTTGCCATCCTTGGCGGCCTGGGTGAGGTTACGCCCGAACTGGTCCAGCACCAGGGAATTAGAACGCTCACCAGCGCCACCGCCACCGCGGCCGCCGCTGGCTGCACCGGCGCCGAGCACCTTGCCACCGGCAGGTGCGGCGCCACCCTCGTCCTCGGAGCCTTCTTGGCCGCCCTCATAGCCGGAGAGCAGCTGGATAACCTGCTGACGCACGCGCGACAGATCCGCGCCGAGCTTCACCAGCACCTGCGCGGCTACGCCCTCGCCCTCACGAATGAGGCCGAGCAGCAAAAACTCGGTGCCGATGTATTTGTGCCCCATCTGCAGCCCCTCGCGCAAGGACAACTCCAACACCTTCTTGGCGCGTGGAGTAAAGGGGATGTGCCCACTGGTTTGCTGGGTCCCGTGGCCGATAATCTCCTCGACCTCTTGGCGCACAGCGTCGAGAGAGATACCCATCGACTCGAGCGCCTTCGCGGCTACACCTTCACCCTCGCTAATAAGACCGAGCAGGATGTGCTCGGTGCCAATGTAATTGTGGTTAAGCATGCGAGCTTCGTCCTGCGCTAGCACGATCACTCGACGGGCTCGGTCCGTAAATCTCTCAAACATAGTGTTGTGTGTCCCCTTTACTTCATAAGCCGCGCGCGATAGTCCGCGCGCCGGCTCATTCAACTGGTGCTATTCGCTACACACACTCTAACGCGCGCGCGGCGGTGGTCATCCCCGTCGCCGGCTACCGCACCTACTCCCACAGCAGCCCTGCGCATGTTTGTGCTGCTCAGACCGGCTTGCGGAAGGTGTACGCCTGTAGCGAACACGCAGGGCGAGACATTCTCAACGCACCCCACTCCCCACCCTCAAACAAATATAAGGTTAGGCTACGCTCTAATACTTTCTGTGCGAGAGTTGAGTTCCCCCCTACTCGCTGCACACCGCACAGGGTTCGTGGGAGTTCTCCACTGCCCTACCCTTGGTGAAAGGATATCCATGACTGCCTCTGTTGCCGAGCCCTTGTCCCTAGCATTGAAGGTCTCCACCGCCCAAACACGCAACCGGGCGGAAAACGCCGAGTTCATCAAAAAGATGGTCGGCGGCGAACTCGATGTCGCCGCCTACACCGCCTTATTGGAGCAGACCTATCAGTTCTATGCCGCACTGGAGTCCATGAGCCGCGGCCTGCAAAATGACCCGATCTTCGCGCTCATCTATGACGAGACGCTGATGCGTCTACCGCAACTGCGCAAAGACCTACGTGCCCTGCATGGCTCGGATGCGTGGCGCGAGAATCTCACCACGTTTCCCGCCACCGCCCGCTATTGCATCCGCCTCGCGGAGATCGGCGCACTGGCCGATGGACCGGCGGCTCTCGCGCATCACTATGTGCGCTATCTGGGCGATCTCTCGGGCGGCCAAGTGATTGCGGTGATGCTCAAGCGCCACTACAGGGTGAATGAGGAGGCGTTGAACTTCTACCGCTTCATCGGCATCGATAAGCCCAAGAATTATAAGGACTCCTACCGCGAGAAGCTGGATAATCTGCAGTTCACCGAGGCGCAGCGCGAGCATGTTCTCGACGAGGCTGCTCGCGCCTTCCGCCACAATATGGAGGTCTTTGGCGATCTCAAGGAGCTCACTGGGATCTAACCCCTTACTGAGTCGCCGACACTGCGCTGGCTGCCACCATCGCAGGATCCCGCACGGAGTGACACCTCCCACCACGCACGCCGAGAGCCAGAACCGAGCTGTGTCCTAGCACGCACGTAGAGTACGGGGTATGCGTTTTCTCGAAGAACCTACCCATGAATTGACCTACTCCGACGTGTTTATGGTGCCCTCACGATCCTCCGTAGGCTCCCGTATGCACGTTGATCTCAGCACCAGTGATGGCACCGGAACCACCATTCCTCTCGTGGTGGCCAATATGACGGCCGTTGCTGGTCGCCGCATGGCGGAAACGATAGCTCGGCGTGGCGGGCTCGCGATCCTGCCGCAGGACGTGCCGGCAGAGATCGCTGCGGAGACGATTCGCACGGTGAAGGATGCCCACCTCACCTTCGACACCCCTATCACGGTCAAGCCCCACCACACCGTGGGTTATGCCCGTAACCTGATTCACAAGCGCGCGCATGGCGCCGCCATCGTGGTGGCGGAGGATAAACCGGTGGGCCTTATTACGGAAAAGGATCTTGTGGGCGCCGATAACTTCACCCAGGTGGGGGCGCTCATGGCCACCTCCCTGCTCACCCTGCCGACGAATATTGATCCACAAGAGGCCTTTAGCCGGCTGCGGGATGCCTCCCGCAAGCTCGCCCCGGTGGTCGATAACGAGGGCCGTCTCGCGGGAATCATGACCCGCACCTCCGCGCTGCGCGCCACGGTCTACACCCCCGCGGTGGACGACTCTGGGCGGCTACGGGTGGGCGCTGCCATCGGCATCAATGGCGATATTGAACAGCGGGTGGGGGTGCTTGTCGACGCCGGCGCTGATGTCTTAGTCGTGGACACGGCACACGGTCACCAAGATTCCATGATCTCCGCCGTAGAGCGCGTCCGGGCAATGGATCCAGGAGTCCCGATTGTGGCCGGCAATATCGTCACTGCCGAGGGCGTACGTGATCTCGTGGCGGCGGGGGCCGACATCATCAAGGTGGGCGTTGGCCCGGGCGCAATGTGCACCACGCGGATGCAGACGGGCGTGGGTCGCCCGCAGTTTACGGCGGTGCTGGAATGCGCGGCGGCGGCCCGTGAGCTCGGGGCGCACGTCTGGGCAGATGGCGGCGTGCGCGATCCCCGCGATGTGGCGCTGGCACTTGCTGCGGGCGCCTCGAATGTGATGATCGGTTCGTGGTTCGCCGGTACCTTTGAATCCCCGGGCGATCTCATGCGTGACGCCGATGGGCGCATGTATAAGGAGTCCTTCGGTATGGCGTCACGACGGGCGGTGGAAAACCGCAATCAGCGCACCGAGGCGTTCGAGCGCGCCCGGCGCGAAATGTTTGAAGAGGGCATCTCCTCCGCGCGTATCTACCTCGATCCTGCACGCGGCGGGGTCGAGGACCAGGTGGATTCCATCATCAGCGGTGTGCGCTCCTCTTTCACCTATGCCGGCGCCGCCTCGATTCCGGAGTTCCACGAGCGCGCCGTGGTGGGTATTCAATCCGCTGCCGGTTACCAGGAGGGCAAGCCTCGCTCCTCGCGCGGCTAAAGGCCTCCCCTCTTCACACCCCACAATGACGACGATGGCAGCACCCTAGTCATAGGATGCTGCCATCGCGGAAGTGAACAACAGGGGGCCGTTTTAGAGCCCGAGGGCTGCGGCGAACTCTTCCTTGAGCTGCTCTAGCCGCTGCTCAGCCGCGGCGCGGTCGGAGGCGATCACCTCGAGATAGCACTTGAGCTTGGGCTCTGTACCGGAGGGGCGGGCGACGATACGATCGCCGCCATCGGTTTCCACCCAGAATCCGGTGGTGGGCGGCAACCCGCGAAATCCCGCGGAGAGATCCGAGAAATCCGTCACGCTCGCGCCCGCCAACGTGGTCGGCGGGGTGGTCTTGAGCCGCTCCAGGGCGGCGGCGATGGCCGCCGGGTCGGACATGCGGAAAGTCAATGGAGAAGTAACGTACAACCCATAGGCTGTGGCGATCTCGTCAAGGAAATCCTGCAGATTCTTGCCCTCGGCGCGGAGGCGATCCACCAGATCGGCGACGCGCAGGCAGGCGGTGATGCCATCTTTATCGCGCACGATCTCCGGATCTGTGCAGTAGCCCAGCGCTTCCTCGTAGCCCATGATCATCTCCGGGGTGCGGGCAATCCACTTAAACCCGGTCAGGGTGGGCTGGAAGCGCAGGCCATGGCGCTCTGCCACCTTGCTCAGCAGGCGCGAGGACACGATCGACGCCGCGAGTGTGGCGTCGCCACCCTCGTGGGAGCGGGCGATATCCTCAGCGAGTACGGCGCCTACCTCATCGCCTGAGAGCTGGCGCCAGCCTTCGGCCGTAGGAATGGCCACCGAGCAGCGATCCGCATCGGGGTCGAGGGCGAGGATGAGCTCGGCGCCGGAGCGCTCGGCGGTGGCGATGGAGAGATCCAGCGCCCCATCTTCCTCCGGGTTGGGGAAGGCCACGGTGGGGAAATCAGGATCGGGCTCGAATTGCTCAGCCACCGGAGTCACCGCATTGAATCCGGCACGGGAGAGCACGGTCTGCAGCACACGACCACCCACACCGTGCATGGCGGTGAACACGATGGGCAGATCGGATTCCTCGATGCCCCGACGCAGGCTCACCGCACGGGAGAGGTACTCCTCCAGCACTGATTCGGGCACCGGCTCGATGTTTTCTTTGCGGCGCGGAATCTCATCGGCGTCTGGGGCAGCGGCGATGAGCTCCGCGATCTCCTTATCGGCGGGGCTGATCAGCTGCACTCCCTTGGCAGCGTCACTATCTACCACGCGGCCACCGAGGTAGACCTTATAGCCATTATCCTGCGGCGGATTATGCGAGGCGGTCACCATCACGCCGGCATCGGCGTCGAAGTGACGCACGCAGAAGGCGGTGAAGGGGGTGGGTAGCTGCGGCGTAATCAGGTGCACAATGCAACCCGCCGCGGCGAAGATCTCTGCGGCAGCCTGGTGGAAATCGGCGGAGCCATAGCGTGCATCACAGCCGATCACCACCACGGGCCGCTCTACCTGAGAGTTCAGCCATGCGGCCACGCCGGCGGTAGCGCGGGAGACAGTCGCCACGTTCATCCGCGACTCACCGCCTTCGAGGCGGCCGCGCAGACCGGCGGTGCCGAACTCCAGAGGGCCAGCGAAGCGAGCAGCGAGCTCCTCGGTATCGGCCGCATCGAGCAGGCGCTGCAGCTCGGCGGCGGTGGTCTCGTCGGGGTCGTGCTCGATCCACCGAGCGATACGGGAACGATCGATAGTCATTTAGTCCAACTCCTTCAAGATGGCGGCGGAGGAGGAACAGCCGAGACGGCTGGCCCCAGCATCGATCATGGCTTGGGCGGTGGCGAGATCACGGATCCCGCCCGAGGCCTTCACCCCGAGGCGATCGCCCACGGTCTCGCGCATGAGGCGAACAGCCTCAACGCTGGCGCCGCCGGCCGGGTGGAATCCGGTGGAGGTTTTCACAAAGTCGGCCCCTGCGGCCTCGGCGGCCTGACAGCAGCCCACGATCTCCTCGTCGGTGAGCACTGCGGATTCGATGATTACCTTGAGTAGCGCGTTCGGAATGGCCGCACGCACGGCGGCGATATCAGCCTGCACGGCCTCAAAGTCACCCTCCTTGGCATCGGCGATGTTAATCACCATGTCCACCTCGTCGGCGCCCTGCTGCACCGACAGCGCGGCCTCGGCGGCCTTGATCTCGGACTGCACGGCACCAGAGGGGAAGCCGCACACGGTGGCCACAGCAACGCCCTCGGGGGCGCTGATGGGCAGCTCGGAGGGAGACACACAGATGGAGAACACTCCCAGTTCGCCGGCCTCGGCGGCGAGAGCCTCAAAGTCGGCACGGGTGGCCTCCGGCTTCAGCAGGGTGTGGTCGATATAGCGGGCGAGTTCTGCTCGGTTCAAGCTCATAACAACAGTCTCCTTAAACGATGCGATCAAGAATGATGGTGCGGGCCGGAGCTGGGCCATCGCCGATGACGATGCCCGGACGGATGGATTCCAGCGCCCGCTCAATGCGATCGGGGGTTTCGGTGTGCAGGGTGAGCAGTGGCTCTCCCTTCTTCACCTCTTGGCCAATCTCGGCATGAATCTCAATGCCGGCGGTGGCCTGCACGGGATCTTCCTTGCGGGCGCGACCGGCGCCGAGGCGCCAGGACCCCACGCCCAAAGCGAGCGCGTCCAACTGGGTGAGCACGCCATCACGCTCAGCACGCAGGACCTCCTGATGCGGGGCCACGGGCAGGGCTGCGTCCGGATCGCCGCCTTGTGCGTGGATCATCTTCCGCCACGAATCCATGGCGCGGCCATCCTTGAGGGCCTCCTCCACATCCGGATCGTGTACCCCCACCAGCTCCAGCATCTCGCGGGCCAGCTCACAGGTGATCTCCACCAGATCAGCTGGGCCGCCGCCGGCGAGCACCTCGAGAGATTCCTCCACTTCGAGGGCATTGCCAATCTTGCGTCCCAAGGGGGTGTTCATGTCGGTGAGGAGTGCTCGGGTGTTCACTCCAGCGTCATTGCCCAGATCCACCATGGTGCGGGCGAGGGCGCGGGCCTGGTCGAGGTCCTTCATGAACGCACCAGAACCGACCTTCACGTCCAGCACCAGCGCCGAGGTGCCCTCTGCAATCTTCTTGCTCATGATGGAGGAAGCAATCAGCGGGATGCAGTCGACGGTGGCAGTGATATCGCGTAGTGCGTAAATCTTCTTATCCGCTGGGGCGAGGCCGGCGCCCGCGGCTGCCACCACCGCGCCCGAATCTTCGAGGATGGACATGAGGCGATCATTGGGCACATCTGCCTGCCAGCCTGGAATGGACTCCAGCTTGTCTAGGGTGCCGCCGGTGTGACCCAAACCGCGGCCCGAGAGCTGCGGCACCGCCACTCCATAGGAGGAGACGAGCGGCCCGAGCGGGAGCGTCACCTTGTCTCCGACACCGCCGGTGGAGTGCTTGTCGGTGGTAGGTTTCGACAGCCCGGAGAAGTCCATGGTGGTACCGGAGGCGATCATCGCCTGAGTCCAGTCCACGATCTCGCGACGATTCATATCGCGGATGAAAATGGCCATGTTCAGTGCCGCCATCTGCTCATCGCCCACGATCCCGCGGGTATAGGCATCGATGACCCAGTTGATGTGCTCAGTGGAGAGTTCGCCGCCATCACGCTTGGTGCGGATGATATCGACGACATCGAATTGTTCAGCCATATCGCCTCTGTCCTCTTTCCTCTAGCGGGCCCCACCACGGCAGTGACCTCACTCACCGTGGCTACCCAAAAGTTAGGTAGACCCTTGATATTGCTCTTTGAGACCAAGTATCATCCCGCTTAGAACAAATGTCAATACGTGGATTGCCAATTGTTCCCTGTTTGTCGCGCTGTGCTTTCCGACGAGGGACCGTACGCTGATCAGCTAAGAGCTTGACCGCAGCCAACACCGATTCATGCCCGGAGAGCGGCGTCGTCAAGCGTGCTTCTTCTCCCCAGCGAAAGGACCACCTCGCATGGTTGATCACGCCTCCTTGCTCGAACGCGCCCGCGAAGCCGCCGAGCACGCCTACGCCCCGTACAGCGACTTCCCCGTGGGTGCCGCCGTGCTGAGCGCAGACGGAACAATCTACACCGGATGCAATGTAGAAAATGCCTCCTATGGGCTCACCCTGTGCGCCGAGCGCAATGCCACTACCACTATGATCGCCCATCTCGACCCCAGCGATAGCGCTGGTCGACGCATCGATACGGTCGCCATCGTGGGCCTGAACGCGGCCCCCTGCTGGCCGTGCGGCGCGTGCCGCCAAGTGCTCCGCGAGTTCGGCTGCACCACCGTCGTAGTGGAGGATGAGAAGGGCGAGCCTCTCAGCCTGAATTTCGACACACTCCTGCCCTATTCCTTCGGGCCCGAACACCTCTCTAAGGAGGCATAACCCATGGATCGCTTCCAAGGCCTCATCGGCATTTTTGTGATCTTCGCGGTGCTTATCGCGTTGTCCTCACATCGCCGCCAGATCAATTGGCGCACCTTGGGCGTGGGATTATTACTTCAGGTGTCTTTCGCACTATTGGTGCTGAAGTGGACTCCCGGTTTCCACGCTCTCGAAGCTGTCTCCAGCGCAATTGAGAAGCTGATCGACTACACCAACAAAGGCACTTCCTTTGTCTTTGGTCCACTCTTCGGCGAGGACGTGGGCTTTATTTTCGCCCTCAACGTCTTGCCGGTGATTATCTTCCTCGGCGCCATTATCGGTGCCCTGTACTATCTACGCATTCTGCAGTGGTTCGTTGAGATCGTGGGCACGATCCTGCGCAAGGTGCTGGGCGTATCCAAGATCGAGGGCGTGTGGGCCTCGACGGTGGTCTTCCTCGGCCAGTCTGAGGCCCCACTGGTGATTAAGCCGTGGCTTCCCAAGCTCACTCGCTCCGAGCTATTTACCTGCATGTCCGGCGGATTCGCCGCCGTGGCCGGCTCTACCTTGGTGGGCTACTCGCTGCTGGGTGCGCCGCTGCCCTATCTGCTGGCTGCCTCGGTAATGAACGCCCCTGGCTCGCTCATGGTGGCCAAGGCCCTCATGCCCGAGACGGAAGAATCGCAGGTGAACGCCAATGTGCGGGAGGTGCGCGATGAGGATTCACGCAACATTATCGACGCCATTGGCACCGGCGCGCTCTCCGGCGGCCGGATCGCCGTCACCGTGGCTTGCCTGTTGGTAGCCTTCATCGCTGGTATCGCAATGGTCAATGCCGGCATCGGCGGTATCGGCAGCATCTTCGGCCAAGAAAACTGGTCCCTCGAGGGGTTGTTCGGCGTGCTTCTGTCCCCGCTGGCATGGGCGATCGGCGTGCCGTGGGAAGAGGCCAGCTTGGTGGGTAACTTCATCGGCCAAAAGACCATTCTCAACGAGTTCGTCGGCTACACCGCCTTCTCCGAGCATGTAGATGATCTTTCCGCGAAATCCGTGATGCTCACTTCCTTCGCCCTAGCTGGTTTCGCCAACTTCTCCTCTATCGCTATCCAGATTGGTTCCTTCGGCGCCCTCGTTCCCGAGCGCCGCTCCGAAGTAGCCGAGCTCGGTATCAAGGCCCTCTTCGCCGGCTTCTGCACCAATATGCTCAACGCCGCCATCGTGGGCATCGTCGCCTTCTAATTTCGGCGCTTATCGACGCCTCCCCGCCGCCAGTAACACTGCGGTAGGGAGGCATTCGTATGTCCAGAGCAGCCGCTCAGAACCCGCGCGAATAGGCGGGAATCCTTAGCGCTCGAGGATGGCACAGGCGGTGTGGTGGTCAATCACCAAATGCGTGGCCAGCCCCATGCGCAGCGCGGCGGCAATGGCGGCGGTTTTGGATAAGCCTCCGGCCACGAGAATGCGCACTGGGCGGGAGGAGAGATCCGAGAGACGAATCCCCACGGTGCGCTCGTCCACGCTCGGGGCCGCAATGGCGCCCTCGCTGGTGAAAAAGCGCGAGCAGGCATCGCCCACCGCATCCCGCTCGAGCTGCTGAATCTCGCGCTCGCTGAGATAGCCCATGGACAGCGGCAAAGAGTCGCGGTGCACCGCGCCGACGGTAAAGATCACCACATCCGTGTGTGCCCCGAGTTCCAGGGTGTGGCTGATGAGCCGATCCTGTTCCACCACGGCTTTGGTTTCGGGATTATCGAAAATCACTGGCAGCGGCAGGGTGCGGGCATAGGCACCGAAGGCACGGCAGAAGAGATTGATGGTCTCGATATCGTTGCTGGAGCGTTCGCTATAGCTCAGTCCGCCTTTGAGCTGCACGATCTCCACCCCTTGGCGCGGGGTGTCACTGAGCGCGCGCGCCACGGCATACATAGTGTTTCCCCAGCTCACGCCCACGAGATGCCCGTCATCGACGTGTTCTTGCAACACCAGTGCCCCCATGCGGCCGAGCTCTTTCAGGATTTCCTCGGAGGAGTCGCGGGCGGTGTGCACCACGCGCACCTCCTTCAGCCCATAGTGGCCAAAGCGTTCCACTAGGGTTTCGGCCACATGACCGCGTTCTTCCCGCGGATCGAGGATCTGGATAACTACATAGCCGCGCTCCCGAGCGTATTGCAGCAGCTTCGCCACAGTGGGACGGGAAATACCCATCTCGGCGGCCACCTCAGCCTGGCTCATCTCGGACTCGTAGTAGAGCTTCGCCGCGCGGAGGGCCTGTTCATCGCGAGCATCCATGCCGTGGGGCCTTTCCTTCATAGATGTGTTCACAAGCTGCGCTAGAGGAATCTAGCGGTTGAGGGCCTCGGTGGCGGAGCGGTCAATACGGCCGAAATTGTAGTAGGCGGCACAGGCCCCCTCCGGCGAGACCATGCAGGTACCGATTGGGGTGGCGGGCGTGCAGGCGGTGCCGAAAACGCGGCACTGCCAAGGCTTGATCCGACCGGTGAGCACGCTCCCGCACTCGCAGGCCTTCGGATCTTCCACCCGGCGGCCCGGAATATCAAAGCGCTTCTCTGCATCCCACCGCGCATAGTCCTCGTGGATAGTCAGACCAGACTCGGGCAGCGTACCCAGTCCGCGCCACTCGAAGCTCTCCCGCACCACAAAGGTGTCGCCCATCAGAGCCATGGCTTGTTTATTGCCGCCGGGCTGGACCACACGAGCGTATTGGTTATCCACTCGCGCCAGCCCAGCGTCCACGTTGCCGCTGATGCATTGCCGCAGCAGCATCGCCACAGATTGCAGCACATCGAGTGGCTCGAAACCGGCCACCGCCACGGGCATATCGTATTCAAAGGGCAAAAACTCGAAGGCGTCCGTGCCCACGATCGCCGCCACGTGGCCGGGCCCGATGAAGCCATCGACGGCCGTTTCTCCGCCATTGACGATCGCCCGCAAGGGCGGCTCAATGAGGACGTGATTGGAAAACACCGAAAAGTTAGGAATGTCGAGCGCCTTGGCGGCACGCAGCGTGGCAGCGGTAGAGGGAGCCGTTGTTTCAAATCCCACGGCAAAGAAGATCACGTGCTTATCGGGGTTTTTCTTCGCCAGCTCGAGAGAATCCAAGGGCGAGTACACGAACTCCACATTGGCGCCACGCGCTCGGGCATCGAGCAGCGAGCCCTCCGACCCAGGTACGCGCATCATGTCCCCGAAGGTGGTAAAGAGCACGTCCGGCTGGGACGCCAGCCAGAGGGCGTCGTCAACACGCCCCATGGGGATCACACACACCGGGCAGCCGGGGCCGTGCACGAGATTGATGGAATCGGGGAGCAGATTCTCGATGCCATAACGATAAATGGTGTGGGTATGCCCGCCGCAGACCTCCATCAAAGACAGAGGCTCGTCGAGGGCAGCGGCATCGCGTTCAATGCGGTCCAGCAGGGCCCGCGCTGCGGCAGGATCACGGAACTCATCAACAAACTTCATCGCAGCTGCTATCCGATGTCCGAACGAGAGAACGAATCGAGCTCATCATCAAAGGTCCCACCGCCGAGCTGCTTGATCTGCTGCAGGGTGAGAGCAGCCTCATCCTCGTCGATCTTCGACAGTGCAAAGCCCACATGCACCAGCACCCATTCCCCCTCCTCGAGGGTTTCGCCCACCAAGAGATCGGTGGAAATCTTCCGGCTCACCCCAGACATTGACACTGTGGCACGGTGGCCATCCTCAATGTCCACAACTTGTGCGGGCACTCCCAGACACATCGGTGTTCCCTCCTTTGGCGCTAGCGAGGATTCTCAGCTTTATTCACAAATTTTACTCCCGCTGCGCGGGCTCACCTAACGCAGATGGGCCCTAGCGGTGACCGCGCGGCAGGCGCTCGGGCCGCAGCAGATTGAGTTCGGCGATAGCGCGGAGCGAGGCTTCGGCATCCGCCGCATCCACCACGGTCATGGCGAAGCCCTGTTGGATCAGCACATAGTCGCCCACCTCGGCCTCGGGCAGATAAGACATATTTACTTCCCGCCGCTGCCCGGCCATATCCACCTCTGCCATACTCAACAGACCCGGCTCACGGGAGAGAATCTTGGCGGGGATTCCGAGACACATCTTTAGTCCTCCTCCTCGGTGCTCTCAGCCGATACGGTATCTTCGCGCAACCGCAGCCCCATCTGCCCCTGCGGGGCGGCGGCGCAGGGCAGGCAAGGATCAGCCGTACGGATCGATTCCTCCACATCGGAGTCCTGTACTAGCGCGTGGCGCACCATTTGCGCCAACCAGTACTCGTTCTGGGCGGTGGGAGTGAGGATGCGACACTGCACCACTCGCTGCTGCTCATCCACCGTATATGTGTGGGCGAGCAGCCCGCGCGGCCCATCGACTACCCCGGTGAAGGTGCCCGCCCGCGGCTGCAGCTCCGCCTGGATATCCGCGCCATAGAGCTCGTCTTCCGAGCGGAGCCGCTCCACCGCCGCCACGCGGCGGCGAATCTCCGCCACCATGACCGCCGTCAGGCCACGCTTCGCGGTGGAGGCATCGGCATGCGCCACAGGGCCTACCCGGTAGGGCTGCCACTGCCCCGAGAACAGTCTCACCTGCGGGCGCGGGGCTGGGTCACCGGGACGGGTTTCGCGGATGCGTTCAGCGCTATCCGCCGCGGCGAAGCTCTCTCCCGAGGAGAGCACGATCCGATCCCCCACTGGGTCCGTGCCTAAATGCATATCCACTCCCTGCCACGGGGGCACGGGAGATTCCTTCGCAGCACGGTGCAGCAGGTCCGCGCACAGCTGCTCCACATCAAGATCAAGGGCCTCCACCGCGGCCCTATCGGCGGGGGCCACCACTCCACCTGGGGTGGCTACGCTGGGGAAATGCCCGGTGGCTCCCGCCGCCGCCATGATTGCGTCGCCACGCTCTTTGAGCGCCCGCGCACTCTGCGGACTCACGCTGAGGAACTTGGGCGCATAGGCGGAGAGAGCGGCACCGTGGAGCAGGAGCTCCCGCACAGCGCGAGCGGTAGCAGGCAGAGCAGAGACGCCGTGCATCCGATCGAGCGCCGCCATCCCAGCCAAGTGGTGGGCCACGGGGCAGAGCCCGCAGAGATGAGTCACTGTGTGCACCACCTCGGCCACCGGTTTTCCGAGCAATAAAGGCTCCAGTCGCGGCAGCCCCGAAAGGTCAAAGTGGGCATCAACGATGCGCCCGCCCCTATCGCGGGTATAGAGCACCGTGGCCTCGAAAGGATCAATGATGGCGTCGAGGCGGATGCTGGTGGAGGAGTTAGACATAATAGATTCCATGCATGAATTCAGCCTGCTGAGCGGCGTTGTCTCCACTGTATCCGCCCACGCCCCGGGAAGAACTGTGGAAAAAGTGGCGTTGCGCGTGGGCAGCCTCGCCGGTGTGGTCACCGAGGCGCTGTACGCCGCGTGGCCGCTGGCCCGCAGCGGCACCTGCTGCGCCGAGGCGACGCTGGACGTGGAGAACATCACCGCCACCGTTTACTGCCCCAGCTGCGCTGGGGAGGTGGAGATTGATGAGTATTTTGCCCTGACCTGCCCCCGCTGCGGCACGCCCACGGCGGACCTGCGGCGGGGACGCGAGTTCGAGATCGCCTATATTGATCTCACCGATCCCCCGGCTTCGTAGCTCCACAGCGTTCACCTCCCCGTGTCGGTGCTCTCGGCGGCCAACCAGTCGGCGATCACCTCACGGGCGGCGGCGACAGCCTCCGGCAGTGCTGCGATCACCGGTTCGCTCAGGCCCACCGATAGCTCAGTGCTGGCGGGCACCACCCCCACCACGGCTATCTCCTCGGGTTCTGTTCCCAATAAACGCGCCGCGGCGAGCAGGTCCAACAGACTCACTTGATGCGGGGAGAGATGCGACTGCACGAGTCTGGGTAACTGGTCTCCACGCAGTACTGTGACCTCCCCCGGTTGGGCACCCGCGATGGCGTCGAGAAGCAATAAACGGCGCGCCTGCTGCACCACGGGCAGAATCTCCATACCGGAGGTGCCCCCATCGATGAACTCCACGGGGCCGTGGGAGGCAGGCTCCGCGAGGGGCTGGCGGCGATGGCTCGGCACCCACGCCAGCTCTGCGACCTCGCTGTCGCCGGTGGCCAGCTGGCGTAGCAGTTCGATACCTATCCCATCATCGGACATGATGGGATTACCAATTCCCACCACCGTCACCGGCGCCGCCACTAGCCGATCTCCGGGGCGTCATAGGGTTGGGCACCGCGCCGCAGCCACACTCCGCCGTTGATCATGGACGAGACGCCACCATGGCGCTCGACCGAGTCCGCCCGCACCGCGAGATAGACGTGAATCCAGACGAACATCCACACGATGAACATGATCATGGCGTGGATGAGCCGCATGGTGGGGATGCCAGTCCAGTGCACCGGGTAGCTAAAGAAGGACCAGATGATCGAGTTCTGGTTATAGAGCCCGTAGAGCGCTAGTCCGCTGAGCATTTGGAAGAGACAGAGCAGATAGATCGCTGTATAGGCGAATTGCTGCAGCGGGTTGTGAGTGAGATAGAGCGGCGGGTGCTTCTGAAGGAAGAGATAGTACTTGAGGGTGCCCACCAGCCCGTGCAGGTCCCGTTTGGAGCGAATGGGCCACATTGCTCGCCACCGTAGTTGGCGGTGCCGCGAGGTCACCCAGATGACGCAGCGGGTAAAGCCCAGCAGCAACCAGAGGAAAGCGGCCACGAAGTGAATATAGCGCACCCAACCCATGAGATAGCCGGGATCGCCGCCGGGCTGCTGGGCGGGAAGCAAGCTGGGGTTCATGATGAAATAGCCGGTGACCGAGAGGATCACGATAAGCGCCACATTGCCCCAGTGCTGCAGGCGAAGTGGCACCGTCCACAGATTCACCCGCACCCACTGGTTGGGATTAGCGCGCACATCCTTCATCGCGCGATCCTTGTCCTCGACCTTCACCCCCACCACGCCTTGAAAGCGGAAGGGGCCGGGCTGGCCGTCGGCATCCACGTGGGCGGTGGCGATGCCGAGGAGGCGTTCGCCCTTACGATGAGCCGTCTTGACTGTCTGCACCAGCGGGGCGCGCTCCTCGTTCGACAGCTGCGACTGCTCGAGTACCGCCTCGTAGTCGCCGCGCATAATCATACGAGTCTGGTGTTCTTTATTGATCGTGATCGTGTCACTGACCGCCAGCGAATAGGGGCGCTCGGCACTCGCCGCGTCGAAAGATACGGCCGTCAGCTCCGCTTGGTTGATATCGGGGCGATTGACATGCAGCGAGGTGCGTAGCGCCCGCTCCACAGGATCGGTACTGTCCTGCGGCCCCACCGCGGCCAAGGCCAAAAGCCGACCGCTGGAATAGTGCCCCACAGAGTAGGCCCGAGTCGGTCGCAGCACGCGCTCTGGGCCTTGGGTGCCTCGCTTCTTCGAGTGTGACTCGGTCCCGCGGCCCGAACCGTGCGGTGTGTGGAGGGTGGTCATGGCGTCATCACCTCCATCATGCTCTCCCCGCTGGGGTCGAGCACGTGGACCGCGCAGGACATGCACGGATCAAAGGAGTGAATGGTGCGTAAAGGCTCCAGCGGCTGTTTCGGATCAACCAGCGGGTGCTCGCCGCCATGGGCGAGAGAGTGTTCATAGGGCCCCATCTGGCCGCGGGCATCGCGGCCGCCCGCCAGCCAGGTGGTGGGCACCACCGCCTGGTAGTTATCCACCTTGCCGTCTTTAATCCGCACCCAGTGGCCGAGCGTGCCGCGAGCCACCTCAAGCATGCTGAACCCCTCGCATTCCTGCGGCCAGCTGGACGGCTCCCAGGTGGAGGAATCGAAGACATCAATATCGCCGCGGCGCAGGCCGTCGATGAACGCGGGCAGAATCGTATCCGCCAAAGCCTCGGCGGTGGTCACCGCCTCCACGGCACGGGCGAAGGTGCGCCCGGCGGTAGAGTTGAGTTGCTCCACGCGAATATCCAGCGCCTTCATGGCCTCATTCACCAGCCGTGTGGTGGTGGGTTCTTTTTGCAGATACGCCAAAAGCACCCGCGCGACCGGCCCGACCTGTGTAGGACGGCCATCGTAACGGGGCGCCTTCGACCAGGTATATTCTTCGCTGTCTCCGAGCCACTCATAGGGCGGCTGCGGCCCCGTGTAGTCCACCACCGTTTCGCCTTCGGAAGGGTGCAGCCCCACGTCTTTGCCCTCGCTATAGCTGAACCACGCACTGCTGACGAACTCGGTGATCTCGGCAGGGTCCAGCTCGTGCAGGGTGGAGTAATCGCCGTCGAGGATCACTCCGGGCCGAATGTCAGGGTGGAATGAGGACACGGGACGGCCGGTGGGATCGCCACCATAGGTGGCACCGGCCATGCCTACGGCGAGGAAGTTCGGGGCCGCCGCGCCGATATCGAAGTAGTCCTTATAAGCCCCCATGATCGCGACAGCGTCTGGGTAGTAGCAGTCGTTGACGAACTCGAGGATCTCATCGATCCAAGCGGACACCTGATCGAGCTGCACCTGGTTGACAGTCTCGGACTTATTGGGGTCAATCGAGCACGCCATCCCGCCGACGAGGAAGTTGGGGTGCGGGTTCTTGCCGCCAAAGACCGTGTTGATACGGATGATCGAGCGCTGGAACTGCAGCGCATCGAGATAATGCGAGACCGCCATGAGATTCGCTTCCGGTGGCAGGCGATAATCGGGGTGCTCCCAGTAGCCATTGCTAAAGATAGACAGCTGGCCGGAATCCAGCACGCCTTGGATGGTCTCCTTCACCTTCTGAAAGGTGGTTTCGCTGTTGTTCTTCCACGTCGATCCGATCGAGGCGGCAAACTCCACGGCTTTTTTCGGATCAGCCTCGGCCGCAGAAACCACATTCACCCAGTCCAGGGCGTGCAGATGATAAAAGTGCACCACGTGATCGTGCACTTCCTGCGACCCCAGCACCAGATCACGAATCAGCCGCGCCTGCTTAGGCACATTTGAGCCGATAGCGTCTTCGACCGCAACTACCGATCCGATCGAGTGCACGCCGGTGCACACCCCGCAGATGCGGCCTACAAAGGCCCACACATCACGCGGGTCACGGCCCTCCACGATTTCCTCGATCCCGCGAAACTGCGTGGTCTCCGACCATGCGTTGGTGATCTTCTCCCCCTCGCGCTCCAGCTCGATACGTAGGTGTCCTTCGATGCGAGTGAGGGGGTCAATGACAACGCGCTCTGCCATTTACTTGCCTTCCTTAGTGTGCGGTTCCGCCGGCCCTGCCTCGGGGGTAGGGTGGGCGCGTGACGACGCCGTCTCCTCGGCCTCGCCAGCAGCAGCGGGAAGATCACCGAAGGCCGCGAGCAGCTCCTCGTCCTTATCTCCCGAGCGGATCGGAATTGTTTTAAAAGTGGTGATGCCGGCGTGCACGGCCGCCCCAGCAATGCCGGCGCCTACTAGACCCCACCCCACCTTCTCCGCGGAGGACTCAACGCCAAAAGCACCCACATTGGGGAGTTCCTCGTAGAAGGGAGTGAACTTGTCAAAGAAGTGCTTCTCGGTACAGCCGATACACGGGTGACCGGCGCCGATCGGCCAGCCGGAGCGCATATTCCACTGCACAATCGGGCAGGGGCTAAAGGTGGAGGGGCCTTTACAGCCCACCTCGTAGAGGCACCAGCCATTGCGCGCGCCCTCATCGTCGAAGGTCTTCACGAACTGCCCAGCGTCAAAGTGGGGGCGCTTGGGGCAGGAATCGTGGATGCGCTGATCGTAGGCGAAGAGCGGACGCCCCTCGGCGTCCACCTTGGGCGGCTCGCCGTGAGTGAGCAAATAGGTAATGGTGGCGGTAATAACCTCGCCGATCGGCGGGCAGCCGGACACATTAATCACCGGCTTATCTGTGATGATCTCCTCCACTCCCACTGCGCCCGTGGGATTGGGGCGGGCGGCCTGCACCGAGCCATAGACGGCACAGGCCCCAACGGCGAGCACCACCGAGGCCCCCTCGGCGGCCTCGCGCAGTACCTGCTCCGAGGTTTTTCCACCGATCATGCAGTAGATGCCGTTTTCTTTGGTGGGCACGGAACCATTAACCACCAAAATGTGGGGTTCGCCGCGCATATCCTCGAGCGCTTTCTCTGCCCCATGTCCAGAGGCCGCCATGAGCAGCTCATTGTAATTGAGCGAGAGCAGCTCCAGCACCATGTCTTCTACGGTGGTGCCGCCGGAACGGATGAGCGATTCCATGCAGCCGGTACATTCCTGCAGCTGCAGCCACGCTACATTGGGCTTCTCGACGTTGCCTAGTTTCTCGGCAATTTCTTCTGCCTGGGCTTCAAATCCGCTCATTACTGGAACGCCGGTGGCAAATACTCCCGCCATAGCGCCACATAACTTGAGAAAGTCACGCCGCGGTACTCCGCGCATTTCCAGATTTTCTCGAAGGTTTTTTCCTTGCCAACTATTCGCCAGATGCATATATGGTGCCCTTATCCTTAACCATTCGCTCGCCGCGTGGCATGAATGTGTTGTGATAAGTCGCTTATTTCACCGTTGGAACAGACACAGGAAGCGGCGATGCGCAGCCACATTGTCACGCGGATAGTCCAGCATCGATTTTATCAACCGCACCATCGCCCTTCAGGGCGTTGCGCAGGGCATATCTCACACCCTGCAGCGCGTATCCGGCCACGCGAATAGTGCTCGGGGCGCTTTAGTCAAGCATGCGGGATTTCTACGGAAGCGTAGACAATAGTAGGCATACCTTGTTTGCTGAGAGAATTACTGCGCTCTGTGATGGAGTAATTCACATTTTTATCTGCCAGAAGAGCACAGCGGTGCGGTGTTCTACCCCCAAAAGGTGTACCTGCTCTAGTCCCGCACCAGTTTTAGGCAGGGCTAGGCCGGAGCCAATCCAGCCAGTCCTCCAGCCCCTCTCCAGTGCGGGCGGACATCTCGATCACCGGCGCATTCGGGTTTATTGAGTGCAGATTGGAGCGGAACAGCTCCATGTCGAAGTCCAGATGGGGTGCGAGATCCATCTTGTTCATCACGATGGCGTCGACGGCTTTAAACATCACGGGATATTTCAGCGGCTTGTCCTCGCCCTCAGTAATGGAGAAGATCATGGCCTTGCGGTGCTCTCCCACCGCAAACTCGGCAGGACAGACGAGATTGCCCACGTTCTCCACGATCACCAGATCCAGCTGGGAGAGATCCAACCCCTGCAGGGCGCGGTGCACCATGGGGGCGTCGAGATGGCACTCCCCGCCGAAACCGTGGCCGGTGTTGAGCAGAGAAATCTGGGCGCCATGGCCGCGGAGCCGATCTGCGTCCAGGGAGGTCTCAATATCTCCTTCAATAACACCGATACGCACCTGGCCTGCGAGGGCGGCGAGGCTGCGCTGTAGCACCGTGGTTTTGCCGGCGCCGGGGGAACTCATGAGGTTGATGCACTCGACACCGTGGGCGTCGAAGGCGGCACGGTTCTCGGCGGCACAGCGGTCGTTTTCCGTGAAGATGTCCTCCAATACCGAGATACGCTCGCGCCCAGTGTCATAGGCTGAGTGATCTCCGAGATCGTGCTCGCTGCCCGGTGCCGGAGCGTGCCCGTGCTCATGGCTATGCCCGTACTCATGGCTGTGCACTGTGCCATCGTCGTGTCGGTGGAATCGTCCCATAGTTCTTCTCTTTTCGCCTGCTCGCAGAAAGTAGCTGTGCCCTCAGCTTAGCGCGGGGGCCGGCCCCTCCACCTCGATATCAACCACCCGAAATTCCTCCCCAGAGAGAATCTCGGCGGCTCCACCGCAGCGCGGGCAGCATAGGTTCAGCTCGGCGCCCATCTCGCCGTGAAAACCGCAGGAGCATCCCAGCCGCACCGGAATCCAGCGGGTGTCGAGCTGGGCGCCGTCGAGTTCGGTGCCGGCAGAGACGAAGCGCCACGCATACTCGAAAGAGGCGGGCACCACCTGCCGCAGCTCCCCCACCTCGAGATGGACTACGCGTACTCGGCGGCCGGCGGCGGCGCGGCGCACCACTGCTGCAAGCTGGCTGGACAGAGCGACTTCGTGCACGTGATCGAATCTAGCAGCCACTACTACTATCGGGAATATGGTGAGTGAACGCAGACGGGCTGAGATTCTCGGGGTGGTACAAGGCGTGGGGTTTAGGCCCCATGTCGCTCGGTGTGCCGCACGATTTCCGCTCACTGGGTTCTGCGGCAATTCCGACTCGGCCGTCTATATCGAGGCCCAAGGTGCCCCAGCAGTACTCTCGGAGTTCTTCCAAGCCGTCTTAGACGAGCTGCCACCACTGGCGCAGGTGAAGCGCCACCACATCACCGCGATACCGCTGCGCCCCGCAGAACACGGCTTTCGCATCGTCGCCTCGCAGCATTCCGGCGCCACCCCTACCCTGCTGCCACCAGATGTGGCCGTCTGCCCAGAGTGCGTGGCTGATATGGCAGATCCGCACAATCGACGCTTCCGCTATCCCTTCACCACCTGCACCAACTGCGGTCCACGGCTATCGATTATTGAGTCTCTGCCCTATGACCGCCCTCGCACCACAATGCGGGAGTTCCCCATGTGCCCGCGGTGCGCCGCCGAATACGGCGACCCGCTGGATCGGCGCTATCACGCCCAGCCCATCAGCTGCCCTGACTGCGGCCCGCAGCTCTGGCTGGAGCGCGAGGGTCACAGGGTGGAGGGCGATCTCACACTGGCTGCCGAGTGGCTGGCCGCAGGTGAGATTCTGGCGGTCAAAGGCCTGGGCGGGTTCCACCTGCTCTGCGATGCGCGCAACTCAGCCAGTGTGGCGAGGCTGCGCCGGCGTAAGCATCGGCCCCATAAGCCCTTCGCCGTGATGGCACCGCTCGCCGAGGTCGAACGCCTCGCAGAGATCGACCCGAAGCTGGTGTCCCAGCCCGCCCAGCCCATCGTTATCGCCCCGCAGTCCGCCGATTATGACCTCGCCCCTGAGGTGGCACCGAGTAACGCCGATATTGGCATTATGCTGCCCTATACCCCGCTGCACACCCTGCTCGTGGATCGCCCCGTGGTGGCCACCTCTGGCAATATCTCCGGCGAGCCGATCTGCTTCGATAATGATCGCGCCCGCGACCAGCTCGCAGAAATAGCCGATGGGTGGGTGATGCACGACCGGCCGATCCACGTCCCGGTGGAGGATTCCGTGGATCTTGTCCACCATGATTGCTTGCTGCCGGTGCGTCGCTCGCGCGGTAAGGCACCGCTACCGCTAACGCTCTCGCTGCCTAGCGCGTCGTCCTCGCCGACGGTGCTGGCCGTGGGCGGGGAATTAAAAAACACCTTCACCCTGCTCGTCGGCGACACCGCACATATCTCCGCTCATATCGGCGACATGGGATCCTGGGCGACCCAGCAGGCCTTTGAGCGCGCCGTGGAGCAGCTGCTGAGTATGCGTCGCTCTGAGCCGAAGCTCGTGGCCTGCGATCTGCACCCGAACTATGCCACCACGGCGTGGGCGGAACGCACCGGATTGCCCGTGGTGCAGGTGCAGCACCACCACGCCCACGCTGTATCGCTTCTCGCTGAACACCAGCTTCTCGGTCAGCGGGCGGTGATCGCCACGCTGGATGGCACCGGCTATGGTCTCGACGGCACGATCTGGGGCGGCGAAATCCTCAGCTATTCCCCTGATCGTGGCTGTACTCGGGCCTGGCACATCCCTCGTTTTCCGCTTCTCGGAGGCGACCGCGCGGTCCGCCATCCCTGGCGCATCGCCGCCGGACTCACCCACGCCTATGGCATCGATTGCCCGCCGCTGCCCGCGCCAGCAGCAGAGCGTGAGATCGTCGAAGCCCAGCTGCGCACCGGATATGGGGCGGTGGAGTGCAGCTCAGCAGGCAGGCTTATCGACGCCGTCTCGACCATGCTTGGCCTCTGCCCCCAACAGAGTTTTGAAGCCCATGCCGCGCTGCGGCTGGAAACCTGCGCCCGCAGCGCCACCGAGCGGCTGCCCTCCACGGCGGGCAGCATTCCCGAGCTGGTGCAGGAGGCTCTTGATGGCACCGCCGCCGCGACGGCGGCGTGGCGTTTCCACCACGGGCTGGCGCAGATTCTTGCCACCCAGATGCGCCGCATTGCCGCCGAGACTGGGGCAGAGATCATGGGTATTAGTGGTGGCTGTGGCCTTAACCGCTTGATGCTCACGCACCTGCGCCGCGCGCTGCCGGAGTTGAAGGAACACCGCGTCGTTCCCGCCAATGATGGCGGGCTCTCCCTCGGCCAAGCCGTGGCAGCTCGACTAGCAAATGCGGGGCAATGGGTCCCCGACCAGCATGTCCACCATGCGGGTGCCACCGAAGCCGGTGCGTAGCACCACCGAGGCCGCCGGTTGCTCCACTACCTGCCCCAGCTCCACGGCTTCGGGCGCGCCCGCTGCATGGAGTGCGCGCAGCGCCGCCTCAGTCTGCGCCGCCGGAACCACGGCGACAAAGGTCCCTTCATTGGCCACATAGAGCGGATCGATACCCAGCATGTCGCAGGCGGCGCGGGTCATATCACGCACCCGCACCCCCTGCTCATCGATGGCGACTCCGAGGCCGGTGGAACGAGCAAGCTCATTGAGTACGGTGGCCACACCGCCGCGGGTGGCATCTCGCATCCAGCGCACCTGCGGGACGGCGTCGATAAGCGCCTGCACATCGGAATTGAGGGACCGGGTATCGGACTCGATAGGGGCGTGAATGGCCAGATCACCGCGGGCCAGCATGACGGCCATGCCGTGGTCTGCGATGGGGCCGGAGATAATAATGCTGTCCCCCACCTGTACATGTTCGGAGCCGAGCTGCAGGTTCGGCTTGATGGTGCCGATGCCGGCGGTCGTGATGTAGAGCTTGTCGCCGGCTCCCTTGGGCACCACCTTGGTATCTCCGGCGGCGATAGTCACCCCAGCTGCATCGGCGGCGGCGCGCATGTCCTCCACTATGCGACGCAACACCGCAATCTCGAGCCCTTCTTCCAAGATAAAAGCCACCGAGATCAGCGAGGGCTGTGCACCTGCCATCGAAAGATCATTGACCGTACCGTTGATGGCTAAGTCGCCAATGGAACCGCCGGGAAACTCGATGGGATTGACCACATAGGAATCGGTGGACATCGCCAGCGCACTGCCCGCTTCGCGGATGAAGGAGTCTGCTGCCACCACAGCCGAATCGCCACCGGCAGAGAGGATGGGATTGCCATAGGCGTCGAGGAATACCTGCTCGACGAGCGCGGCGGATGCCTTGCCACCGGAGCCATGGGCCAGGGTCACACGATCCTCGGTGAGGCGAAAGGGGCGGGCACGGACCCGAGAGATATTGCTCTGGACCTTGTGTTCATCGTGGTTTAGCCGGTTCTTCGGTTCCATGGCGTGGGCCCTGCCTCGCTTCGTAAATGCAATCGTAGGGTGCGCGCCGCAGCACAGCGAGCGGCGGGCGCATGTCTCGCTTATTAAGCGTAGTAGCCCCCAGCCAGCCGCGGCGCGTCGATTCACCCACCTGCACCTACCCTAGCTACGGTGAGATCAGACACATTTTTGATGACAGTTTAGACACGCTAGAACCTCAGCACCGGCTTGTTGGGAGCATTTTGGGGACGAGTCCTCAGCAAGCCACTAGCAGGCTCACAGCTGATCTCCAGATTGCCCCTCCTTTTTCCCATACACGCCACTCTGAGCTGGCATTTTCTATTTTTTGAATAGCGAATAGCTGGGGGTATCCGAGCTGTGGAGCAACTAGGGGAACAGCGCAGAGCAAGCTACTGTCTCCGACTATGACAACAGTGTGGAGAACACTCACGGCGGTGCCGTTGACGACGCACAAGGCAGCTGCGGTGAGTATCGCGCTGTTGATTATCGCGATCGTGGCCGCAGCACTACTTTTGCTGCGCGGGGGCCGCCTGCATCGCCGAGCTGGGCTCGTCGCTCTAGCAGCGGGAGCGCTGGTGCCACTCGGAATATGGATCGGACTGGAAAAGATCTGGCGCCCCTTCCCCGATCACATCCCCACCGAGATCTACCTCTCCGGTGGAGTGACGGTGGCTGTACTCGTGGCAGCTCTGACGAGCCTCGCAATCCGGCCGCGGCGACGCGGAGTGCTGCTTCTCCCCCTCGTCGTACTTGCCCTGATCGGAGCGCTGATGGTGGCCAACACCGCCTATCAGGTCTATCCCACGCTCGGAGCCTTGGATCCGCGGCCACATGCAGCGAAGATGAGCATGAGCGAGGCGGAGGCGATGCGTGCCAAGAACACCGTCCCGGAGAATAAGGACGGAGACACCGTCGGTGCACTCGTCAGCATCGACATCCCCAGCGGCAGCGGCTACCAGCCGCGCCCAGCCCAGGCTTATCTGCCACCGGCTTTCTTTGCAGGGGAGAAATTACCAGTGTTGATACTCATGCCCGGTTCTCCCGGTTCGCCACCCCAGTGGTTCAACACCGGACAGCTCACTCACATAGCTGATGCCTTCCAGCAGAGGCACAACGGCACCGCGCCCCTGATTCTGAGTGTCGATGCCACCGGCACCCTCGCGGGCGCCCCGAAATGTGTCGGCGAGGTTGAGGACTATGTACGCACCACAGTGCCTAACTATGCGATTTCTTCCCTCGGAGCCACTCCAGATCGCAGCCGGTGGAGTATCGGAGGTTTGTCTTACGGTGGCACGTGTGCACTGCAGATATTCTCCCGACACCCCGATGCCTTCGGCACAGTTTTGGACTATTCCGGTGAGGCGGAACCATCGGTGGGCAATCATAAGCAGACCGTGGATCAGCTCTTTCAGGGCAGCGAAGATGCTTTCGCTGCTCACAATCCACGGGATGTCCTCACTGCTGCCCTGAACTCCAACTCCACGGCCTATCGGGGGCGCGCCGCTCGCTTTGCTGCTGGGGCGCGCGATCACGATGCTCAGCGGGCGATGCAGGGATTTGACTCCCAACTGCGTTCCCTTGGGGTAGACAGCCACTACCAGGAATATCCAGGCGGCCATACGTGGCAAGTATGGCGCGCGGCCATTACCAACGATTTTGAATTCATTGCTCAACGAGGGGGACTGACATGACACACTCACCCGACGCCACGGCTCACGATTCTACAACCGACCCGAAAGCTGAGCCACCAACTCTGCTGGTACTCCTGCGCCGCCGACTGCTCAACTATGCAGTCTCTGGACCCGTCACCCTCTCGATGATCGCCTGTGCGTGGATTATCCATCTGGTGGGAATAAACGCCGTCTTCGGCCCAGAAAGCTATCTGGAAAAGGTAGCGATTAGCGGGCTCAGTACCCAAACGCTGCAGGGCTTGTTTCCCGCCACACTTGGGTTACTCCTCCTCGGCATACCCGCTGAGCGCACCCTAGGTACGTGGCGCTATCTACTCGCCGCGATACTGTCTCAAACCCTCGCTGTCGGCACTGCGGTCGCACTCGGAGAGCTCTGGACAGCGCACTCTGGGTGGGCCCGAGGGATCGCCTCGGGCACAATTCTTACCCCAACAGTGTGGCTGCTGGCCGTCAGCATGTTGGCTGCACCTCGCTACACCGTGGTGTGGCGACGCAGAGTACAGTTCTTCTCTGTCGTGATCGCGGTAGTCTTGCTCCTCTATTCCGGAACATTGCAGGATGTTGCGATAGCGATCGCGGTGGCGGGATGCGGGTTGATCACGGTCCGCCATTGGGACTGGCAGGCGACTGTGCGAGAAAAGCGCCGCATTTCCGCAATCACGGTATTCGCCGTTGCCATCGGCCCCTTTTTGGCCGCCATGAATCCACACAGCAATGCGGTGCTTTCCTCACTCGGACTATTTGTCACCTCCCCGTCTTGGTCTCTTGACTCAGCGGAAGAGGTATGCGCTCATGCTCGCCATAGTGCAGCATGCATGAGCGCTGCGAACTCCGTAAACAATGCAGGTATTGCGCCCTTCCTCGGCAATGTGGCCATCGCACTCGTCTTTGGAGTGCTCTGCTACGGACTCGCCCGTGGCCGCCGCCGCGCGCTCTATGCCACTATCGTGCTGCTTCTCGCCACCGCCGGGGTGATTATCGCCGCATCCTCGCGCGTCGGTATCGCATGGGCTCCTTTCGTTGTGCAGGCTCTCGCCCTCATTGCCCAAAGGAAGTGGTTCACCTCAGCGGGATCACGTCGAGCTGTGGTGCGCTCCATGGCCATCATGGGCGGTCTCGCCATGGTACTCGCGGGGCTCTGGCTCGCGATCTTGCCCACCATGACCGGCCTGCGCGAGTTGCCGTGGCGCTTCCTCCCCCCAGTTTTGTCCCGATTCTCGCCGGCACCACTTATTCCAGAATCGGGCATGGAGAGCCTCAGCTTTGAATGGACTCCGGTGATCTTCTGGACAGCCGCAGCGATCATATTGTGGCGGTTGTTCACCTCCCCAGCTCCATCGACAGTGCCTTCAGCAGTACGCCGCATCTTGGAAGAAGGCACCGGCGACCACATTTCATGGATGGGCACATGGCCGCACAATTCCTATTGGATCGCAGCAGACGAACGCGGCTATGTGGCCTATCGTGTCCACGCTTCTATCGCGGTCACCGTCGGTGCTCCGGTGGTGCTGGATGCTGCTGAGTTGTCGAGTGTTGCCGATGAGTTCGAACAGTATGCCCGCAACCAAGGCTGGCGAGTGGCCTGGTATTCGGTGAATAACGACTTCGCCTCCACGCGTGCCGCACATTATTCCTCCCTGCACGTGGCTGAAGAGTCCGTGGTAGAGGTGGGTATCGAGTTCAAGGGCAAGAAATTTCAGGACGTGCGCACGGCCCGTAACCGCGCCGTCAAGGAGAATATTCGCTATGAGTGGACCACGTGGTCCCAGGCCAACCCTGTGATTCGTGCCCAGATCCATGCATTGAGCGAACAATGGGTCTCGGAAAAAGCCTTGCCGGAGATGGGCTTTACTCTCGGTTCGGTATCAGAACTCATCGATGATGAGGTGAAGCTGCTGATCGCCGTGGATGACACGCTACACGTGCACGGTGTCACAAGTTGGTTGCCGGTGCGCCACAACGGTGAGATTATCGGAATCACCTTGGACTTCATGCGCCGAGATCGCGAGGGATTTCGACCCGTGGTGGAATTTCTTATCGCCGAGGCGATCACCACCGCACCCGATATCTACGGACCACAGCTGGAGTGGGTCTCCCTCTCCGGAGCTCCCCTCTCTGGCGGGGATACCTCTAACTTACTCGGCATGATGCTCAATGAACTCGGCGGAGTCCTCGAGCCCCTCTATGGCTTCCGTTCCCTCGCCGCCTTCAAGCGCAAGTTCAAGCCGGTGGAGCACTCTTGGCTGCTCTGCTATGACGACCCCACCGTCCTACCCGCCATCGGTCTCGCTGTCTCTCGCTGTTACCTACCACACGTGAAACTGCGCGACGCCCGGGCCGCCGCTGCAGTATGGACCACCGCCCGCGGCGAGAGAAAGGACCGCGCCGCAGCCACCCACACGGGCATCCGCGACCACTCCTAGGGTCCCCTACACACACGACACCCGCCGTCTGCGCTTGGACAGAATCCAAGACGCGGAGGGCGGGTGGGCTTATATTCGGCAGCGAGCTTTTAGAGCTCGGGCTTCACAATCGGGAAGAGCACGGTCTCGCGGATACCGAGGCCAGTCAGCGCCATGAGCAGTCGGTCAATGCCCATGCCGCAGCCAGCGGTAGGCGGCATACCCTGCTCCATGGCGGCCAAGAAGTCCTCGTCCAGCACCATGGCTTCATCATCGCCATCCGCGGCCAGGCGAGCTTGGTCTTCGAAGCGCTCCCGCTGAATGATCGGATCGACCAGCTCGGAGTAGCCGGTGGCCAGCTCAAAGCCACGAACGTAGAGGTCCCACTTCTCGGTCACCCCGGGTTTCTCGCGGTGAGAACGAGTCAGCGGCGAGGTCTCCACTGGGAAGTCCTTGACAAAAATCGGGCCGTGCAGCTGATCTTCGCAGAGCAGCTCCCAGATCTCCTCTACCAGCTTGCCGTGGCCCCAGCCTCCCGCCGCCGGAACGTCCAGGCCGATCGCTGCGGCGATCTGCTTCAGCTCCTCGACGCTGCTGTCGATAGTGACTTCGGGCTGCCCTGGGAATTTACGCTGCAGCGCCTCGTTGAGCGAGGGATACATCTCAATTTCTTTCCACTCGCCGCCGAGATCATACTCAGTGCCATCGGCGAGGGTGACGGTGGTGGAACCAAAGACCTCCATGGCCACGGCCTGAATCAGCTCGCGGATGGTGCGGGCACCGTCCTCGTAGGTGCCCCACGCTTGGTAGGTCTCCAGCATGGCGAACTCCGGCGAGTGGGAGGAGTCCACGCCCTCGTTGCGGAAGTTGCGGTTGACCTCAAACACGCGCTCCAGGCCTCCGACCACGCAGCGCTTGAGATAGAGTTCCGGCGCGATACGCAGATAGAGATCCATGTCCATGGCATTGGAGTGAGTCACGAAAGGACGTGCCGCGGCGCCACCGTGCAAAGTCTGCAGCATCGGGGTTTCTACCTCCACGAAGCCCTCGCCCTCGAGGTGGTGGCGCAGCGCACGCATGACCTTAATACGGGTCATGGCGTTGCGACGGGCCTGCTCTCGCATAATGAGGTCCGTATAGCGCTGGCGCACGCGGGTATCTTCGCTCAGCTCCTTATGCGCCACCGGCAGCGGGCGCAAGGACTTTGCCGCCATATGCCAACGCGACGTCATCACGGATAGTTCACCTCGCTTGGAGGCAATGACACGACCACGCACGGAGACAATATCGCCTAGGTCCACGTCCTGCTTCCAGCTGGCGAGTGCGTCCTCGCCCACCTCCCGCAGCGAGAGCATCGCCTGCATGGTCTCTCCGCTGCCCTCCTGCAGGGTGGCGAAGCACAGCTTGCCGGTATTACGAACGAAGATCACGCGCCCTGCGATAGCCACCTCGGTGTCGGTTTCTTCACCGACCTCCAGCACTCGCGCCCCCTCGGGGGCCTCGCCGGCGTCGTCTTTGCGCACAAAGAACTGACGACGCAGCTCTGTGATAGAGATAGTGCGGTCCACCTCAACTGGATAGGGTTCGCGCCCCTCGGCAAGCAGCTTCTCGCGCTTCTCGCGACGGATTCGCAACTGCTCAGGCACATCATCTGCGCGTTCGGCGGGTTTTTGCTTCTTAGTCTGCTCGCTCATGACTGATTACTCTAGTGCATTCCCCTGCATTCGCTTTTCGACGCCCACCTCCTCCACAACACCCCGCCGCCAATCGTCCACCTCGCGCCGATCAATAGCAAAACGGGCATTACACCCCCTATATAACCGCAGATTTCCACAGTAGTTTTTACCCCCATTACTTTCTGGTCACCTGACATACTACCCCCTTCTTTGTCCATGAAGGAGCAGTCGCCAGTAGCTGCATAAAATAGGCCACCTGCCAGCACCTTTACACAGTTAGCCCAGACAAGAATGAGCCGCCATTGTGATACCTACCCCGCACAACACTCCATGGAGCCTACCCCGCCGATACACAATTGCGCTGGTCTGCCCTTGATGGGGTGAGACAAGAACCATAGACTTACGGTTACGTAATAAGCGCTGATGCCGACGAGGCCACGCCCCGCGCTGCTGGGACGCCACACCCTCGCCATCACCAACGTTTCACCACGTGCTCGGGCGCGCATGTGCCGCGGATTGCGTCGACAAGCATCCTCAAAGGAGGTTTAACCGCGTACATCGCGCCACCCCAGAAAGGGGGCATTTATGCTCGTGCTCCCGTGTCACTTTATGGAAAAGAGGCCGACCATGAACTCGAAGCGCACACTGTTCATCGCCACCACCACTGCACTGGCCACTCTGGCGGCACCGCTCGCCGTGGCCGCACCGGTCTACGCCGCGGAGGCGCCCGCCGCAGTACAGGACCACGCCCAGGTCCAGGTGCAGGAGGGATACATGACGAGCACCGACGGCAAGGGCACCCAGATCTGGTGGAAGTCGCAGACCCAGCCGCACGCCCGCGGCACCGTGGTGGTCATCCATGGTGCCGCCGAACATTCGGGCCGCTATGACTACGTGAGCAACCGCCTGCTCGACGCCGGCTACAATGTCTACCGGCTGGACCACCGGGGCCACGGCAAGTCCGCCCTCCCCGAGCTGGGTAATGCGGTGGTGCGCGGCCACATCGATGATTTTCATTATCTCGTCGACGATATGAACCAGCTGGTTAACAAAGCCAAGTCCGAGAACCCGGGATTGAAGACCTTTATGCTCGGCCACTCCATGGGCGCACTCGCGGCACAGTTCTACGGCATTAAATACCCCGGCCAGATCGATGCCTTTGTCACCAATGGCGGCGGCGCACCGCTCAACCTCTCCGGTGTGAACAACTCGGGGCAGACCATCACCCCCGAGGCGATCACCGAGACGCAGCGCAATGCGCAGCCGAGCATGTACGAGAGCCTGCCTTTCCGAGAGCTGACCACTTTTAATGCCCACATGGTCAATGAGATGATCCCCGGCCGCCGCGATATTCATATGCCCTCGCCGCTGGGCAGCGACCTCATCCAGGTGCCGAATGCCTTCACCGACGGGGTGGCCTCCGATCCGGCGGTGACCGCCGAATACCAGACCGATCCCCTAGTAAATAAGAAGATTAGCCTCGGTATGGCCGAACAGATGGCCTTCGCGGGCTCCTACGATGCGACGAACGCTGATCTGTTCACCGCCCCGACCCTCATCATGCACGGCAGCAAAGACGGACTGGTGCCGCCGTACTTCGCCCAAGACTGGTACAACGCCATTGGCTCCACTGATAAGGAGCTCATCTACTGGGAGGGCCAGATGCACGAGGTGCTCAACGAGCCCGCCAAGCACGAGGCCATGGATAAGGTTATCGACTGGCTCAACGCCCACTAGAAAGAACGCAACCCCACGCTTTCGGCGTGGGGTTCGTGCTGTATGCAGTGTCGCTGCACTAAGCGTGGCCGCCTGCCCATAGGCTCCGGCGCGGCGGCTCACACAGCATCAGAAGGGCGAGTTGCGCACCATCAGCTCCACCTTCTGGAAGCTCTTAAGATCCGAGTAGCCGCACTTGGCCATGGCGCGGCGCAGTCCGCCGACAAAGTTCTCCGATCCGTAGCAGGAGCTGGAGGGTCCGTGCAGCAGGGTCTTCAGCGGCACGAGGTCGCTGCCCTCGGAGTCTCCACCGAAGCCCACCTGCTGCACCATGCCGCGCGGGAACCGGGGATGCGCGGTCACCGAAGGCCAGAACCAGCCGGGAGCGGCAGACTCGGTGGCAAAAGCCAGCGGGCTGCCCAGCATGACGGCATCGGCACCGCAGGCCATGGCGCGGGCGACATTGCCGGAGTACACCAATTCATCGGAGTCGGCAATGATGTGCACATAGCGGCCGCCGGTCTCGTCGAGGTAGTCACGACGCGCCGCAGCCACATCGGCGATGGCGGAGGCCATCGGGGTATGGATGCCCACGGTGAGGTCATTGGTATTAGAACCGCCGCCCACGATCACACCGGCGGCGCCGGTGCGCATCAGGTGGAGCGCGGTGTGATAATCGCCCACACCACCGGCGATCACCGGCACGTCGAGGGTGCCGATGAACTCCTTCAGGTTCAAGGGCTCGCCGCCGGTCTCCACATGCTCCGCGGAAATAATTGTGCCCTGGATGACGATGATCTCGGCGCCGGCCTTCACCAACACTGGGGAGAGCTCGCGGGCATGCTGCGGGGAGACGCGCACAGCCACCGTGGCATCGCCAGAGCGTACCTCGCGGATGCGCTCCGCGAGCAGATCCACGTCCAGTTCCGCAGCGTGGAGCTGCTGCAGCAGTGCCACCGCCGCCTCGGAGCCCTGCTCCATTTCGGTGTTCACCACCTGCGCGATAGCTCCGTCGAGATCAGCGTGGCGGCCCCACAGCCCCTCGGCGTTGATCACCGCCAGGCCGCCGTTCTCTGCCATGGCGTTGACGAACTCCGGGGAAGCGAGGCTGTCCGTCGGATGAGAGAGGAAAGGAATATCGAAGCTGTAGGCATCGAAGTGCCAGGTAGTGTCCACGTCCTTCGAGGAGCGGGTGCGGCGCACGGGCACAAGCCCGATGTCAGCGAGCGAGTAGGTGCGGCGGGCCTCCCGGCCGATGCCGATTTCCACGATGTCACGCATAGTCTTTGGTATTCACTTTCCGTCTATGTCGGGGGCGTATAGGTGCCTAGGGTCAAGAAGAAAGGCCCTAGGTCGTCTGCCTAGAGCCTTCATCTTAGCGCTGGTAGTAGTTCGGAGCTTCAACGGTCATCTGAATGTCGTGGGGGTGCGACTCGCGCAACCCGGCACCGGTGATCCGCACGAACTGAGCTTCATGAAGCTCCTCAATGCTGGAGGAGCCGGTGTAGCCCATGGCCGCGCGCAAGCCGCCCACCAGCTGGTGGGTGATGGAGTCGATCGAGCCACGGAAGGGCACGCGCCCCTCGATGCCTTCCGGCACCAGCTTATCTTCGCTTTTCACATCAGCCTGGAAGTAGCGGTCCTTGGAGAAGGAGCGCTGCTCACCGGAGAGGCCACGGCCGCGCATCGCCCCCAGCGAGCCCATGCCGCGATACATCTTGTACTGCTTGCCGTTGACCACGGTGATCTCGCCCGGGGCCTCGGCGGTGCCGGCCAGCATGGAGCCGAGCATTACGGTAGAGGCGCCGGCGGCCAGCGCCTTAGCGATATCGCCAGAGTATTGCATGCCGCCATCGGCAATAATGGGCACGCCCGCCTTGTGGGCCTCGGTGGCGGCCTCCATGATGGCGGTGATCTGCGGGGCGCCCACACCTGCGACCACGCGCGTAGTGCAGATAGAACCTGGGCCAATGCCCACCTTGATGGCGTCCGCACCGGCCTCGATCATGGCTTTCGCGGCGCTACGGGTGGCCAAGTTACCACCGATCACCTCGACGGTCTCGCCCCATTCCTTCTTCACTCGGGAGACCATTTCCAGCACACCGCGGGAGTGGGCGTGGGCGGAATCAACCACGAGCACATCCACGCCGGCATCCACCAACGCCCCAGCGCGCTGCCAGGACTCATCGCCGGTGCCGATACCTGCGCCCACGAGCAGGCGACCGCGCTGATCCTTGGAGGAGTGCGGGTACTGCTCGGTCTTCACGAAGTCTTTGACCGTGATCAGCCCCACCAAGCGGTTGTCATTGTCCACGATCGGCAGCTTCTCGATCTTATTGGCACTGAGCAGGTGCAGTGCTTCCTCCTTGCTCACGCCCTCCTTGGCCACCACCAATGGCATCGGAGTCATGACCTCGGCGACCGGACGGTTGAAGTCCGGCTCGAAGCGCATATCGCGGTTGGTGCAGATGCCCAGCAGCACGCCGTTATCGTCCACCACAGGCAGCCCAGAGATACGGAAGCGGGCGCACAGCGCATCCACCTCGCCAATGCTCTGGTCGGGACGACAGGTGACGGGATCGGAGACCATGCCGGATTCGGAGCGCTTGACCAGCTCCACCTGCTCGGCCTGATCCTGGATCGAGAGATTGCGGTGCAAAATACCCATGCCACCTTGGCGGGACATAGCAATGGCCATGCGTGCCTCGGTGACGGTATCCATGGCCGCAGACACCACCGGAATGTGCAGGCGCAGCTTGCGCGTTAATTGCGCGGACGTCGTCACCTCGGAGGGGATCACATTGGACTCATTGGGCAAAAGCAGCACATCATCAAAGGTCAACCCCACCAAGGCCACCTTGTTAGGATCATCGCCACCGGTTGTCACTCGCTCGTTATTCATCTGCTTGAAAGATCCTCCTCGTAGTCGCGCGTATCCCCGTCACTGTCCCAGCGTCACCGTCTTTGGGGGCGTTCGATACTGATCGACGCCACCTCGCGGCCACGCTCACCGGCACGGTGCAGATACAGGTGCTTTCAACACTAATCCCTCCGCCTTAGAGTTGAGAACACTTCTCCCCTGCTACCCCTACTCGTGGCAGATGGGGGCGCTGGGGATGCCCGATTGCTGAGCGGAGGATGACAGTTGATTAATGAGGGCACACTCAATACCCTGAACGATGTGAATTTCTCTGAGATGCCACGCGATCCCTTTGAAGGCGATCCCAACGACCCCGCCCGTCTGTTGGACGAGGACGAGCCCTTTGCGCCCCTGAGCGAGGACGAGCGCGCCGGCCTGCATCAGGATCTCACGCTGGTCAAGGAGTTCCGCACCCATCTCGCTCCTCGCGGGATCAAGGGCATCGTCTACTTCTGTGAGGATTGCGATCGCCCCCATTATTGCGACTGGGAGATGATGCAATCTAATATTCACGCCACCTTGCAGGACGAGTTGCCGCCGGTGCACGAGCCGAGTGCCAACCCCAATCCCGATGAATATGCCCCTTGGGAGTACTGCATGGGCTTTCTCGACGGCATCACCCACCGCCGCTTCGGCCGTTAAATCCCAATACATCACGACAGGCCCCGCCATATGGTGGGGCCTGTCGTGATGTGTTGGGGAGTAATCAGAGCTGATCGCTGGGCAGTTCGTGGCCGCCATCGTGCATCAAGCGCCCCACCGCGGACTTCTTTTTGTCATCCTTGGGATCCTTCGTGCCCACCTCGAGGGAGCGCTCACCCGGAGCCAGCGGCGAGTTCACTACCTCCGGCTCTTGGCCGGGTCGCACCGGTCGAGTGGTCTCGCCATAGTCATGGGACTCGGTGACGGTTTCCGTGACGGTTTCTGTAGCGGTGGTGGTCTCCGTCGTGGCGCTGGGCTTCGACGACTGCGTGCTCGCCGGGGAATTCGACTGCGTGACCGTGGCGGTCACCGTGGAGGTACGCGTGGACGGGCGCGGCGCGGCGGGAGTCATGGTGACGGTGCGCTGGGCTTCTTCCACGCGGCGGTGAGCAAGCTCCTGATCACGTTCATCGAGGTAGTTGATCAATTCACGGGCCTGGGCGATAAGCCGCTTGGCCCCTTCCACATCGCCGCGCTCGCGCAGTTCATCGGCTTCCTCCAAGGTCGAGGCGAGCTGCACCATATTGGCTTGGGGCTCACCGAAGACGGCGACGCGAGCACCCCACAGGGGGCCGCCAGGCTGGGCGTTGTAGACGGTGGTGCCGCCCACCACAATCATGGCGCTGGCAGCCACAGCGCCGAGCGCGGCGCCACCTACCATGCCCATCAGGCGCGGCCGCTGCGGACGCCGCCGCCTAGCGCGGTGCGTGGCGATCGAGGCCACCGAAGCATCGGTGGGATCCGTGGTGGTAGCTGCCGCCTGATCCAGCAACGCGCGAATATCCGGCACCGAGTCGCTGGCGGCATCGCTGTGCACTTCCTCGCGCATGCCCGCGAGGGCCGCGGCGAGGGGGTCCGAGCCATGGCTGGGATCAGCTCCGGCGGCGAGTTCGTCGAGGAATGCATCGCACTGAAAAAATTCATCGCGCTGCACAGACAGATCCCTCGGATCTTCGTGAGAACGAGATGTCATCGTGTGCTTCCTTCAAATTTCTTACGCAGCTGCTTCAGCGCTCGGTGTTGTGCCACGCGCACTGCCCCTGCTGTGGTGTCCAGAACCTCCGCAGTTTCCTCTGCGCTCAGTCCCACAAAGAGGCGGAGTACAAGGATTTCGCGAGACCTATCACTTAGTAGATCGAGCAAGGCCCTCACCTCGTTACTACCGTCGAGACTTGGACTTACATCTTCGGGATTCATCGAGCAATCTGCAGTGTCAGGGACCTCGTCGGTGGGGTGTGATCGGTCGCGCCCCATGGCCCGATGTGCATCAATCACTTTATTGGAAGCGATTCCATAAACAAAGGCCATGAAGGGGCGCCCATGATCTTTATAGTTCGGTACCGCGGTAGCCACCGCTAGGCACACATCCTGGATCACATCCTCGGGCGCGGGATACTGACTACGGGAGATGCGCGCCCGCACATAGCGAGTCACCAGAGGGTGAATCAGCCGAATAATTTCCTGTAGAGCTCTATTATCCCCATCAGCAGCGGGCGCGACCAGCGGGGCGAGCTGTCGCTCCAGATCACCTGACACTGCTCGTCGGGCCTCCCACTATCTGCGATACGAATATGGCATATGTCCTACCGGCACCACGCTCGGCACGCCACAGCGTGGCCGCCTCTCGCTAAAGAGCCCGCACATTAGCTCGGACAGTAAACAGTTCTTTATTAAGTATAACGACACGTTCTATTGAATCTTTTTGAACACCCCCCCCCGCCAGACTAACCC